>JADFPV010000096.1 GCA_022562155.1 Chloroflexota bacterium
GCCGTGTTGCAGGCGACGACGATCAGCTTGACGTCGAACTGCTTGAGGAAGCGGACGATGCGCGTCGTGAGGTCGTGAATCTCTTCAGGCCCCTTCTCGCCGTAAGGCACATGCCCGCTATCGGCCAGAAAGATCAGGCTCTCTTGCGGGAGCAGCGCCTTCGTGGCGCGCCAGATCGTGAGTCCGCCTACACCCGAGTCGAAGAGGCCAACAGGACGATTGTCCATACAGCTATTGTACTGTGAACCCGTCAGTCCGGCAGGATGATCCTCTAGAAAGCGCCCTCGGTCCGCGACTCATTCGTGGGGGAAGGGTCTTTAGACTCGGTCCCACAGGGAGTGTGGGAATGCTGAAGACCCTGACCTAGGGCCGAAGGGAACGCGACAGGCTAAAGCCCGTCCCACGGAGTCTGGAACGGCTGACCTTCGGGACAACTGTCTTCCACGACGGCTGTCACCGTAGGTCAAGAAACGCGACAGGCTGAAGCCTGTCCCACGGGGGTTGGGGGGATGCTGTACCACAGGGTTGGGCGGGCGCACAGCTTGATCTTCATCCTCAGCCTGGTCGATTGTCATCCTAAGCTTGTCGAAGGATGAGCCTGACGCTTGCCCTGAGCGAAGCTGAAGGGAAGGATGCGCTAGCCGTGAGCCTGCGGCGACAGGCTGCCCATCATCCCAGTTGCGAACTGCAGGATCAGCGCCGGGGCGTTAATGTCCGCTACCGCACCCGCGAACGAGGCATCCGTCCGTAGCGCCTAGGCGTTCTCCCACTCCGCCTGTGTGAGTCCAGCCTGTCGAAGTATCTCCTTCTGCAAGGGCACGGATATGGGCCGCCGGTGAGGATTGGGGATGTGTACCTTCAGCCGGCCTTGTTTCATAAAGGCATGTTTAGCGCCGGACTCCGGACCAACGAAGCCCAGCTTGCGGAACCGCCTGATGAGTTCTCGGCGGGAGAGTGGGCGCACGGTCAGGCAGAGGCGCGCGCCACTTGCACCCTGCCGATTCTGGGGATAGGGTCGCCATCGCGCAACTTAAGGACGAGCCAGTCCTCAAGCACTTCCTGGAGCTCCTGCCGGCAGCTTTCCAGGTTCTTCGCACTCGCCCAGACACCTTGGAGGGCCGGTATCTCGCCGAAGTAGTTCCCATCTTCGATGATCTTGTAGCGGGCCCGGGCCATGGCTGCGCTAATGTACGCGGTCAACATCGTCTGCCTACCTTCGTCGCATTCTACCGCCTTCGCGGCTCATTCTGCCGCCTGCGATGGTGTCACAGCTTGATCTTCATCCTAAGCCTGGTCAATTGCCATCCTGAGCTTGTCGAAGGATGAGCCTGTCGCTTGCCCTGAATGAAGCAGAAGGGAAGGATGCGCTAGCCGCGAGCCTGGACAGGCTAAAGCCCGTCCCACGGGAAGGGGCCTACCGCGCGAACGCGTCCTTGCCCGCGTACCGCGCCGAGGCGCCTAGCTCCTCCTCGATACGCAGTAGGCGGTTGTACTTCGCGGTGCGTTCGCTGCGTGCTGGCGCGCCGGTTTTGATCTGGCCCGTGCCGGTCGCGACGACGAGATCGGCGATCGTCGTGTCCTCTGTCTCACCGCTGCGATGGCTGATCACGACCGTCCAGCCAGCCACCCGTGCCGTGCTGATGGCTGCCAGCGTCTCGGTGAGCGTGCCGACCTGGTTGAGCTTGATCAGGACTGAGTTACACGACTTCTCGCTGATCGCCCGTTCGATGCGCTCGACATTCGTGACCAACAGATCGTCGCCGACGAGTTGGAGTTTGTCGCCGAACCGCTCCGTCAACTTCAACCAGCCTTCCCAGTCGTCCTCGGCCATTCCGTCCTCGAGGCTGACGATGGGATAACGGGCGCACCAGTCCTCCCAGAGGTCGACCAGCTCTTTTGGAGAGAGCGTGCGGCCCTCCCGCTCCAGCACGTACGAGCCGTCCTGGTACAGCTCGCTCGTCGCGGGGTCGATCGCGATTGCGACGTCATCGCCGGGGCGGTAGCCCGCCACCTCGATCGCCTCCGTCACGAGTTCGATCGCCTCCTCGTTCGCGAGGCCCGGAGGCGCGAAGCCGCCTTCATCGCCAACTGTCGTCGACAGACCGCGATCGCGGATCAGCCTCGCGAGCGCGTGGTAGACCTCGACGGCCATGCGCAGCCCCTCGGTGAACGTGGGCGCGCCGATGGGCATCACCATGTACTCCTGGAAATCGGTGGAGTTGTCGGCGTGCTTGCCGCCGTTGAGGATGTTGAACATCGGCACAGGCAGCAAATTCGCTTCCTCGCCGCCCAGATGGCGGTACAGTGGCACGCCCTTAGCCGACGCTGCCGCATGTGCGACCGCCAACGAGACGCCTAATATCGCGTTCGCCCCAAGACGCGACTTCGTTGGCGTGCCATCGAGATCGATTAGCTTCTTATCGATCGCCTCCTGGTCTTCCGCATCGTCTCCCTTGATCGCGTCAGCGATCTCACCATTCACGTGCCCGATGGCCTTCAGGACGCCCAGGCCTCGATAGCGCGCCTCGTCGCCGTCACGTAGCTCCAGCGCCTCATGGGCGCCCGTGCTGGCCCCGGACGGCACGCCCGCGCGGCCCATCGCGCCGCCCTCCAGCGTCACGTCTACCTCCAGAGTCGGGTTACCTCTGGAGTCGAGGATTTCGCGAGCCTGGACGGCTTCGATCTTCACGTCTGGAAGTTCCTCCCTGCTGGGCGACCGGATGATCGCCCCTACTGCTGCGGGCGGACGATGAACATGGAACCGCTGGCGGTGGCGACAAGGCGTCCTTTGTCGTCCTTGACCTTCGATTCCGTGAAGGCGATGTTGCGCCCCTGTTTCACGACCTCCGTCTCGACCGTCAGGGTTCCTCCGCGCACCGCGGCTAGGTAGTTGATCTTGGCTTCAATCGTCGTGCAGAACTCGCCGTCAGGCAGGTTCGGCTGCACGGCGCCGCCCATGCTGTAGTCAACCATGGTGTAGATGACGCCGCCGTGGAGGACGCCGTTGGGATTGTGCCATTTCTGGTCGATGTCTAGCCGCATGCGTGACTTGCCCGGTTCGCGCGCTTCGGTGACCATGCCCAGTGCATCGCCTAATGTGCCGACGCTCTGCTCGCCTGCCTCGGCGGGGTCTCGCCTCTCCAGAACGCCCAACCAGCCGAACACCGTCTGCACCTGATCGTCCGTCAGACTGCCAATAGCCTCACGCAGCTCTTCGCGAGGGTCGTCCGTCACGCCTCGCCACCTCCTGCGGCAGCAATCGCGCGCTCGACGGCCTGCGCAGGGCTCTCGGCCCGCACAATGCGATCGTCCTCCACGCCACTGCCGGGCGTAAGACGCCAGGTATCGAGCCCGATGACGGGCTTACCGTAGCCCAAAGCCATCGCGATCTCAGATAGCGTGCCGTACGAGCCATCGATGGCTATCAGAGCGTCGGCCGTAAGCGCGATAATGGCGTTGCGTGCGAAACCCATATTCGTCACGATCGGGAACTCTACGTACTCGTTCGCATCGGAGTTGCTGTGCCCAGGCATGATGCCGATAGTGTGACCGCCGGCCTCTCGGGCCCCCTTGCAGGCTGCCTCCATCACGCCGCCTCGGCCGCCGCAAATCAAGGTGTGTCCCTGGGATGCGATCTCCTTACCGACAGCTTCGGCAGCGGGCAGTACGTCCTGCGAGGGGTTATCGCCCCCGATCACGGCGATCATCATGGCGAGGCAATGGTACGGAGCAGTTGCTGGCTGGCACAAGAGCGAAGCTCGTCCCACGAGGCTATAATAGTTCCGAAGCCGACGGCGCAGATTGTAGGAGACCGTGACCCCGCCAGGAATGCCAGAACTCGACGACACGCTGGCTCACTTGCGTTTCCAAATGAGCCATGGCCTTCCCATACTCTTCCTTGGCGCCGGGTTCTCGGCCGACGCACGGGCCTCATCTGGCGAGCAGCTTCCGTCTAGCTACCAGCTAGCATCCATGTGCTGGCGACTGGCCTTCCCAGACGAAGAATTCGACGAAGGGACAACACTTGGGGACGCTTTCCATGCGGCCAAGAGTAGGGATCCTAAAGGGCTCCAAGAGCTAATCAAGGGCCGCCTCCAGGTCGATGCTGAGAGTCTGCCAGACTACTACGCGACGTGGTTGTCTGCCCCATGGGCTCGCTGCTACAGCTTGAACATCGATGATCTTGAACTCGCGGCGGCGCGGAGATTCAACCTTGGACGAGCCGTTCGAGCCGTCTCTGCCACTTCCAACTCCGAATCAGAACGCCCAACTCCGGGTGGCCTTGATGTTGTGCATCTCAACGGCTTCGTCGCAGACGACCTAGATGATCTAACGTTCTCAGCGCTCGACTACGGATCACGGGCCTCACGTCCAGAGCAATGGTACATCGTATGCGCGAATGAACTACTAACTAGGCCAGTGGTCTTCGTAGGAACAAAACTTGAAGAACCTCTCTTCTGGCAGTACGTGGAGTTACGGTTGACGAAAGGACCCCGTGGTACACATGAAGTGCGCCCTAGGTCCTATTTAGTCTCACCGAGCCTTAACGCAGCCAAGCGTGTCCTGCTACGCGAGCTGAACATCGAATTCGTAGAGATGACCGCCTCTCAGTTCGAAGAAAAGGTTCTAAGGCCCGCCTCAGACGCGAATGAAGAAGGACACGCAGCGATCCGTGCGCGTACGCAGACTGAGCTCCGCCGCAGTCTTCCTCAAGTTATAGGAGAGCTTGCATCTGCCTTGAGGGAACCCAGTGGTGATTATCTGATGGGCCACGAGCCCACATGGAATGACATCCAACAGGGGCTAGCTATAGAACGAGAGGCAGACGCCGAAGCATACCGTACCGCAACCTCTATGCTCAAAGCTTCTGACGAGGCTCCGCCGCTCGTCCTAACGGGAACAGCTGGCTCGGGCAAGAGCACCTCTCTGATGCGCCTAGGCCTGAAGTTAACAGCCGATGGTGTACCCGTGTATTGGCTGGATGAGCAGTCAAACGTGGAACCCCACCGCCTCCGAGACCTCGTGCATAACACAACTGAACCGGTCGCGATCTTGGTCGACGATGGTGACCTTTTCGGCGGTCTCCTGTCTGGATGGGCCCGTGAACTTCCACAGATCCGGTCGGGTGTCCTATTCGCAGCGGCGCTCCGTTCAGCCAAGGTCGAGGGTCTACTTGATGTGAAGACTCTGTCTGGCATTTAGCCTGTGGAGCTGACCATGCCTCCTCTAACCGATGATGACATCGACGCGCTCATTGAGACTCTAGACCGTCACAACAAGCTCGGCGTTTTGAAGGGCAAGTCTCACCAGGAGCGGGTAAAGGCTTTCCGCGATGAAGCCGGTAGGGAACTACTCGTCGCCATGATTCAGGCAACCTCTGGGCAGAGGTTCAAAGACCGCGTATATGAAGAATACTCGGACCTAAAAGGGCTTCAAAGGACACTTTATGGAGTCGTGTGCCTGGTTAACTCCCAGCGCTATACACTCGATCGCGAAGAGCTTCTGCTCGCCACGGGAGACGCTACGAACGAGACACTGGATGCCTTAGAGAAACTGGTTCAGCGTCACTTAGTTGTTCGTGATGATGTCCATAGCGGATATCGCGCACGACACCGGGTGATCGCAGATGAAGTCGTCAACCAAATGCGGCGTAACCTGGATGTGGGTCCGGCGCTAGAGGGTGTCTGCTTTGCTTTCTCCACTCGTTCGCGGAGAGACTTGCCGTACTCAGCCCGACCGTGGAGGCGCCTGGCAAGATTCATCAATCACGACTTCATGCTGCGAATGACAACGGCGGATGCTGGCCGCACGATCTATTCCAGGATCGAGGACCTGCTTGACTATGACTATCACTACTGGCTGCAGAGAGGAAGTCTTGAGGTCGAAGAAGGAGATCTCGAGTACGCGAGGCAATTCCTTGACCAGGCAAGATCACTCGCACCCGATAACCTAGCGGTTGACACGGAATATGCGTACCTTCTGATCAAGAAGGCTGGCAAGTATCCAGATGCCTTAGAATCGAACGAATGGTTCGCCGAAGGGCAAGGCTATCTTGAGCAAGTCATAACCGCTAACGGCAAGGACGACTACTATCCGTATCACGTGCTGGGTAGCCAGGGCCTTTCCTACGCGCGACACGCCAAGCTCCCTCTCCTCGAACGCAGAAGCTTGTTACGACACCTCCTCGAAGTCGTGCGTGAAGGCGTCGGCCATCATCCGCGGCGTGAAGAACTCATCGAGCTAGAGAAGGACATCGAGCGCCGCTACCTGCTAACGGCCGTTCCGGAAGCTTCTCCGTAGAACTGGCCAAGCCAAGCCAGCCTGCTATTAGGCAGGGGTAAGACGGCTGGCGCAGGCGCTACTTCTGACCGTACGTGACCGCGTGTACGGGCGTCATGTCGAAGGCGTCCACGTTCTTGAAGCCATGCTTGTTGAGCAGATCGACGTAGGCCTGAGTCGGCAGCAGTTGGTCGTCGATCATCGCCTCGAAGAACTGGATGCCGCCCATGACGCGCGCGGGCGGCGTCCGAAGGCCATCGACCGTGGCCGGGAACGGGAAGTCTGAGATCACGAAGTAGCCATCCGGCTTTAGCGTCCGATTGACGTTCTGCGTCACTTTGTCGATGTCGCGGCATTCGTGCATTGAGACGTTGATGATCACAACATCGAAATCGACACCGGCGTCCAGGTCCTCAAACGCGCTCTGCACCAGAGACACGCGGCCATCCAGGCCAGCTTCCTTCATCTTCTTGCCGGTGACTTCCAGCGAGTGCGCATCGCCGTCGACGCCCACCAGGGTCGCCGTGGGATATGCCGCTGCCAGCTTCTGGAGTCCTACGCCCGCTCCGCAGGCGAGGTCCATGATTTTCACATCTCCTGCCAAGACGTCTGACAGGCCTGGCACACGATCGATCCCAGCCGGAATCAGGCGCGAGTAGAACGGCCTCGCGGTCAGGCTCACTGCCTGAATCCATTCAGGACTGCATTCGTCCCACCAAATGCGCTTGCCTGAAGGCAAGTTCGTGGCGAACGCATCGAACAGCTCCGGCTGAACCATGATGGTTGGCAGCCCTCCAACGTAACCGGGGAAGTCCTGATCCAGCAGCAGCTTGTCCATGTGGGGCGCCAGCTTGAACTTGTCGCCGTCGGCATCCAGCACCTCAGCGCCAAACGCCGCGTTGCACCACACGCCTAGATAGAAGGCATCCATGCTCAGGTTCTGCGCCAGTTCGTCGGGCGTGAGGCCCTCCGGATGCTTCGCTAACTCCGCGAACATCCCTAGGCGTAGGCCCATGTCCATCGCCCTGACGCCAACGTATCCGGCCAACTGTCCGATCACCTTGCCGGCCTGCTGTTGTATTTCTTCTTGCGGCGTGGCCATCTATAGTCTCCTTCTCAAATGGGTTGTGGATGCGGCTGCCACCAGCCGAATGAAATCTAACCAGATTCGGTGCTCTGTGTCATCTGATAATGATAGCTCGCGGGCTCTGTGGTGCCGTCCGTGGTTGCCACCACGACGATGACGGCGCTCTGGTAGTCGACGCCAAGGCCGGGGAGCTTTACGCTGGCACGGTTGCCGTCAGCCACGACGATCGATCGTACGTCCGGCGGGGACACCAGCGTAATCAACCGCAACTGGAACGTCTGATCGAGCCGCTCTCCGAGCAAGCGAAAACCTTCACGATGCCAGCCGCCGACGCCTGCCTGCTTGGCAGGCAGGTTTCGTTCGGCGTCGTCCAAGAACCCGATCTCCGGGACGGCGATGTTATCGATGGCGAAGCCTGGTTGCTGGAGCGCCGTGTCCGTGATGTATTCGAAGCGAAGTTGGATCACCGTGCCTGCGTACTCCGTGAGATCGATGCGCTCCTGGACCCAGCC
>JADFPV010000097.1 GCA_022562155.1 Chloroflexota bacterium
GGTGGAGCTGGCGGGACTCGAACCCGCGACTTCTGCCTTGCAAAGGCAGCGCTCTCCCAGCTGAGCTACAGCCCCAGTTCGCTCGTTCTTGGTGAGCGTAACAGGAGCCCCGCGACTGCGGCAAGCGAGCCACTATTCGCCCAACAAATCGCCGAGCTTCCTGGCCGCTCGATAGAAGGGACGCTCCAACTGCTCGTAGACGGCCTCTTCCGTGAGCTGCGTGATTGATGTGGCATATGTAGGGTAGACCTGGATCAGATCTCGAAACGCCGGAACGAGCGGGATCTGTTGCTGGATCGCTAGAGAGAACTGGCCGATCATTTCGCCCGCGGATGGCCCGAGAATATGCGCACCTAGAATCTCGTGCGATCCCTTCTTCGTGACAACGACGATCTTGCCGGATGAGGCGCTGTCTGCGCGAGCCCGGTCTGATTTCGCAAGGTCGGCCTCATGGAGACAGATGCCGTCCTGGCCGTGAGCCTTCCGCGCCTCTTCGGACGTCACGCCAACGTGGGCCAGCTCGGGATCTGTGAACGTCGTCCAGGGCACGATCGTTGGCGCATCTTGCCCGCCGGGGTAGAACATATTGCGGAGCGCGGCGCCTGTCTCGGCACCGGCGCTGTGTGTGAAGAGGAAACGGCCGGCGCAATCGCCGACGGCGTAGATCGATGAGACGCTCGATCGCAGATGCTTGTCGACGATTACGCCCTTGGGCCCCGTTTCGACGCCCGCCTTCGCCAGCCCGAGCGACTCGATGTTCGGTGCCCGTCCCGCCGCCACGAAGATCTCGTCGGCGGACCAGGTTTCTTTACCGCCGCCGGCCTCGCCATACAACGTCTTCCCGTTGTGTCGCTCTGCACGTTCGAGCCGGACGCCCACCTGCGCATCGACTCCTTCGTTCCGTAGCACGGCGAGCAACTGTTCAGACAAGCTTGGCTCGTCGCGTGTGAGAATGCGGTCGAAGGCCTCCAGCAACGTCACCTTCACGCCGAGGCGGTTCATCGCCTGCGCCATCTCTACCCCGATCGGACCCCCGCCGACGATCAGTAAAGAGGCGGGCGCTCGCTCAAGCTGAAAGATCGTTTCGCTTGTTAGAAAACCGATCTCCTGAAGGCCGTCGATCGGGGGGGCGGTCGGCCAGGAGCCAGTGCAGATCAAAATATAGCGGGTGAAGATAACGCGATCGCCGACGCGGACACGGTGGCCGTCCTCGACCAGCGCCTCCCCGAAGATGACCTCGGTTCCGCCCGCCGCGACTGCTTCAGGGCTGTCTTCATGCGCCGCGATATCTTCTTGGATGTCGTGGATCCGCTGCCAGACCTTTGCTGTGTCGATCGGGGCGTCGCTTCCTGGCAGGCCGAATCGGTCCGCGGTGTGCAGCGTATGCGCCGCCTTGGCGCTGGCGAGCAGGGCTTTGCTTGGCACACAGCCGGTCCACAGGCAGTCGCCCCCGAGCCGGCCGCGCTCGATCAGGGCCGTCTTCACGCCCAAATTTGGTGCGACCCTGGCCGCGAGGAGGCCAGCCGAGCCACCTCCGATAACAGTCAGATCGAAGTCGTACTTCATAGTTGCCGGTCTTTTATTCCGCTACGAATTGTTAGGACGCCTGGGCGTGCTCGGCAACATCGCCATGCTTCTGGAGGTACTGCCTCACCATGAGCAGCGCGGAGGCGCCTTCTCCAGTGGCGGAGGCTAGCTGTTTGGTGCTGCCTGCTCGCAGGTCCCCGGCGGCGAACACGCCTGGTAGCGATGTCATCATGGAGTCGTCCGTTTCTATGAATCCCCACTTGTCGAAATCGACCGACCCTTTAAGGAAATCCGAGTTTGGCGTGAGGCCGATAAACACGAATGCGCCCTTTGGGTGAAACTCGAGCCGTTCGCCCGTCTCACGATTCTCGGCGATCACGGCGTCCAGCTTGCCGTCCTTGCTCTTGAACTCTTTCACTTCCGTATTAGTGTGGATCTCGAACTTTGGGTGCGAACGGATCTTTTCTTGCAACAGGGCGCTAGCGGCCAGTTCTGGTGAGTACTCAAGCAGCGTCACCTTGTCCGTGAACTCGGCCAGGAACAGCCCTTCCTCAGCGCCTGAGTTGCCGCCTCCGATCACCATGATCTCCTCCGATCCCTTGTAGAACGGTCCATCGCATGTAGCGCAGAAGTGGACGCCCGCGCCGATTAAGTCCGCTTCGCCCGGAGCGCCGGTACGCCGGTACGTGGACCCGGTCGTGACGATCACTGCTCGCGAGCAGTACCCCTCGCCGCTGTCCGTTTCGACGATGATGTAACCGTCTTGGGGCTTTAGAGACTTCACGCCGACGGCCGAGAGCAGCTCGACGTCGTATTTGCGCGCCTGCCGCACAATGCGGTCGACCAGCTCCGATCCGGCGATGCCGTCCGGAAATCCTGGGAAGTTGTCGATGCGCTCTGTTACCCCGGCCTGCCCGCCGAACGCGCTCTTCTCGATCACAAGCGTGTCGATGCCTTCCCGAGCGCCGTAGATGGCGGCCGTTAGTCCCGCCGGCCCGCCACCGATGATGATCAGATCGTAGTAGCTACGAGTTGCCTTCATGGTCAAGTCGAGCTTTCGCGCCAGTTCGTCATTGCTTGGTTCGACGAGGAGCGTTCCGTCCTTGAAGATGATCGTTGGGATGATCTGCTTGCCGTTGTTCTTGTCTTTGACCAACTGCGCGCCACTCTCATCTTGATCGATGTCGATCCAGTCGTATGGAACGCGCATCTCGGCGAAGAACTGCTTTGAGCGCCTACAGTCGGGGCACCAGGGTGCACCGTACACTTTCACGTCTGCCATGCTTGTCTCCTTCTCGGACTTGGTCTGTCTGGTCGTACTCCCATCATTATAGATACGCGGCAAATGTGTTGGTGAGCAATGTTACCAGACGTGTAAGATTCCGCAAGCGCGGGGCTAGACCCGGCCACGCCGGATGATGATGGCCAAGCCGATGGCAGCGACGACGTAGCTTCCAACGCCGACCCAGAACGACATCGAGAGGCCCCAGCCTAGGGCGACAGCCGTCGTCAGCACTGAGCCCGCGACCGAAGTCGCGCCGTTGACTCCCCAGAAGAAGGCCGTAGGCGATGTTGGGCGAAGCGCGGCGACCTTCATGCCGATCGGGAAGGGCATGCCCATGAAGTAGCCCATGGGCGCCAGCATGGCTCCCGCTACGAGGATACGGGTATTTGTTCCCGAGCTGGAGAACTGGTCGATGATCGATGGAGTGAGCAGCCCAAACGCGAGGAGGATGACGAATAACGCCGCGAATGGGATGAGGAGAGTTGGCGCTAGAGCCGGCTTGATGACGTGCTGCGTCGTGAAGCTGCCGATGCCGCCGAAGACCAGCAGTGTGAAGAGGACCACTGAGAGAGAGTACGTCGGATGGCCTAAGAAGATAATCAGGCGCTGCATCTGCGAGATCTCGATGAAGATGAACCCCAGGCCGATCGCCGCGAAGAAGACGACCATCGGCGCCAGTCCTTGCAGAGCAGAGCGCGTAGTCGACAGCAATATTGGCAGCAGTATCAAGGCCAGCGAAAGGCCGATGACGGCGATCGCCAGGCTGAAGAGCACGAGAACGGGGCGCGTCAGGAACTCGGCGGTCGCGTCGTCGTAGAGTGACGGATCGAAGAGGTCCTGGTAGCGGATCATCTGGAAGAAGAACGGCCGATCGTCTGTCGGCGCGGACATGTCCCCCGGGCCGCCGATGTCCACGGAGGTTGGGTCAGCCGCTGCGGCGATCGCGGCGAACGTCGGATCGCCTGTACCCGGTGCGAGCATGACCTCGAACTCCATCCGTTCGGCCACCGCCTGCATCTCCTCGATGTCCTGGTCGCTGAACGGCTCGCGGCTGACTAGCACCGTGCCAACGGACGGGAAGAACGCGTCCTCTCCCGGGCTGCGCAGGAACATGAGATGTCTGGTCGGATCAGAAACGCCGACCTCGCGGAGCGCGGCGGCTGCCAGCGCCGTCAGCCGGTACGAAGAGGTCGGCTGGTCGTTGACGTACCAATGCGAGACGCTGAGCACACCATCCTCTGTGAGGTGGTCGAGAAACAGCTCGAACGCTTCGATGGTGTACAGCGCGTTCTCGGACAGCGCGAACGCGCCTGCCGCAGTTGCGGCCCAGGTATCGATCAGCGAGATCTGAATGATGTCGAACCGATCGTCGGACGAAGCGAGATGGCTACGCGCCTCACCGGAAATAATATTGACGTCAGGGCGCTGGTCCAGATGGCCTGTGAAGTCGCCAAAGCGATTGTTGGCGAGGTCGAGGATGTCGCCGTTCAGTTCGACAGCGGTCACAGACGACTGCTCAAACGCTAAGGCTGTGAGCACATCGCGACCGCCGCCGCTGCCCATCACGAAGACGTCTGCGTCTTCTCGCAGGTAGTGGGCAACGTTGGTCACGTCGAACTTCAGGTAATCGAGATCGCTGGTGTCGCCGTCGAACCGGGTGAGCACTGTGCCCGCCGCGGAGTCGATTTGCAGGAGGAGTTCCTCAGGAGGGTCGCCACCTGAGTATGTAGGGCTTAAGCCCCAGGCGAACGGCTTGGCGGGTTCGGGGTCCTCGCTGACCTTGATCCGCGAGAATGCGTTCCAAGTCTCGTGAATGCCCGCGGAATCACGTTCGCCCTTGGCCCAGAGGATGCGGATGAACGCGTCGCCATCCTGAGCTGCGTACGCGTTAGCGCTAGCTACACTTATGAGTAGGACCGTCGTAATGCCGGCTAGCTGCCCGAGTCGAACGTGCCGGCCACCTATCGCGAACGCAAGGGCACCGACCGCGGCCAGGCCGGCGATGGCGATCACGGCTGAAGGTCCGTCCTCTGTTAGGTCGAGTAGCCAGATGACGGCGATCGCGCCCAAGCCCGCGCCCGCCAAGTCGGCCGCGTACAGCTGGCCGACCTGTTTGGGAAAGCGCGACAACGCGAGGGCGACGACGATGCCGCTGAAGATGAAGGGGATTGAGATGAGGAGGTAGAGCAGCATCGACGAGTAGACGCCGAGGAACGTCCATTCGGGGTTGAACGGGATTGTGAGCTGCGTGACGAACGTGATGGCAATTGTGATGCTGAACAGACCGGCGGCCTGTGCTAGCCGCTCTGACGTCTGTTCAGCGCGGAAGAGGGCAGGGCGGAGATGCACGAGCAATGCGCCTACCGTCAGCCCGAACAGTGCTACGGACACCGCAATGAACGCGAAGTGATACCACATGGTGACGCTGAAGATGCGGGTCAGCAGGACCTCGTACGTCAGCGTGGTCATGGTGGTGAGGAACAGGCCGATTAGGGTAGGGAAGCGAGCGTGTCGGTTCTGCAGTAGGTTCGTCCTAGCGCTGAAGATGGTTGACGCAGTGAGCGGCTGAAAGTCTACCTGATCGAATTCCTCAGCCGCCAATCGGCGATGTCTGGGCCGTTGCCGTCAGACCGAAGTGCGCGTTAGCGTGTCCTCCAGACGACTGTTGTCAAAGGAAGGTCAGGACGATTTGGCAAGGACGCTGCGGGACGCCGCCCGAGAGCAATGGCCGTACCTGCTCCTGGCAACGGCCGTAATCGCCCATCTAGGCATGATGGGCTCGCTGTTCTGGGGATATCTGGACACGTGGTTCGATAACTCCCACAGCCTGCCGCAAGGGATCGATTTCTTTAGCGTCTATGAGGCTGGGCACAACGCTCTAGAGAACCGCTCCGTCTACTACTTCGATGCCGCGGACACGTCCGTAACACCGCACCACAATCCGTTTCGATACCTCCCTAGCGTTGCCTACGTCCTTGCCGTGCCGCTGAATGCGCTTCCTGCGTGGGCTGCCTACTGGGGCTGGGTGAGCTTCAACGAACTTCTGCTCGTCGTGAACGCCTACCTTACGTGGCAGATCACCGGCCGAGGGAAGTGGGGCCTGATCGCGGCGTCGATGTGGTTCCTGTACACGCCGTTCTACGTGGAACAGTTCGTCGGCCAGTTCTCGTTTCTGATGGCGACGTTCACGTTGCTTTTGGGGATTGGGCTGGTGCGAGGCCGCCAGTTCTCAGGCGGCGTACCGTGGGCGATTTCGGTCGTGACAAAGAGCAGCAGTGTGCTGTTAGCCCCGGTGCTCGTTCGCGGCGGTTGGTGGAAGCCTATCGCGATCGCAGGCGCGCTCTTAGCCTTGAACATTCCTTACTACCTCGCGCGATGGAGGGACTTCGAGTACTTCCTCTGGATCAACCTCGGTCAGGTGCTGGACGGCGGTCTGGGTCTCTTCGACTACGAACGGCGGGTAGGGGAGATGCGCTTCTTTCTCGATCTCGATCAGCGTTTTCTCCAGTACTCTTCGGGCGAACACGGCTTACTCGCGCTGTTTCGGAACAGCTACCTCGCGTTCGATTCGTCTGCGACGAGCCTTCCGGGGGTGGTCGCTGTGGTCCTTATCGTCATTGTGGGCGTCGGGCTGGCCGTGACGTTTCTACCTGCGCGACCCGATGTCCTGGCGCTGTTCGGTCTCTGGGTCGCCACATTCTTCTTGGTGTACACCGCGTGGGAGCATCACTACGTGATGCTCCTGCCGGTGCTGGCTCTGCTGGTCGCCCTACGGCCCGCGAGCCGTCCGCTGGCGCTTCTGGTCTTCGTGATGATCGCGCTGCCAACTCCGTACTGGCTCGTCAACGCCGTCAGCGACGCGAGTCTGCCAGCGAGCGGCCTGCTGTCGATTCAGGAGTCGTGGCCTGTCTGGGGTGTGATCTTCTACCACATGGCCAAGCCGCTGCCCGTGGTGGCGTTGTGGGCGCACTTGGTCTATACGCAGGTTCGGAATGGTGTGGTTTAGGGGAGGGAACGGAACGGGTGGTGTGGATGATGGCTGGTGGGCCATGGTGGACTCGCCCAGACGGGCGGCCGTCCGGCCGAACCACCGGCCTGCCCGCCAAGGCGGGCCGCGCTAACCAGGTGAGCCAGCGAGCAGCCTGCCAAGCTCCCCCTCGTCCTTGACCGGTCTTGAGGAAGCGCTCCCTGCGACGGGCTTTAAGCCGAGTAGCATGCTCCTCTGTATGAACCAGAACCAAGGGACGCAGATGTCTCGTAGAGGGCGCCTTGCCGCGTTGATGCTCAGCGATCCGGCGGACTAGCTCGTTTGTGGAGCCCGTGTAGAGGCGACTATTTTTCGTACTCCGGAGGACGTATACGAACCCCAAGATTCTGCACCGCCGCATGCTGGTCCTGGATGGAGAACCTGGTGGGCCATGGTGGACTCGAACCACCGACCTCAGTCTTATCAGGACTGCGCTCTAACCAGCTGAGCTAATGGCCCGGTAGCTTATTGAGGATTATACAGGCAGCGTGCCTGAAGGAACCACCGGCCCGCAACCGTTGGTGCTGGCGCTAACCAGTTGAGTACATGGTTCCTGGACTGGCCTTGCCAGTTGGAGAACGACAGGAAGTTCCCGCGGGGAGCGGGGCTCGAATGGGCTTCGAGCGGGCCTAACGGTGGGAGCCCTGACGAATCAGAGACGCACCGAATGACCTATGGAGGGCTGGCTTGCGCGAGCGGCTAGTCATTGCTCGCCAAACACCTCGGCGAACAATTTCCAACACTCTTGTCTCACGCAAGGACCCAGACACTCCCTAGAAAGGAGGTGATCCAGCCGCACGTTCCCGTACGGCTACCTTGTTACGACTTCGTCCCAGTTGCCGATTTCATCCTCGACGCTTGCCTCCCGAAGGTTGGCGCAGCGGCTTCAAATGCAGCCGACTCCCATGACGTGACGGGCGGTGTGTACAAGGCCCGGGAACGTATTCACCGCCGTATGCTGACCGGCGGTTACTAGCAACTCCGACTTCATGCAGGCGAGTTGCAGCCTGCAATCCGGACTGG
>JADFPV010000039.1 GCA_022562155.1 Chloroflexota bacterium
CATGATCTACCTGGGCGTGGTGATCGCGGTAGCTTCGGCCGTGATCGGTTTGTACGTTTCTTACTATGGAGAAGTGGCCTCAGGCGCGTCGATTGTGCTGACGGCTACGGCATTCTTCGCGGCGGCGATGCTTTTCGCGCCCAGACGAGGGATGATTGCCCGCTGGTGGCTTGATAGGTCGCGCGGGTGGGAGGCAACTTCTTGAGCGACGACCTCGAATCGCGGCTGGCCTTCGTACGCGAGTTCGCGCAAACGTCTCCCTACTACAAAGCGATGGGCATGTCGATCGTCGAAATCGAGGACCGTCGCGCCGTCCTACGTGTGGAGATCCAGGACGCACATCTGAACGCCGATGGCATCGTTCACGGCGGCGTCTTGCCAGCCATCGCCGATGGTGCCATGGGGAACGCGCTGCGCACGTTGAGAGGCGAGGCGGCTCAGGTGTTCACTGTCGAGGCCAGCCTCCAATACCTGAGGCCCGTCACAGGGGGCAGCCTGCTCGCCGAGGGTCGCGTGGTGCAGTCGGGGCGGCGCATTTCGTTCGCCGATGTCGAGATCCGCGACGAGGCTAGCGGAAAGACTGTAGCCCGCGGCACCGGCGTGTTCGTCATCCAGGACAAGGGCTAGCCTGCGGTGAGCTAGGCGGTTGCTCCGCAACGCGGGCTTTGAGTCGCGCTGCACGTTCGCATCCCTCGACGGGCTCGGGATGGAGATCGGGACTCGCTATCATAAGGGCGCTATGAGTGAACTCGATGACCAACTGGAGATCGCGGCGCGCATCATCTTCGATGCGAGCTATGTGATCGCACTGGTTGGTGCTGGGATGTCGAAGGAGTCGGGGATTCCGACGTTTCGCGGCGGGGACGGCCTCTGGGACAAGCTGGGCGAGCCGCCGATGGACGGATACCAGCGCCTGCTGGAGGATCCGGCGGCCTGGTTCGCCGAACGCGAGGTCGAGCAAGCGAGCCGCAGCGAGTTCACCAGCGCAATCGAAGAGGCGAAGCCGAATCCAGGGCACTACGCGCTGGCGGAGATGGAGCGGCTTGGCCATCTGCAACACGTCATCACGCAGAACATCGATAACCTGCACCAGGTAGCCGGGTCGACGGCGATCACGGAGATCCACGGGAATCGGACGAAGCAGCGCTGCATTGGCTGTAACAGGCGTTGGGACCGAGGTAAATTCGTCCCGAAGGAGACGCCGCCGCGCTGCCCGGACTGCGAGGGCATTGTCAAGAACGACACGGTGATGTTCGGCGAGCCGATCCCGCAGGATGTGCTGGAGTCTTGCTACGAGCATTCGCGGCAGGCCGATGCGATCCTGCTCCTTGGCACTTCGGCCACGGTGACCCCGGCCGCGGACTTCCCGGTCATGGTGCATCGCCAGGGCGGGCGGCTGATCGAGGTTAACCCGCAAGGAACACCACTCAGCGACATCTGCTCCGCCGTGCTGCGGGCCCCGACGGGCGAGACGCTGCCGAAGTTGGTCGAGCGGGTGGCTGAGCTCGTCGGCTAAGCCTCGCTCAGCTTGGCAGAACCTGCGGTCAAGTTGGCAGCAGTTTAGGTTCTGCTGGCCTCTAGTACAGGTTGGCGCAGAGTCGCCGACGGTAACGGCTCGCTTGATAGCCGCGTTAAACTCGGTAGTACGGCTCGCCTGCGGCGAACTTGGCAAAACCTTCGGTTTTGCTGGCTTGCGCACAAGGCCGGTCGGCGCGTCATGCGGTATACTATAGCGGTCACGTGGTGGTTCCCCGCGCCACAGGGCTTAGAGGTGCGGCATTGCTAAGATCGGCATCGTCGTTCAGACCAGACCTCGCTTTCGGCGCGTTAGCCGTTGTCGTCGTGGCGCTCGTCGTTGGCCTCGCTGCTTTCTCGAGTAGCCGCCCTGGCTCGCAAACGGCGGCAGCGTCCGGCGGCGGGCCGGAGATGTCGCTCAGCGTAACCGGCGGAGCGATCTCATGTGGAGCCGGCTCATGTGATGTCGGAACCGGTTTTCCATTCTTACTTGCCGTCGATGTCGTTGCCGCGCCGGCAGCCGGCTATGCGCTGCTGCAGACCTACATCGATTACGGCGTCTACGACCCGACAGCGAGTGAGGACGGCGCCGGCGCGAATACCTGCTCCGATGACATGGACAACGGTGGCGGCGATGGCCAAGACCGGTTCGACTCTGACTGCGCGACGACGAATCTCGTATACAAGCCTGCCGCTGAAGTGTCCGACGAGATCGTCTGGCCCGATCTTGGATCTGGTCTAGGTTTTCGGCACGAGGATGGACCGGGGCTCCTGGAGTTTGCTGGGTTGACGTTCTTGCTGCCGCCGCCAATAATCAAGAGCAACTTCGTCGGCACCGTCGTCGAGGTGTACCTCACGTGCGTCGCCGGAGGCGTCCAGACTGTGATTGAACTCCTCCCGGAGGGCGATCTGATCGCGAGCACGGACGGCGCGCTCTTCATCGAGCCGGACGGCTTCACGAAGGTAGTGCCGAAGGTTGGTTCGTTCACCGTCAACTGCATCGAGGTCGCGACGCCGACGCTGACATTGACACCGACACCGACACTGACACCGACACCGACACTGACACCGACGCTCACGCCGACACCGACGCTCACGCCGACGCCAGCGGACACACCGGAGAAGCAGCCCGAACCCGGCGACACGGACGGCGACGGCTGCAGCGACCAGCGCGAGAACGGGCCGGACGAGACGTTAGGCGGCCAGCGCGACTACGTCAACCCGTACGACTTCTACGACGTCCTGGGCGGTGGAGGCGGACCGCCGGACCAGGTCATCGACCTGACGAACGACATCTTCGAGGTGATACAGCACTACGCGCCTACTGGGACGGAGCCGACGTACGATGTCAACTTCGACCGCGGGCCGTCGACTGGGCCGAACGTCTGGAATATGACAGCGCCGGACGGAGTGATCGACCTGACAAACGACATCCTGGGTGTGATTCTTCAATACTTGCATAGCTGTCAGTAGGCGGCTGAATCTGCGATTCAGCTAGGCAGATGCTGCGCATCTGCACGTTTACCTCTGCCCCCCGTCCGAGAGGGAGAGGGGATCGGTGGCGAGAGGCTGAGCTTCGTTCAGCCCCCTCGGAGCCCACAGGACCGGTGACGCCGACCGGATCGCCTTGCACAGGCGGGGGACTTCGATCGCCTGGATAATTTCCCAACAAAAAACGATATAAAGTCCATATATCTTGACGAAACCGATGCCGGCCGGTATCCTGGAGTCGTGATGGAAAGCACGAAAGACCAAGTGCTGCAGCTTCTAAGCGGGCGCGGAGAGGCCACGGTGGCCACCCTCGCCAATACGCTCGGATTGGGCCAGGCGACGGTTCGCCGCCATCTGGACCACCTTCGCGTAGAAGGGCTGGCTGACGTGCGAGCCGAGCGCCATGGCGTCGGCAGGCCGGCGTACGTCTTCTATCCGACGGAAGCCGGTGAAGAGCGGGCGCCCGACGGCTATGCGCGGCTGCTGTCGCGTCTGTATCAGGGGCTGGCCTCGCTCGACGAACGAGACGTTAGAGGACGAGACGGCGTGGCAGTCCTGCATTCGGTTGTCGCCGGGACGGCTGAGCAGATTGCGCATGAGCATGAAGCAGAAGTAGATGCAATCTCGCTGGAGGGCCGGGTTGGCCAGACCAGCGTTGCGCTTCGCAACGAAGGTATTGTAGACGGCTGGCGGAAAGAGGCGGACGGCTACCACCTCACGAATTCGGACTGTCCGTACCGCATGGCTGCGCAAACGAGCCACGGGCCGTGCGAGCTGGATCGCCGGACGATCGAACTGTTAGTGGATGCGCCTGTACGCCAGGTCAGCCGGATCGTCGATGGCGAGCCTGTCTGCGAATACGTAGTAGCAGCAATTCATGACACCGACGCGGCAGAGCCGCTGGAAACGAGACAGGAGTAGAAATGGCATCGAATGACGCACCGCTCTTCAAGGTCGAAGATCTCCACGTGAGCGTGGAGGACACGGAGATTTTGAAGGGCGTCGACTTGGTAGTCAATCATGGTGAGGTGCATGCGCTGATGGGGCCGAACGGCTCCGGCAAGAGCACGCTGGCGAACTCGATTATGGGGCACCCGCGCTATAAGGTGACCAAGGGCAAGGTGTTGTTCAACGGTACCAACATCCTGTCGCTCACACCTGACAAGCGCGCGCAGCTTGGGCTGTTCCTGGCGTTCCAGTACCCCGTGGGCATCCCTGGCGTGGTGATGGGCAATTTCATGCGGGCCGCAATGAAGGCTCGCCGAGGCGAGGACGTGCCGGTGCGCGAATTCAGGAAGCTGCTGGACGAGACGCTTGACCTGTTGAAGATGGACCCGTCCTTTGTTCGCCGCTACGTCAACGAAGGCTTTTCCGGCGGGGAGAAGAAGCGGGCCGAGGTGCTTCAGATGGCGATGCTGAAGCCAGAGATGGCCGTATTGGACGAGACGGACTCCGGACTGGACATCGACGCGCTGAAGATCGTCGCGGAGGGCATCAACGCGCTGCGCGGTCCTGACCTTGGGGTGCTGGTGATCACCCACTACCAGCGGATCCTAGATCACATCACGCCGGACAAGGTGCACATCCTGTTCGACGGGCGAATTGTAAAGACTGGTGGGCCGGAACTCGTCCACGAGCTGGAGGAGCGAGGCTACGATTGGATCACGAACGTCGAAGGTACAGACGCCAGCGACGCTGGCGCTGAGGCCGTAGGCGCAGGTGTAGGCGCAGGTAAGGAGAAGGCATAATGGGCACGAAGATCGAGGACGTCACGAAGGACACCGGCTACAAGTTCGGCTGGAGCGACCCGGACTTCAAGGCCGTTAATGAGCCAAAGAAGGGTCTCAGCGAGGATGTTGTCTTGGGCATCTCCGAGCTGAAGGACGAGCCGACGTGGATGCGCGAATTCCGGCTGAAAGCCTATAACCATTGGCTGGAGCGGCCGATGCCGACCGGCTTCTGGGGCGGCAATATCCAGAACTACGACCTGGATTTCAATGACATCTACTACTACGTGAAGCCGGTCGCGGAGCAGGGCAAGACGTGGGATGACGTTCCCGCCGAGATCAAGCGCACGTTCGATAAGCTGGGCATTCCTGAGGCGGAGCGTAAGTTCCTCTCGGGCGTCGAAGCGCAGTACGATTCCGAGGTCGTCTACCACAACATCCGCGAAGACCTGAAGAAGCAAGGGGTGATCTTCACGGATACGGATAGCGCGCTGAAGGAGTATCCGGACCTGTTTCGGGAGTACTTCGGCAAGATTATCCCGCCTAACGACAACAAGTTCGCCTCGCTGAACAGCGCTGTCTGGTCCGGCGGCAGTTTCATCTATGTGCCAAAGGGCGTGAAGGTGGAGATGCCGCTGCAGGCCTACTTCCGTATCAACACGGAGAACATGGGCCAGTTCGAGCGGACGCTCATCATCGCGGACGAGGGCTCTGATATCCACTACGTGGAGGGCTGCACCGCGCCGACGTACTCGAGCGACTCGCTCCACAGCGCGGTGGTCGAGATCATCGTGAAGAAGGGCGCGCACGTGCGCTACACGACGATCCAGAACTGGTCGGACAACGTCTTCAACCTCGTCACGAAGCGCATGGCCGTCTACGGTGACGCCGTGGGCGAGTGGATCGACGGCAACCTCGGTTCGAAGCTGACGATGAAATACCCGAGCACGTATCTGTTGGAGCCGGGCGCGCACGGCGAGATCCTCTCGCTGGCGATGGCCGGGCCGGGCCAACACCAGGATGCGGGTGGCAAGTGCATCCACGTGGCGCCGTACACGACGTCCGTCATTAACTCGAAGTCGGTCAGCAAGGGCAGCGGGCACACGAGCTACCGGGGCATGCTGAAGGTCTACCCGGGCGCGAAGGGTGTGAAGGCGACTGTCCGCTGTGACGCGCTGTTGCTGGACGAAGAGTCCCGCTCTGACACCTACCCGCTGATGGAGATCGACGAGCAGGACGTGACGATCGGGCACGAGGCCTCGGTCAGCAAGCTGGGCGATGAGCAGCTCTTCTATCTGATGAGCCGAGGCATGAGCGAGGCGGAGGCCGCCAAGATGATCGTTAACGGCTTCGTTGAGCCGATCGTCAAGGAGCTGCCGATGGAGTACGCGGTAGAGCTGAACCGCCTGATCGAACTCCAGATGGAAGGCTCGGTCGGCTAGGAACGCCAGGCCGGCTAGTCACGAACGAGGTCACGACCCTACCGGGCCATACGTGATCACTGCTTCCGTTTCACGGTTGTCCCAGCCTTCCACGTAGGTTGTACACAACTAAGGACTAGACGAATGACAGAAACAGCGACAGCACCAGCGTCTCTTGACCGCGACGCCGTCGAGGCGCTTGCGGCGCGCTTTGGCGACCCGGAGTGGCTACTGAAGCGACGGCTTGAGGCATGGCGACTCTTTGAAGAGGCGCCGATGCCAGACGCGCTCTCGGAGGAGTGGCGCCGCACGGACGTGAGCAAGATATCGCTCGACGGCCTCGCTCCGTTCGCGCCAGCGCGCAAGGCGATCGAAGGCGTCGGGGGCCTGCCGCCAGAGCTGGCGGCCTTCCTGGATGAGAACGAAGAGCTGGCAGGACGGATCGTCCAGCACGACTCCGATGTTGTCTACGAAACGCTATCCCAGGACCTTGCGGCCAAGGGCGTGATCGCCGCCAGCTTACAGACGGCGGCGCGAGAGCACGAGGAGATCGTCCGCGAAAGTCTCTTCACGGCCGTCACGCCCGCTGAGTGGAAGTTCCTTGGGCTGCACGGTGCCCTATGGAGCGGCGGCTGTTTGGTCTACGTGCCGAAGGGCGTCGAGGTCGAGTTGCCGATCGAATACGTAGTGGGGCTGACGGCCGAACGCACGGGCATCTTCCCGCACCTGCTGATCGTCGCCGAGGCGAACAGCAGCGTGACGGTAATCCAGGAGGACATCTCTTCGGAGATCGCCGGCTTCGTCTCGGGGGCCGTCGAGGTGATCGCGCGGGAGGGTTCGAACGTGCGCTTCGTCGACGTGCAACGGCTGGGCAAGCAGGTACAGAACTTCACCACGATGCGTGCGCTGCTGAGCAAGGACGCTTCGTTCCAGGGCATTCTGCTGGGGCTGGGCGGCGAACTGACGAAGACGCGGCTGGACGTTCGCATGGACGGCGAGGGCTCAGAGACCGAGTTGTTGGGGCTGTTCTTCGGCGACGACGATCAACACTTTTCCTACTACACGCGCCAGGACCACGTCGCGCCTCGTACGGAGAGCGATCTGCTGTTCAAGTCGGTCCTGGACGATAGCGCTTCCTTCATCTGGAACGGCGTCGTTGAGGTGCGCAAGGGCGCGGGCGAATCAGCGGCGAACCAGACGAACAGGAACCTGCTGCTGAGCGACAAGGCCAGCGCTTCGCCGACGCCGATCCTGGAGATCTCAGCCTACGACGTTGCTCGCTGCAGCCATGCCGCCACGGTGGGCCCCGTTGATGACGAGCTGATCTTCTACATGCAGTCGCGCGGCATTCCTGCTAACGAAGCGCAGGAGATGCTGGTGGACGGCTTTTTCTCGGAAGTGCTGGACCGCGTGCCCTCAGAGCGCGTACAGGACCGCGTCCGGGCAGTACTAGATACGAAGTTGGGCAGATAAGGATTGGCTGAATTCGTCAACGTAACTACCAAGGACGACATTGAGCCGGGCAAGGTGAACGTCTATGAAGTCGCGGGTAAGCAGATCGCGATCTGTAACGTCGATGGCACCTTCTACGCGATCGATGATATCTGCACGCACGACGGAGGCTCGTTGGACCAAGGCGAGCTGGAAGGCGACCAGATCGAATGCCCGCGCCACGGTGCGCTGTTCGACGTGAAGACCGGCAAGGCGCTGACGCTACCGGCCGTAATGCCTGTGCAGTCCTATCCCGTGCAGGTGGACGGCAACGACATCAAGGTAGAGGTCGATGACTGAGCGGACCTTCGCAAGCTGGGTAGAACCAATTGCCCGACGGGATCGTGAGGGGCGCGCCGCGCTGCTGGATTACGTTCGATTGGCTGCGCCAGGCGTCTGGGAAGAGCCTAGCCCGGTAGACGGCTGGAACTGTAGAGACGTCGTGGCGCACATCGCCGGTGATTCGGGAAAGTGGTTCTCCCACATGCTTCACGCCGCCCTCGACGGGCAGCAGCTGAACCCGACACGCGTCGGTCCCGGCGTGGACGGTGACGCGCTTAACAAGCGTGACGTAGAGGAGCGCAGCGGCCGATCGTTGGCCGAGTTGATAGACGAGATCGAGGCGGACGGCGAGCAGCATGACGAGCTGCTCTCGCGTTTGACCGACGACCACCAGGAGTTCCGCCTGGCGGAATACCTGCTTAGCCCGGATGAGTTCCTCAGCGGCAACGCCGCTGGCAACCGCGGCGGTCACGACCTGGAGCATCTCTCGCAGCTACGCGAGGCGCTGGAGGTGGCGACGTGACCGAAAGGACGTTCGCCGTCTGGGTGGAGCCGATTGCGGCTCGCCAGCGCAGTGACGACGCGAAGGTCTTGGAGTTCGCGCGTTCGCTACCTGAGGCGGCGTGGGCAACGCCCGGCGGGCTCGATGGGTGGACCTGCAAGGACGTGATGGCACATATCGGTTACGGCAACGACCAACTCTATCAGCAGCTCCTCCGTCAGGTGATCGCGGGCGGCAAGATCGACACGGCCATCTTCCGAGACGTCGACACGGACGCTGAGAACGCGGCCGGGGTCGAGGATCGGCGAGGCCTCTCTCCCGAAGAAGTGATTGACGAGTTCGAGGAAGCTGGTGAGGAGGTCTTAGACTTACTGGCTCAACTGACCGATGATCATGAGCATTTGCGACAGGAAGACCCGCCGTTCATTCTCAAGGGCTTCATGGACCTGATCGATAAGGAGAGCCACAGCATCGAGCACCTGAAGCAGCTTAGACAGGCTACGGAGGGCTGCGATGAGTGATCGCACCTACGCGAGTTGGGTCGAGCCGATCGCAACCAGCGACCGAGAAAGCCGGATCGAGTTGTTGGAGTTGGTGCGGACGCTCTCGCCGGCGGACTGGGAGCGGGCAAGTCCGCTGTCTGGGTGGACACTGAAAGACGTGTTGGCTCATCTGGCTGGTGGCACAGGCAAGAACTTCCAGCAGATCTTGGAAGCCGTAGTTTCGCGAACGCCCGTCAACCCAGCTATGCTTGGTGACGCCGACGCGAGGAACGCGCAGGACGTTGAAGATCGAAAGGACATGTCGGTCGGCGAGTTGATCTCCGAAATCGTGGGAGAAGGCGATGCGATCGATCTGTTGCTGTCGAAACTGACGGACGGACAGAAAGACCTGCGCCAGGACAACATTCCGATGAGCCTGGGCGAGGGTCTCAGCCAAGACCCTGGCGGCCACTATCGGGAGCACCTGGCGCACTTCAAAGAGACCCTGAAGGGACAGGACTAGCATGGCCATCGAAACGAAGCGCATCCGGGAGGACTTCCCGATCTTGAAGCGAGAGGTGCACGGCAAGCCGCTGGTATACCTCGACAACGCGGCGACCACGCAGAAGCCGCAGGTCCTGATCGACGCGCTCGTCGAGTACTACAGCAGCTACAACGCGAACATCCACCGCGGCATCCACGCGCTCGCGGAAGAGGCGACGGGGAAGTACGAGGCGACGCGCCAGACCGTAGCCGATTTCATCGGAGCGCCGGACGCGTCCAACATTGTCTTCACGCGCAACACGACCGAGTCGATCAACCTGGTCGCGCATGCGTGGGGCCGTAAGTTCCTGACGGCCGGTGACGAGATCGTGCTCTCGACTATGGAGCACCATAGCAACCTGGTGCCCTGGCAGACGCTCGCCAAGGAGAAAGGTGTTGTACTGCGCTTCATCGATATCGATGACGATGGGCAGTTCGTGCAGGACGACATCGAACGCCACATCGGCCCCAAAACGAAGCTCGTCGCCGTCACGCACATGTCTAACGTGCTCGGCACCATTAACCCGGTGCGCGAGATCGCTGAGCGGGCCCACCAGCATGGCGCGCTTGTGCTGCTGGACGGCGCCCAGAGCGTCCCGCACTTGCCGGTCAACGTACAGGAGTTGGACTGCGACTTCCTCGCCTTCTCAGCGCACAAGATGCTCGGCCCGACCGGCGTTGGCGTGCTGTACGCGAAACGAGAGCTCTTCGAAGAGATGGACCCGTTCTTGGGCGGCGGCGAAATGATCCGCCGGGTGCAGCTTGAGGAGTCGACCTGGAACGACGTGCCCTGGAAGTTCGAGGCCGGCACGCCGAACATCGGTGACGTCTGCGCGTTCTCAGCGGCGATCGATTACCTGAGCGGCCTGGGAATGGAGAACGTGAGGGCTCACGAGATCGAGATGGTCCAGGAGGGTGTCCGGCGCCTGGCGAACGTGCCCGGTATCACGATCTACGGGCCGGAGAGCGCGGAGCGCCGCGGTGGCGTGATCTCCTTCAACCTGGACAACGTCCACCCGCACGACCTGGGCACGGTGCTGGACCACCACGGCGTGGCGATCCGCGCGGGGCACCACTGCGCGCAGCCGCTGATGGGCCGCCTAGACGTGGTCGCGACGGCGAGGGCGAGCTTCTACGTTTACAATGAAAAGGAAGAGTTTGATGCCTTAATCGAAGGCATAGAAGCAGCAGCGAGGTTGTTCCGTGCCCCAGTCCATACCGGAGCCTGAGTTCGATGAGCTCTATCGAGAGCTGATCCTGGACCATTATAGGAACCCACGGCACAGCGAGCCGCTATCCGACGCCGATGTGGTCGCGGAGGGCTACAATCCGCTTTGCGGCGACGAGGTTGAGCTGCGGCTCAACTTCGAGAACGGCTCTGTGAGCGACCTCAGCTTTGGAGGCCGGGGCTGCTCGATCAGCCGGGCGTCAGGCTCGATGATGACGGACCTGGTGATCGGCAAGCCGATAGAAGACGTCCGGCGCCTGAGCGAGCAGTTTAACAAGATGATGACCGATCCTGACAACGAGGTGCCGGAGGAGCTGGGCGACCTGGAAGCGCTGCAGGGAGTCGCAAAGTTCCCCGTGCGAGTGAAGTGCGCGACGCTCGCATGGCACACACTGGAGGACGGCTTCAAGCAGCGCGATGAGGGCGGACTCCCGCCAGGGGGCGTGGTCCGCCACGAAGAATAGGAGGGCGCTGTGGATCTACTAACAGAGGAGCTGGTGCGCGAGAAGCTCGTCGACGTGATCGACCCGGAGCTGCGCATGAGCATCATGGAACTGGGGCTGGTCTACGATGTCGATATCGACGAAGGGAACGTCAAGGTCACCTACACACTGACGACGCCGGCATGTCCACTGGGGCCGATCATCTCCGGCCAGATCGAAAGCTTAGTGATGGACCTTCCCGGCGTCAACGAGGTCACGTCGGAACTGACGTTCAGTCCGCCGTGGGACCCCAAGACGATGGCGAGCGACGATGTGAAAATGCAACTGGGAATCTGGTAACAGGGCGTCACAGCGGCCTCTTGCGCACGGCGATTCGCCCGGCGGATCGCCGTGTGAGGCTACTTTAGTAGCTACGAAAGCCCTTGTTTTTGGGCACCCAATGGACTTTGTGAAATGTGGTACACTGGCCGCTACACCTACGAGACGAACGATGAATAACGAACAATTCGGACCGCTATACGACCCTGCGCAGGAGCGCGACGCTTGTGGCGTCGGCTTTGTTGCGGACATCTCAGGGACGCGGCGGCACGACATACTGGAGATGGCGCTTGAGTGCGTCACGAACCTGACCCACCGAGGCGCCCTGGACGCAGACGCCAAGACTGGAGACGGCGCGGGGGTGCTGTTCCAGACCCCTACAGCCTTCTTTGCGAAGGAGGCTCAGAAGCTGGGGTCCGGCGTCGCGCCCGGCGACCTCGCAGTTGGCATGGTGTTCCTACCGGGCCACGATGAGCCGGCCGCAGGCAAGTGTCGAGAAATGCTCGACAAGGCGGCGAAGGCGCAGGGACTGGGCGTTATCGGCTGGCGGGAAGTACCGGTCGATCCAGCGATACTCGGCGAGGCGGCGGCCAAGAGCCAGCCGCGCATCGAGCAGATCCTGATCGAGCGACGGAAGGGCGCATCGGACGAGGACTTCGAGCGCTTGCTGCTGCTCGCTCGGAAGGAAGCTCAGCGTCAGGCCGCCACTCACCATATCGAGGGCTTCTATGTGGTGTCGCTCTCGCATCGGACGATCGTCTACAAAGGTCTACTTGTCGCGTACCAATTGAAGTCGTTCTATCAGGACTTGGCAAACGTGGAGTTCGTGACGTCGCTGGCGGTGTTCCATCAGCGCTATAGCACGAACACGTTCCCCAACTGGATACTCGCGCAGCCGTTCCGGATGATTGCCCACAATGGCGAGATCAACACCCGCTCCGGTAATCAGAACTGGATGCGCGCGCGCGAGCCGGACTTGCAGTCTTCAGTGTGGGCGGGTCAGATCGATGGCGTGAAGCCCATCATCGAGCCGAACGGCAGCGACTCCTCTGACCTGGACAACGTCCTGGAGGCCGTTACGCTCTCTGGACGGGACCCGCTGCACTCGATGATGATGCTCATCCCTGAAGCGTGGGAGAACATGCCCAACATGCATAAGCCATGGCGTGACTTCTACGAATACCACGCTTGCATCACAGAACCGTGGGATGGCCCGGCCAGCGTCGCGTTCACGGACGGGGTGCTGGTCGGGGCGGCGCTCGACCGCAACGGCCTGCGCCCGGCTCGCTACCAGATCACCGCGGACGGGCTGATCGTCATGGGCTCTGAAGTGGGCATGTTGGAGCTGGATGAGTCGCGTATCGTCAAAAAGGGCCGCCTCGGCCCCGGACAGATGATTGCCGTCGACACCAAGCACGGAAAGCTGCTGACGAACGACGACATCATGGACGCCGTCGTCTCAAGGCAGCCCTATGGCAAGTGGGTGCGTGAGCACCTCATGGACCTGGACACGTACGTCAAGCACACGGAAATCGAGACGGTCCAGCCTGAACAGAACCTGCAACAACAGCAGATCGCTTTCGGCTACTCGCGTGAGGAGCTGCAGTTCGTCATCAAGCCGATGGCCGACGAAGGCAAAGAGCCGATAGGGTCGATGGGCGATGACACTGCCCTCGCCGTGTTCGAGAAACGCCGAAGGCTGCTCGCGTACTACTTCAAGCAGAAGTTTGCTCAGGTCTCCAACCCGGCGATCGACCCAATCCGTGAAGAGCTGGTGATGTCGCTCGACGTCTATCTAGGCCAACGGTTGAGCCTCTTCGAGGAGACGCCTGAACACGCGCGATTGCTCCGTCTTCGCAGCCCGCTAATTGTGAACGAGCAGCTCGAGGCGATCCGTTCGATGAACGGCGGCCACTTCTCATCGGCAGTGCTGTCGTGCCTCTTCCCCGCTGAAGGCGGGCCCGATGGGATGCGTCCGGCGTTGGAACGGCTATGTGAGGCCGCGTCCGAGGCGATCGACAACGGCAAGAACATCATCATCCTGAGCGATCGCGATGTCGATGAGAGCAGCGCACCGATACCGATGCTCTTGGCGGTCGGCGCCGTGCACCATCACCTGATCCGAACAGGCAAGCGCATGCGCGCCAGCATCATCGCGGAGACCGGCGAGGCGCGAGACGTCCACCAGATCGCGTTGTTAGTCGGCTACGGTGCCAGCGCCGTCAACCCGTATCTGGCGTTCGCCACGCTAAGCAGCATGTTCTTCTCTGGTGGCTTCAAGGACATCCCAGACATCGCGCAGGTGCTCTCTCGCTATGAGAGCGCTGTGGACGCCGGTGTGTTGAAGATCATGTCGAAGATGGGCATCTCCTGCGTTTCATCCTACCAGGGCGCCCAGATCTTCGAGGGGCTAGGCTTGTCTCAGGACGTGATCGGCGTCGCGTTCGCGGGCACCCCGTCGCGGGTCGGCGGGATCAGCTTCCGCGAGATCGCGGAAGACGCACTGGAGCGTCATGCGAAGGCCTTCCAGCCCGAGGATGACTTGCGACTGGAGGACGGCGGATTCTACAAATTCCGCAAGGATGGCGACTTCCACGAGTTCGCGCCGCCGTCTGTCAGGGCTGTTCACAAGGCGCTGGAGAGCGACGAGCAGGAAGACTTCCAGAAGTACAAGGAGATGCTGGAGTCGCGCGAGGAGCTGTCGACACTTCGCGACCTGTTGCGCTTCAAGAAGGGCAGCCCGATCCCGATCGACGAAGTGGAGCCGATTGGCGACATCATGAAGCGCTTCGCCACGGGCGCGATGTCGCTCGGCGCGCTGAGCCCTGAGGCGCACGAGACCCTCGCGATCGGGATGAACCGCATTGGCGGCAAGAGCGACACGGGTGAGGGCGGCGAGGAGTTGCGGCGCCTCTATGCGAGCACCAACGGTGACAACGAGAACAACCCGAACAGCTACATCAAGCAGGTCGCGTCTGGCCGCTTCGGCGTGACGCCAATGTATCTGGCGGAAGCTCGTGAGTTGGAGATCAAGATGGCGCAAGGCTCGAAGCCAGGCGAGGGCGGCCAGCTGCCTGGCCATAAGGTTTCGCCGTTCATCGCCTCGATTCGGCACACGCTGCCCGGCACGCCGCTGATCTCACCGGCGCCGCACCACGATATTTACAGCATCGAGGACCTGGCGCAGCTGATCTACGACCTAAAGATGGTCAACCCGCGGGCCCGCATCTGCGTAAAGTTGGTCGCGGAAGAGGGTGTCGGGACGATTGCGGCGGGCGTCGTGAAGGGCTACGCTGACGTCATCCAGATCTCGGGCGATTCCGGCGGCACGGGCTCGTCACCGATCAGTTCGATCAAGAACGCCGGGCTGCCGTGGGAGCTGGGCGTCGCGGAGACCCAGCAGGTGCTCGTGCAGAACAACCTGCGCAGCCGCGTGCTATTGCGTGCCGACGGAGGCATGCGCACCGGACGTGACGTGATGATCGCCGCGCTCCTTGGGGCGGAGGAGTACGGATTCGGTACGGCCGCGCTGGTAGCGATTGGCTGCCTCATGGCTCGCCAGTGTCACCTCAACACTTGCCCGGTTGGTATCGCTAGCCAGCGCGAGGACCTGCGGGCGAAGTTCGAGGGCACGCCGGAGGACATCGTGCGCTTCTTCGGTCACGTTGCGGAAGAAGTTCGCGAGATCATGGCTGAGCTGGGCGTACGCTGCATGGACGAGGTCATCGGCAGGATGGATCTCCTTGAGACGGTCGATGACGTCCAGGACCCGCGTGCGCGGATGCTCGACCTGAAGCCGCTCCTATGGGTGCCGGACGACGATCGCCCTATCAAGCGCACACAAGACCGGAACGATCGCCATGAGGAGATCCTAGACGACCAGATCATGAAGGACGTCGCGGATGCGCTGGACGGCAACGGGTCGGTCAAGAAGTCGTACGCCATCCGCAACATCAACCGTACCGTCGGTGCCCGCGTGGCAGGCGAGATCGCGCATCGCTATCGCAAGGAAGGCCTGCCGGAGGGCAGCATCGAGTTGAACTTCCAGGGTAGCGCCGGCCAAAGCTTCGGGGCGTTCTGCCACACGGGGCTGCGCATGATCCTGACCGGCGAGGCGAACGACTACGTCTGCAAAGGCATGGGCGGCGGAGAAGTCGCGTTGCGTCCCCACGCGGACGCCACGTTCAAGACGCACGAGAACGCGATCATGGGGAACACGGTCCTCTACGGGGCCACAGGCGGTAGCCTGTTCGCGGCCGGCCGCGCAGGCGAGCGGTTCGCCGTGCGGAACAGCGGCGGCAAGGCTGTCGTGGAAGGCGTGGGCGACCACGGCTGCGAGTACATGACCGAGGGCGTCGTCGTCATCTTGGGCGACACGGGGCGCAACTTCGGTGCCGGAATGTCGAATGGCATCGCGTACGTTCTCGACGAGCATGGCACCTTCCCATCCAAGCTCAACCCCGAGCTGGTGGCTATTACACGCGTGACGGACGAAGAGGACGTCGAGATCGTGCAGGCATTGATCCAGCGCCACGTACAGCTCACAGAGAGTCCACGCGGGCAGGAGATCCTGGACGGCTGGGATGAGTACCGGCCTCTGTTCTGGAAGGTCGCGCCACACAGCGCGATGACCGAAGAGGGTCCGCAGACCATCATCGGCAGGCATTTAGAGAGCCTGCGCTCCGCTCTGGCGGTGGGTTAGGGCTAGCCGGATCGATTCTCCGGATGTCGAAGCTGCTCACTGTCAACCGCTGGTTTGTTCAGAGCCGCATGGCTTTCATATTGGGGCTGTTCTGCGTGCTGGCCGGCGCCGGCCTTGCTACCGGCATCATGGTGTTCGGGGCGCTGGCTAACGGGGAAGACTACACAGTTCAGTCCTGGGTTTTGATTCCTCCCGTGTGGTTCGGACTTGCTGCTCTGTGGTGGCTTACGGCCCGCTGGCCGTTCGTTGGCGCGATACCGCTTGGGTTGCTCGCATTTTACGCGGGAGGCTTCTTCAGTGATGTCTACGGCCAGTTTCCGGCCGGACTGCTGCTCCTGCTGGGCGGGGCGAGCGTCCTAGCGGCAGCCACTGAGACGGAAACCGGCCCGGCGGCCGAGCCGGCGGCAGTGGCACCCGATTCGTAGACCGGTCGCTACGGCTCGTAAAGCTCCACACCCGGGAACGCTGAGGCGTACGAAAACCAGAAGGCTGTGCGCACGGCCAGCGGTTCTAGCTGCGCGCCGGATAGCTCACCTGCGATGGCCGTTCCTGTAAGCGACCATTCGCTGTCCGTCTCGCGATCCACAAAGCTGCCGTTCCGCGACTCGAACGTGAGCTGCTGGCCTGACACCTCGGCGAGGAAGGCGGCCGCCGCGGGACCGCCTTCACGGCTAAGTACCACGATTCGTTCGCTGGCGAGGGTGTCGTTGATCGCCGCGTCGCCTAGGTCGCCGATAGCGTATGCGCGACGGGCGTCGTCGTGCTCGACGCCCAAGACGAGCGCCGCGGGCTCCAGACGGTCATCCTTAGCGGCGTCGGTGACCGGAAACGGGAAGTTGCCGGCGTTGAGGAACGCTTCAAGACTGGACGTGATGTCGCGTTCATAGGTGCGGCCGAACCCGAGGTTGCGTGAGAGCACGAGCGTATCTGGATGGAGTTCCAGCCACTGGTTCCAGGTAGTCGTGATGGAAGGTAAGGGCGTAAGCCGCGCGCCGGTCAGGTCGCCGACGATGGCCTCGCCGCCGACCTGAAACCAATAGGAGAGTGTCTCGCGGTCGAACATGACGAGGTCCGATTCGTAGAGAGCGCTGGTGTTCCCGAACGAGAGTTCCTGGCCGTCCAACACGCGGTCGTAGACGATGCCGCTACGGCAGAGAGGACAGTAGGAGATGAGGATCGGCCGGCCGCCAAGTTCGTCGTTCACGATCTCATGCACGTCGAGGATGCGGGTCGGGTAAGCGTAGGCTTGGCCATCGGCGTCGACGTAGCCGAGGACGAGGGCGTCGGAGTCTAGCCAATCGCCGGCGGCCTGCGCTGAATCGTAGGGCGGGTTGTCGATAGGCGGGATGGCGTCGCGCAGGGCGAGAAGCGTTACTTCATCGATCTCTGACAGCGGGATCGCGCCGGAAACGAACGTATCAACGTATACATCCTCCAATGGCACGCTCAGCTTGTCGGTGTCGGTGCCACCGAGCAGGCCGCGCCCGATCAGGTCCGGTTCGGATGCGCCGCCCGAGCAGGCGATTGCAGTCGCGAGCGCGATGGCGGCTGTCGCGAAGAGATGGTGGCGCGTCATCCTGTTCTAGGCGTTGTCCGCCTCATAGACCTCGGTATTGACGTAGAAGTCGCTCCAGGCGAACCAGAAGGAGTAGAACGCGGGGAGCTGCCGGAGCTGCGCGCCCGCCAGTGGGCCCTCGATTGCTTCGCCCGATAGCCCAGACCACAGGCTGCCGGTCGACTTGTCCCGAAGGATCAGGTCGCCTTCGTCGAAGCGTTCGAAGTCGAACTGGACGCTGTCTCCATTCAACTCGGCATCGAACGCGACGGCTGTCCCGCTGCGCTCGTCGTACACGATGATGATGTCGCTTCCGCCTATGGTGTCGTGAACGACGGGAACGAGCGCCAGCTCCTGAAACGGGTAGGCCTTCGGCTCGTCGTCGAGGATGAGGCCCAGCACGAACGCCTTTGCGGGCAACAGGTCGTTCGAGACGAAGCCGCCGAGGACGCCACTGCTGCCGCTGCTGTAGTAGCCGCTGTAGCTGTCGCCACCGTACGAGCCCTTTTTGTCCAGCACGAGCGAGTCAGGGTGGGCCTCGAGCCATTGGGCCCAGGTGGTCTGCGTGGCCGCGACAGGCGTGAGCCGCGTGCCCTTGTACCGGCCCGTGATGCCCTCGCCGAGGATCTGCTGCCAGAGGCTGTCCGACTGGCGATCGTACATGACGAGGTCGTTCATGATGAGCTTGCCGGAGACCCCGAACTCCAGCAGTTCTCCATCGACGCGGCGGTCGTAGACGATGCCGGTGAAGCAAAGTGGGCAGTAGGTGACGGCGATGGGCGTGCCGCCGACGACGTCGTTCACGATCTCGTGGCGGCTGAGCACATTGATCGGGTAGGCGCGCGTGTCGCCGTCGATCTCGACACCGATCACGAACTCGAAGTCGGACATGTCGTCGATAGCGCCCGCGCTCGATACGAACTCCGGGTTATCGATCGACCGGATGCCGTCCTTTGGTAGCAAGGTGTAGATCGAAACGTCGCGTGGCACGCCGTCTTCAAGGTTTGCGAGCGAGGTGGATGCGAGCGTAATGTCGTGACCGAAGAGGCGAAAGCGCTGGCCGACGAAGAAGATCGCGAGTACGAGGAACGCGAGGAGCAACAGAATGTGGAGGTTGCCAGCGACGGTCCCCACCGAAATATCGAATGCTCTTCTGAACGTCATCTAACTCACGCTAAACCAGAGTGTTGAACCGGCCGCCAGCAGCGTGGTCCCGATCACCAGCCACACGCGGCCCGTCTCGATCGCGAACGCCCCGGTGGCGTCCGGCGCCCGAAAGCCGAACGCTTTCGTGTTGCCGAGCTTGAGCCCTCGAACGGCCAGCCAGAGGCACCAGAAGCCGACGAACCCCAGATAGAACGCGATGTAGTCCGGCCGCGAGACGAATTCAAGCACCAATTCCGGGATGTTGCGAATGGCATCCATACGTATAGGATGATGGTACCGGGCGAGCGTTTCAGGACGCTAGATCACACAAGACGATGACGGAGTCCGGAACTCAGTCTGGGAACAATCGATTCGAGACCTGCGTCCTATATAGGAGAGTTCGCGAGCCTCACATTTCAGAACCAGTAGCCCTGGGGGCTAGTCAATACAGAAAGGGAGAGAACGAATTGATTCGACTAATCATGTTCCTGCTTGTGCCGGGGCTGCTATTCATCGCGATTGCCTGCGGTGATGACGACGGCGACGGGGACCCAACCCCGACTTCGACGGTAGCTCCAGCCGAAACGCCGACGCCGCCTGCGGACGGTGAGACGTCCGGCGCGGACGGCTTCCGCCAATTCGTACCGCCGCTGCAGACGGCATTGGATGATGGCGATGCGTCGTTCCTGCGCGATCGCGCATTGACAGAAGCCGTGGTGTGCACGGCGGAGGACGTGGCCCCCACCGGAATCGGCGGCCCGGCCTGCGACTTCGAAGGTCAGGAGTTCGATGGGTTCACGGTGACGTTCTGGCGATCTGAGGGAGCGATTATTCCGGTGGAAAACGCCTTCTCAGATCTAGACACGATGCTCGCTACAGCCATGCCTGCGGAGAGCGACGACTTCGGAGGTGGCTCCGTGCAGGTATACGCGCTGAATGTTGGAGATGGCTTCGACGCGATCGTGACAGCGATTATCGAACGCCCCGCGGACTTCGGTGATGAAGGACCGCTGCGCGTTGCTTACGGGACTACGTGGGCCTTCGAAGGCGGTAGCTGGATGGTGACGAGCACGCTCACGGCGTTCGTGTTGGCAGAGGACCTGCTTGAGCCCTCCGCCGAAGGCGGCAGTCGTTACCCAGACTGGGAGCGCTACGAAGGCTAGGTACACTAGATTCGGCGTTGACCCGGACCCCGCTCGCGACGACACTGAGAGTCGCTACTACGTAGCGGCTCTCAACATTTTCAGGAGGTGGGCACGATGGTCTCGATGCGCCAAATCCTAGTTAGAACAGAGGAAGCGCTTCAGTTCGTCGATATCACGGAGGACGTGCAGCGTGAGGTGGAGGCATCCGGCGTGGAGGAGGGCGTTGTGATGCTGCGCAGCCGCCACACGACCGCCGTGCTGACGTGCACCGAGGGCGATCCATCGATTCACGAGGACTGCCTGGAGCTGCTGCGAGAGCAATTACCTGTCTCGCGGAACTACCGGCACTCGTCCGAGGGCGCGGAGAACGCCGTGGCGCACCTGGCACAGATGATGGTCTTCGGCGAATCGACGTGGGCGCCGATCCGTAACGGACAACTCGATCTTGGCACATGGCAACGCTTGTTTCTCGTCGAGCTGTTCGAGCCTCGCACGCGCACTGTGGATGTGGCGATTCTGGATTGAGGTGGACGGGCGAGACACCATAGTGTAGGCTTGCCGCGCGAGGGCACGTATGAGGCGGTTGATCTCACTAGCGGTAGTCTTCTTGGTGGTGACGGTTCTCCTAGCCGTGCCGTCAGCGGTTCCACCCGCGCAAACGCAAGAACAAATGATCGCCATCACGAACGGTCGCGTGTTCGACGCGACCGGCGCGTCTCTCATCGACGATGGAGTGGTGGTGATAGAGGGCACACACATCGTAGCCGTTGGTCCTGCCGGTGAGGTGGCGATCCCTGCTGGTGCGCTGACCATTAACGCGCGCGGCGGGCTGATCATGCCCGGAGTGATCGATAACCATGTGCATGTGACGGAGTCGCTGATCACAGGGGACGTTCTGACAGCCTGGCTGCGGGCAGGTGTCACCACGCTGGTCGACACCGGTACCGTTCGCGACGGGGCCATAGTCGGCGATGTCGTGATCGTGGATGGTATCGAGGTGCTGCGGAACTTTGCCAGAGGTGTGACAGAGCGGCCTCCACGCCTGCTTGTGGCCGGACCGATCCTCACGGCCCCCGGTGGCTATCCGGCAACGCGACCCGAGCCGAACTCTCAACTGGCGGCCCAGCCAGTGACAGGCCCGGAGGACGCCAGGCGGATCGTTGCCGGCTTGGCAGGACGTGCCGACATCATCAAGGTGGCTATAGAGGCCGGCTTCGACCTGGATTACGAAGATGCAGGCTGGCCGGTCCTCGATCCGGAGACGCTGGCCGCGATCGCCGATGCTGCTCGTGAGGCCGGGCTGCTGTCGCGGGCCCATGTGACGCAGGAAGGAGAGCTGGCGGCAGCGCTCGATGCTGGATTCGATGTCGCGGCCCATACGCCCATCGACCCGCTGTCCGACGAGATCCTCCAGCGGGCGGCCGACGCCGGCATGATCTTCACAAGTACCGCGAACATCTGGGGCGGCATTGGTGACGCGGTGCCCGGGAACCTGGTGCGCTATCTGGAGTTGGGCGGACGCTTCGCCCTCGGAACCGACTTCCCGTTTCAGGTGGGCTCCCAAATGCCGGTTGCCGAGATGCAGCTGCTCGTCGGCGGAGGACTGACACCGGAGCAAGTCCTCGTCGCTGCTACGAGGGATAGCGCTGCCGCGGTGGGTCGAGAACACGATTTGGGGACACTCGAGCCCGGCAAACTCGCCGACGTAATCGTCGTGGATGGCGATCCGCTGAGTAACGTCGCTGACATGGCGAATGTCACGCTGGTGGTGCTGGAGGGAGAGATCTTCCCTCAGCCGTCAGCACTCGTCCCTGTTGGGGACGCGAACTGCGATTTTGCTGTCAGTAGCATCGATGCGGCGCTCATCCTGCAGCATGGCGTCGGCCTACTTCCCGACCTGGCCTGTGTGGAGCAGGCGGACGTGGACGCCAGTGGCGAGGTAGACGCTGTAGATGCCGCGCTTGTGTTGCAGTTCGTCGCCGGACGCTTAGAAGAACTCTAACGCATTGGTGGCGTGAGGTGCACCACACAGAGACGATCCCTCCGTGCCGGTTCAGGGAACTCGTAGCCTACCTTCTTCGTCCTACTAGTAGAACTGGCAGGATTAGACGTAAGGAGAATGGATGTGAGGAAGTGGATACTAGTCGTAGGTCTGGTGCTCTTGGGAGCGCTGGCGTTCGCGGCCTGCGGCGGCGACAACGGAGACGCGAACGCAGAGTCGGCCCAGGTTGGCGATGGCCTGCCAGAAGTTTCGGACGACGCGCGGCTTCCGGGCGAAGTTGAATACCGTGTGACGGTGAGCTTCAACGAAGACGCTGTTCAGGCCGATCTGGACGAAGTCGGCAGGCTATTCGCCCGGTACGACGCGAGAGTGGAGTACGTGGTCCAGGAATCGTTCCCACCGACGGGCGTGGCGAACCTATTCGACGACGGTGAAGACTTCTGCGAGAGAGTTGTCGCCGAACTCGAGACGCTGAGCTATTCGACAGCCGCCTCGTGTGAACGGCAGCTCGAGCCGGGCGATGTCGACTACGATGACACGGATCAGGGCGCACTCACGGACTCCGATTGCGAGCCAGTCGAGCTGCGCTCGGACTGTAGCATCGACCCTGACGTGTGCAACGAGGTACACAACATCGGCGCTTGCACCGACGACAACGACGGTGCACCGCCGGACGACCTCTCAACGAGCCCTATGTGCGTCGAGACCGTGCCGGACTGCGCGGACACCATCGACACGTCGGGCAGCGAAGGCATCCTGCCTAGGGAAGAGGATCTGCCACCTGCGCCGCCGGACGTGGTGCCGTCGCCCGAAGGCCAGTACACCATCACGATTCGCTTCAACAAAACGGTGAACCTGGACATCATTGATGAAGTCGGCGCGAGGATCCGAGACTTCGACTCGGACGCCGAGTACGTGATCCAAGAGTCGTTCCCGCCGACGGGCGTCGCGAACTTCACTGCTGACACAGAGGACGCCTGTCTCGCGCTGGCACAGAGCCTAGAAGCGGAGAGCTTCGTGACGTCGGTCTCCTGCGGCCCGCAACTGGAGCCGGGAGACCCTGCATCAGAGGAGCCCGTGGTAAACGACCTAGAGTAGGCCGGTGCCCCGGATAGCAATCAGCCGTAGGGGCGTCCCCGAGGACGCCCCTACGGCTGTGTAGAGGCCAAACCGACCTCCAGGTGTGATCTTCGCTGGTTACTCAGGCTTCGCCATGGCCAGCACCTCATCACGGGATGGATTCTGGTCGTGCGTCTCTTTGGCGTGCTTCTGCACTTGTTCGACCAGCTCATCGTCGCTCTCCGAGCTGACGTTCCAGCCGCATGGGCATTTGATCGACTTGGTTGCCATCATCGCACCTCCTTTCTGCGTCGTATAATAACGGACATGCAGGCTCCAACATTGGCAGTCGCTTGCAGCATCCTTGGCATATGATCCGCATCTACCTCACCGGTCGTATTGCGGTTGAAGTGGAGGGCGAGATCGTGCTCCGCGAAGCGCAGTTCCGCGGACGCCAGGAGCGGCTGGCCTTCGCGTACATGGTGTGCGCGCGGGCGCGGACGATCCCGCGCGAAGAGCTGGCCATGTTGCTTTGGCCGGAGGGCTCGCCCCCCGCCTGGTCGACGGCGCTGAGCGCCGTGGTGAGTCGCCTGCGCACGCTCCTAGCCTCCGATGCACTGAGCAATGAGGGCGTGGAGATCACGCGCGGCTTCGGCCAGCATCAGATGGTGTTGCCGCCGGATACATGGGTCGACCTCGAGGCGGCTTCGTACGCGATCGACGCGGCGGAAGGAGCGCTGCGTGCCGGTGAGCCGAAGCGCGCATTCGGGCCGGCGACGGTGGCGGCGACGATTGCCCGGCGCCCTTTTCTCTCCGGCGACGAGAGCGCGTGGGCGCGTCGCGAACGTGAGAAGCTGGAGCGACAGCGCGTTCGCGCGCTGGAGTGTCAGGCGGAGGTCTGGCTCGCGAACGGAGAACCTCCTCTCGCGGTGGAAGCGGCGCAGGAGGCACTCACGATTGAGCCGTTTCGGGAGAGCGCGTATCGCCTGCTCATGCGCTCGCACGCGCTGGCGGGCAACCGTGCCGAAGGGGTGCTTGCGTACCACGACCTGCGAAGCCGCCTCGTGTCCGAGCTGGGCACGGATCCGTCGAAGGAGACCGAGGCAGTGTACCTGGAGCTGCTTGCGTAAGCTGAAAGGCGATGCCAATAGGCGTCCGCAAGGAGCCCCTGCGTCTCTCGCGCCGTCACTCTGAACCATTTGAGGTGGGAACAACCAGGATGTAGCGCGAAGAACTTCCACGTCTTAGCGCAACAGCCGACTGTTGGGGCAATTGAACGCCCTACGTGTCCTGCGCTTTCCCTCTCGCGGACCGCCCGCCAACGCCCACGAACGTGTCCCGGAAGCGGTTGTCGGTTTGCTTTAGGAGGATGTTGAAGGTGCCGAAGCGCTCTTCGTCGTATTCGACGGTGTCGAGCGGCGCGACGGGGTCGTTCGCCGGGTCGTCGAAGACTTGGCGAATGCCGTAGGTCGTCGTCCGCTCCACGGGCACGCGGCCCATCTCGCGGATCAGCGTGCGGAACTGGGCCGGCCGCACGAGCTGGCCGTGCGAGGCGCCCGCGGCGGTCGAGATGCTCTCGTTGATCAGCGTGCCGCCGAAGTCGTTCGCGCCCGCGTTCAGCAGGATCTGCGCGATCTGCAAGCCCTCCTTCACCCACGAGACCTGGAGGTTCTTAATATCGCGGCCCAGGAAGAGTCGCGAGACGGCGTACATCTTTGTGATCTCCGCGCCGGTGGCGCCGTCGCGGATGCCTTCGATGAGGCCTTTCTGGTGCATGGGCGCTTCGCTGTGGACGAAGCTGAGCGGTACGAACTCCGTGATGCCGCCTGTCCGGCGCTGGATGTCGCGCAGCAGGGCGATATGGCGGGCCTTGTGCTCGGAGGTCTCAACGTGGCCGTACATGATGGTCGACGTGGTTGGGATGCCTGCCTCGTGGGCGGAGGTGATCACCTCGACCCACTGGTCGACCGTGATGCGGCCGGGTGAGATCTTGTCGCGAACGTCCTGCACGAGGATCTCGGCTGACGTGCCGGGTAGGCTGCCGACGCCGGCCTCCTTGAGGCGGCGCAGCATCTCGGGGATCGAGCAGCGCGAGCGGATGGAGCCGTAGAGGACCTCCTCCGGCGAGAAGCCGTGGATGTGCAGGTCCGGCAGCTCCTTCTTGAGCGCGCGGCAGAGCTGTTCGTAGAGGTCGCCTTCCATTTTGGGCGGCAGGCCGGCCTGAATGCAGACCTCGGTGGCGCCGAGTTCCACGGCCTCCTTGGCGCGCCGCAAGATCTCTTCCTGAGGAAGCAGGTAGCCCTCCTCGGTGCGGTGGTCGCGACTGAACGCGCAGAATCCGCAAGCCTTGATGCAGACGTTCGTGAAGTTGATATTGCGGTTGACGACGTAAGCCACCTGGTCGCCGACCTGTTGCTTACGGAGGTGGTCGGCGGCGAGGACGAGCACTTGCATGTCGGTACCAGTGCAGTCGAACAACGTGACGGCATCTTCGATCGACAGGTCCTGGCCGGCAAGAGCGCGATCAATGGCGGCCGCGACGGGCGGTGTTGTGAGGCCCAACAGGCTCTCGATGTCCTCAACTGTCATCTGGACAGGCTGCTCAGTATGACCGTTCATGTCACACGCTCCTCTGCGGTTACGAGGCCCGAATCGTCGGTCCAGCGTTCTATAGCAGGGCGGGCGGTGTCGCGGACGAAGCGGTCCCGCGCGATGAACTCCGGATAGATGGCGAGACGTTCGCGAAGCTCGAAGCCTGCCTCTTCGGTGACGTCGCATAGCTCCTCGATCTTGGGCCATGGCGCTTCCGGGCTGATATGGTCGACCGTGATCGGCGAGACGCCGCCCCAGTCGTTGATGCCGGCCATCAGATATAGACCGTAGGCGTCCGGCGTCAGGTTCGGCGGCGCCTGGATGTTCATCGCGGGGCCGAGGATCAGCCGCGCGGTCGCGATCGTGCGCAGCATCTCGTAGACGCTCGGTTCGTCCTCGTGGCGCATGACGATGTCGTCCTTCACGCGGAAGTTCTGGACGATCACTTCCTGGATGTTGGCCTGCTCCTCGTGGAGTTCTCGGATCGCGAAGAGCGAGTCGACGCGCTCCGGCCACGTCTCGCCGATGCCGATCAGGATGCCAGTCGTGAACGCGACGCCCTGCTCGCCGCAGTAGCGCATCGTGTCGAGCCGCAGCTCCGGGATCTTGCCCGGGCAGTTGAAGTGCGCCGAGCCTTTCTCGTGGAGGCGTTCCGACGTTGTCTCCAGCATCAGGCCCATCGTGACGTTGCTCTCGCGCAGCGAAGCGACTTCGTCGGCGGTCATGATGCCGGGGT
>JADFPV010000003.1 GCA_022562155.1 Chloroflexota bacterium
AATACGAGCGGCTGAAGGCCCGGCTCCAAGAAGAAGGCCTGTTCGACGAAGGACGCAAGCGCCCGCTCCCGCGCTTCCCACAGCGCATCGGCGTCGCCACGTCCGAGGCAGGCGCCGTCTTCCACGATATCTGCCAGGTACTGGAGCGACGCTGGCCCCAGGCCGAAATCGTGCTCGCGCCGACGGCCGTGCAGGGCCCGGACGCCGCGCCTCGCATCGCGAACGCCATCGCGACACTGAACCAGACACCGGACATCGACGTCATTATCATCGCGCGCGGCGGCGGGTCGCTGGAGGACCTGTGGGCCTTCAATGAAGAGCCGGTCGCGCGCGCCATCTTCGGCAGCACAATCCCGACCGTCTCCGGCGTCGGCCACGAGACCGACACGACCATCGCCGACTTCGTTGCGGACCTGCGCGCGCCGACGCCATCGGCGGCGGCGGAGCTGGTCGCGCCCGAGCGGACCGAGGTCTCGGTGCGGCTCAGCATCGCGGCGGGCACGCTGCTCTCGCAGGTGCAGGAGCGGCTCGAAGGCGGCAGAACGTTGGTCCGGCAGGCCGTCTCGACGATCGAACGCGCGACGCCCGACATGAACCGCGAACGGCAGCGCACTGACGACCTGACCCGGACGATCCAGGCGCATGTCGAAGAGAGCGTGCGCGGGTTCCAGAAAGGCCTGCACGGCTTCAACCTGGCGCTGCGGTCGCTCGACCCGTACGGAACATTGCAGCGCGGCTATGCGCTGGTCCAGCGCGACGGCCACGTTGTCGACACAGTCGAGGACACCAAGGTCGGCGAGCGGCTGAGCGTACGCGTGCGTGACGGTGACTTTCCGGTGCGCGTCGATACCGAGAGCCCGATACCCGACCAGAAACGACGCAAGAGGACCAAGGTGGCCCAAGAGCAGGCCGCGCTGTTTCATCTAGATATCTAGCGAGCAGGGGGCGTCATGACGGCGAAGAAGAGCGAACCTCCGTTCGAGGAGCTGTACAAAAAGCTCGAAGAGGCGGTCGAGAAGCTCGAGAAGGGCGGCCTCTCGCTGGAGCAATCGATCGCGCTCTACGAAGAGGGGATGGAGCTGGCGAAGCAGTGCCAGGGCATCCTGGACAGCGCCGAGCAGCGCATTACCAAGCTGCGGGAATCGTTTACAGAACCTGCCGAACAACCGGAAGAAGCTCCGTTACTAGAGGACGACTAACGATCTCGAACCTCCCGGCTGATCAATGAAGGCCGACCTCCACGCCCACACGCACTTCTCTCGCGACGCCGTCACTTCGATCGAGACGTTCGCTAGACGCTACGAAGCGGCGGGCATCGACTGCGTCGCCGTCAGCGACCACAACAACGTCGATGGCGCGCTCGCGGTGAACGGCATCGCTCCGTTCCGCGTGATCATCGCGGAGGAGATTAAATCGACCGAGGGCGAGATCATCGGGCTGTTCCTCAAGGAGACAGTCCGCAAGGGACTCACGCCGGAGGACACCGTGATGGCGATCCGCGAGCAGGGTGGCCTCGTACTGATCCCGCATCCCTATGACCGGCTACGTGGATCGCCACTGCGCGAAGAGGCCCTGCTGCGCATCATGCCCGACGTCGACGTGATCGAAGTGTTCAACGCGCGCACAACGTTCCAGGCCGATGACGACAAGGGCCGCAGGCTGGCCGAGGAGCACGGGAAGCCGATGAGCGCCGCCAGCGATGCCCACACGCCAGGGGAGATCGGCCTCGCCTATACTGAACTGCCCGATTTCGACGGCCCGGATAGCTTCCTGGCCTCGATTGGCAAGAGCAAGATCGTCGGGAAGCGCGCGTTCTTCGGCGTGCATTTCATCAGCACCTGGGCCAAGATCAAGTGGAGGCTCCACTTAGGGCGACGGGTCGCGCAGTAGGAGCAAGGCTATGGGTGACGTAGCAATCCAACAATTGCTCTACCTCATGGACGAAGCGTTCAAAGCACATGGCGAGCACGGCGAGCACACGCTGCTTAACAACCTGCGCTCCGTCCAAGACAACGACTGGCACTGGCTGCCTCCCAACGGCGGCCGCTCGATCTTCGACATCGTCCAGCACGTCGGCGAGTGCAAGTATGTATACGACAGCCACGCCTTCGGCGACGGTTCGATGCGTTGGGACAGACCAGGCACGATCCCATCGATCGACAGCGCCGCAAAAGCTCCCGACATCATCGTGTGGCTCAGGGAAGGCCAGCGCGCCCTGATAGAGAACGTCCAAGCGCTTGGTGATGACGAAGAGTTGCTTAAGCTCCGCAAGGCAAACTGGGGCGAGGAGTATGAGACGCGCTGGCTGATCAATACCATGATCCAGCACGACCTCTACCACGCCGGTGAGATCAACCACCTCCGTTCGCTCAAGCAAGAGACCGACAAGTGGGCCTGGCAGTTGGAGCAGTGATATGACGCTGCGCGTGGGCTGGTTCTCAACCGGCCGCGGCGATGGCTCGCGCCGGCTGCTGAAAGCGGCCACGGACGCTATCGGCGCGGGCGATCTCGACGCGGAGATCGCGTTCCTGTTCTGCAATCGCGAACGCGGCGAGTACGAGGCAACAGACGGATTCCTGGACCTCGCCGAATCGCACGCCATCCCAACCATCAGGCTGTCGTCACGCCAGTTCCGCCGCGATCGCGGTGGCGCTCTATCGAAGCCTGGCGAGCCGCTGCCGGCGTGGCGAGCCGAGTACGACGGCGAGGTCGCAAAGCTCCTTGAGGAACACCCATTCGACGTCGGCGTACTCGCCGGCTACATGCTGATCTTCACGCCGGAGATGGCCGACCGGTATCCGTTCCTCAACCTGCATCCGGCGGAACCCGGCGGGCCGATAGGCACCTGGCAACAGGTCATCTGGGACCTGATCGATGCGCGCGCCACACAGAGCGGTGTGATGATCCACATGGCGACCGACGAACTCGACCGCGGTCCCATCGTCTCCTACTGTACATACCCGCTAGGCGGGGAGGCGTTCGACGCGCTCTGGGACGACGTCGGCGCGAAGACGGCCGCCGGCTTACGGGCAGCGGCCGGTGAAGAGCATCCGCTGTTCTTGGAGATCCGCCGGCACGGCGCCGCGCGCGAGCTGCCACTCGTGATCGAGACGTTGCGCGCGTTGTCGCAGGCCCGCGTGCAGGTCAACAATCGGCGCGTCGTTAACGGCCAAGGCGACCCGCTCGCAAACGGCCTCAACCTCACGGCGGAGGTGGAGACAACTATCGCGCCCGCGATGCGTAAGCGCAAACAGACCTGAGGGGTACTACTCACTGGCGTCACGCCCGACGCATGCGCGTGCCCTCTGGGCACGGGCGCCGTCCTTGGCGATTATCTCAAGATGAGGCCCGTGCCAGTGACTGGTGGCGAGGATCTGACACGGGCCGCAGGTTCAGTACTCGGTAGGAGGTCCTTTCCTATTAAGTTCTGCGTCCTGCACTACGTATAGTAAGGGAATGGGGCATGTAGGAGCAAGCGCCCACACTTATGATCAGTTGAATGGCCTATGTCAACCAGCTATAATTGCCGAACCGTGAACGAACCCCGTTCCCCGCTGGATCCCGTCGCCTGCGGCCGATGTGAGGCCGTCTGTGAGATCGACGACAACTTCTGCCGCAAGTGCGGGTTGTCGCTTCGGGTCAGCGAGAACCTCCCTTCAGTACGGTCCAGTTCGCTCCCGGTCATCAGGCAACCGTCTGTGCCCGCCGTCGTCGTGCGCGGCGCCGCGTTCGTCGCCGCTGGAAAGATCGCGGAGATCATCGCCAGGCGCATGGTGCGCAGCGTGTTCCAGCGCAGCAACGGCTCCAAGAACCTACCGGCCACGGCGAAACAGGGCGAGGTCGTCCCACGGGATGACATGGCGGAGACCACGGTGATCAGCGAAACGCTCCTGACGCGTCGAATTCATTTCCGCCGCTAGGCGCGGCGCGGGCGGCCCGGCGGAACGGGCCCATATCTCTCCATCAGGGCAGGATGCCCTTCACGTAACTCGCGAGGAAGGCGTGGCGGACGTTCCGATGCGTCCGCGCAACGATGGGGAAGGCGAGCATGACGGTGCGCGCATGGTTGCGCTGGCCGGCGTTGGTGGCGCTCGGCGCGGTGCTGGTTCTCATCGCCCTCCAAGGCAGCCTCGGCGCGGACGAAACACGAACCACCTGGGACTTCGAGGGCGCAGACGCCCTGGACGGCTGGGTGCGGTTGAACGCGACCATGACCCTTGCGCCGGGCGAAGGTGCAGAGGGTTCCCAGGCTGCCGGCATCACGCTAAGGAGCCCAAGTAATATTCCCATCAGACGCGTCCTAGCTGAGATTTGGTACCCCTTGGATGTCCAGCCGGGCGCCACGTACGAGTTTGGCGGCGTGTACGTATCCGCAGACGGCAAGATCGATTGGGTCCGGCTCGGCATGCGACTCTACGACAAGCACGGCAACCCATTAGCTGCGGACGTCGGCCCCCATTCCTCTATTCCTGGCAAACTGCACCTAGAGGCCGCGCCGAACCTCTGCTCCGTAGTGGAAATACATTTCCGAGTGCTTACGTACGGCGCAATAGACGCAACGGTCTACCTGGACAACCTCTCCCTCAAAGAGAGCGCGCCCGCGACTCCGTGTCCCACGCCCATCCCGTCGCAGACTCCGACAGCGACGCCAGTCCCGTCGCAGACTCCGACATCGACGCCAAGCCCGTCGCAAACTCCTACATCGACACCCGTCCCGTCGCAGACTCCGACATCGACGCCAAGCGCATCACATACGCCAACCTCGACACATACGCCAAGCCCGTCGCAAACTCCTACATCGACACCCGTCCCGTCGCAGACTCCGACATCGACGCCAACGCCTTCCCACACTCCCGCTGCGACCGCGACGGCATCGCAGACGGCCAGCGATCAGCCCGCTACCGCGACCAACACAGCGCCTGGCGCGACGGCAACCGAGCCGCCACCCGCTCCAGCGTCGTTGGAGTTCTCCAATGGCGGTTTCGAGGAGGGGGGGACGGCGAACCCCATGCCTGGAAACACTTCGGCGGGGTGCTGATGCAGACAGGCACGCCGGCGCGCACCGGCTCGTGGGCAGGTGCGCTCTTCAGTTCGACCGACAGCACCAAATGGGCGTTCCAAACGGTGAACGTTGAGCCCGCCGGCTGGTACGAGTTCCATGCCTTCGTCTACCACGACGACCCGTGGGTGGAGTCGGCGCTACTGCGCATATCGTGGTATGCCAGCGCCAACGGGAGTGGCAGCGCCGTCGCCGCCGTCGACTCAACAGACCTGCTCGCGTCGCCCGCGCCGGAGTTCCGCCGCCTCAGCACAGGCCCGGAAATGGCGCCGCCGGGCGTTCACTCGGCGAAGGTGCGCGTGCTCATGCGGCCCCGCGACGGGACTAGCGCCGTGATCTACATCGATGACGCTTCGTTTGACAACGTCGCAGCCCCGATTCCGCCGACGAGCACCCCCACGCTCGCGCCACCGACCACCACGCCCACGCCGGCCTCGACCTCGACGAACACGCCCACCGCTCAGCCCACAACCGTACCAGCCAGCCCGGCGCCGGCCGACACACCACAGCCGGCGGATACGCCACCGCCAGCGGACACGGCCACACCAGTTCCGGCGGCTACAGCCACCAACGCTTCGACGTCGACACCCGAGCCAGCGAGCATCCCGTCCGCACTCACCAACGCGGGCTTCGAATCCGCAGTGGAAGGGGTCCCGGTCGGGTGGCGGACGTTCGGTGGGCTGCTCATGCAGGTCGATTCGCCGGTGCGATCGGGCGCGGCGGCCGGCGGTTTCTTCAGCTCCAGCGGCAGCACGAAGTGGATCTACCAGACGGTCGCCGTCGAGCCGGCAGCCTGGTACCAGTTCGACGCCTTCGTCTACCACAACCACGCGTTCGTCGATGAAGCGCTGCTGCGCATCTCCTGGTACGCGAGCGCCGATGGCAGCGGTAGCGCCCTCGCCAGCGTCGATTCGACCGGCCTGCTCGCTTCTCCCGAGGCTCGCTACCGGCCGCTCACCACTGGCCCTGTGCAGGCGCCGCCGGGCGCGCGCTCCGCCAAGCTCCGCATCCTCATGCGGCCCCGCGACGAGAGGAGCGCGCTGATCAACGTCGACGACGTTTCGTTCGGGCGCGTCGCCGCGCCGGCCGTCGCGCCATCGACACCGGCACCGGTCAGCGCAGCAGCATCTTCCCGAGTGCTATCTTCCTTCGAACCCGCCGCGCCATCGGTCAGCAACCAGCGACCAGCGACCACCAACCAGCGACCAGCGACCACCAACGAGCGACCCTCTCACGCCCCCATGCCCGCGCCCGTGCTCCGACGCCACGCCCTACAGACACCGGAGCCACAGCCCGATCGCGAGGGCGACCCGCTCTGGCCGTGGGCCCTCCTCGGCGCGACGGCAGGAGCGGGCGTTGTAGGTTGGGCGGCATACTGGGCGCTGCGGCGGCGACGCGATGCAGTAAACTAGCAGGCGACTTTCGTTTTCGACAGCAGCAGCGAAGATCAAGCTCTCGAGCTTGAGCGAGGAGGATGCTATGGAAATCGGCACGTGGGAAGTCACCAGCGAACTCAACGAGATCTACCAGCAGGCGAGAGACTTGGGACTGGAGCCCAACATCGCGGAGCTGGACGCGTACGGATTTACCGTGATCGAGAACGCCCTCTCCGATGAGGTAACCGATCAACTGGCGGAAGCTGTGCTACGCGTCGCGGAGAAACGCACCGGGACGAAGCCAGACACGACGACCGGAGAGACGCATCAAGGTCTCCAGCTTCAGATGGGTCTGCTATTCAAGACCGCATCTTCGAGGAGGTTCTGATGGAAGAGCCGGCCCTCACACTGATCACCTATTTGCTCGGCAAGAGCTGCGTGCTCTCCAGCGTCGCCTCGCACTTCAAGGGGCCCGGCGGCGGGAATCGCGGGCAGCTCGCCCTGCACAGCGACATTCAGGGTAATGGCGTGCCGGTGCCCCTGCCCGGGTACGCGCAGGTCGCCAACTGCAACTACGCGCTCACCGATTACACCGAAGCCGATGACGGTGTGCTCGCCATGGTGCCGGGCAGCCACAAGCTGTGCCGCTACCCGGACGAATGGGACCTGCGCAAGAGTAAGCAGGCCATCCCTGTCCTTGCTCCCAAAGGCTCCGCCATCATCTTTCACGGCAACACGTTCCACGGCTCCTATGAACGAATGAAGCCCGGCTTTCGGATCAATCTCTCCTACTACTTCTGCCGCCATTACATGGACCCGACAGAAGGCTTTCGAGACACCGTTTCGGAGGAGATGCTCGAGCGAAACAACGAGCGATTCGCCACGCTCATGGGAACGACCCGACCTCGCGGCTGGAGCGAAGCGAATCAAGACTTGTCGGGAGTCGCGATTCGCAGCCGGCTTGCAAAGAACCAATACCTATAGGGGGAGCTCCTGATGCGCGTAGAGTTCGGTTCGCAACTGCACAATCAAGCCACGACCTGGGACGACATCAAGGCCACGCTCGCGGCGATGGAATCGGGGCGTTGGTCGAGCGCCTGGTTCTACGACCACTTCATTCCTCCCTTCAGCTACACCGCTGAAGTCATGGAGCACGATGGGATCGCGACGTTCGAGGGCTGGTCGTTGCTCAGCGGCGCCGCCGCCGTCACCAACCGGCTGCGGCTCGGCCTACTCGTCGCGGGCAACACCTACCGCAACCCGGCGCTGATGGCCAAGATGGCGGCGACCGTCGACCAGATGTCGAACGGCAGGCTCGAGATCGGGATCGGTGCCGCTTGGAACGTCCGAGAGCACCAGGCCTACGGCTGGGAGTTCCCGTCGCCCAAGGAACGATCGGACCGCCTGGAGGAAGCCTGCGAGCTGTTCAAGCTCCTCTTCACGGCAGAAGGGCTCGTCGATTTCCATGGCAAGTACTACACACTGAAGCAGGCGCCTTTTGCACCCAAGGGCGTGCAGCGCCCCCACCCGCCGATCCTGGTCGGTGGCAAGGGAGAAAAGCGAACGCTTCGTACTCTGGCGATGTACGGCGACATCATGAACGTAATCGCGGGACCTGAGGAGTTCAAGCGTCTGGTCGGCGTGCTCGAACGTCATTGCGAAGACGTCGGCCGCGATCTGGCGACGATCCGCAAGACCGTCCACGTCCCGATCCGCATCATGGCGGACGAGGCCAGGGCGGCGGAACTCAGGCGCGGCGACGACTGGAACATGATCGGCCCGGTGCCGTTCGTGATCGATCGCGTAAACGACTTCATCGAGGCCGGCGTCGACGAGTTCATGTTCTCAGCCATCCCCAACAAGCCTGCGGTCTACGAAGAACTCGACAAGGAGATCCTGAGCGCCATCGAGTGAATCGCTGAAGCCATCCGGCTCGCGGCACGAGGCATCGCCAGCCGCGTCGATGCGCAGGACCCGCTGAAGGCGCTGGCTCAGGCTTGAGCGCAGGATCCTAACCCACGGGACTCTTCGACGCCAGGGCAGGGGTCACCGCCGTCTGCTAAGCTGCTTATCCGACGCTACGAGGACGGCGTTTGGACCGACCAGGCGCGGGAAATGCTAGGCGTGGCGCCCCTAGAGGCTACGTTGGTCCGACGAAGTGCGGCCTCCGAGCCCCCGCGACGGAATCGGCACAACTGGCGGTTTGAGTTAGCTCGCCTTTCGATCAGCGGGCCGAATGCGGGCCTTCTTGGCCTGGCTGAGAAGTCGCTCAAAGGCGGCTGCTGGCAGCGGCTCTGAGAAGAGGAACCCTTGAAATTGATCACAGTGATGCTCTCTGAGGAAACTGAGCTGCTCTTCGGTTTCTATGCCCTCCGCAATCACCGTAAGGTGGAGACCATGTGCCAAAGCGATTGTATTGGCGACGATAACGGCGTCGCGCGAGTCGGTCGCCACGTTTTCTAGAAACGAACGGTCGATCTTGAGCGTGTCCATCGGAAGGTCCTTGAGGTAGGCGAGAGATGAGTAGCCGGTGCCAAAGTCATCTACAGCAGTTTGCAGCCCTAGGTCACGCAAGCTCGCCAAAGTTGCTACCGAAAGCTCGATGTCCTGCATGGCGATCGTCTCCGTGATCTCTAGCTGGAGGCAAGACGGGTCCAGCCGCGTGTCCTTCAATACTTGACGAATTGAGGCGACCAAGTCCGCATGCCTAAACTGGCGACCCGAAAGGTTCACTGCTAAGCCCAGGTGCGCCAGACCGGCCTCGCGCCAGGCCTTGGTCTGCAGACAGGCGCTCCTGAGAACCCATTCGCCGAGGGGCACGATTAAGCCGGTCTCTTCCGCGACCGCGATGAATTCGCCCGGCCCGATCAGCCCCTGCTCGGGATCTTGCCAGCGTACAAGAGCTTCCGCGGATACGATCTCGCCAGTAGCTACGTCGACCACGGGCTGGTAGTGGACGACAAACTCGCCCTCCTGAAGTGCGCGACGCAGGGCTCGCTCCATTTCGAAACGCATCATGAATTTGGCATTCATCGCCGCGTTGTAGAACCTGTGGGTATTTCGGCCGGCCTCCTTCGCCGCGTACATGGCAGAATCAGCGTTCTTCAGCAGGTTCTCGGCATTCTTCCCGTCTTGCGGATAGATTGCGATGCCAGCGCTGGCCGTAATCTGGAAATCTCTGTGACCGAGCTGCCAGCGCTCCTGCAGCTTGCTAAGCAGCGTTTCGGCGACCTGATCGAGATCATCCGGCCCTCTGATTCCCGGCAGCACCAACACGAACTCGTCGCCACCTAGCCGAGCGACTGTGTCGCCATCTCGGATGGCGTCCTTCAGCCGGTTAGCTACCCCTTGCAGGAGTTCGTCCCCGGAGGTGTGACCCCAGCTGTCATTGAGTAGCTTGAAGTGATCCATGTCGATCAGTACGACGCCGAGCCCGTCGCCCTGGCGCTGTGCTAGAGCTATGGCGACGGTGAGGCGGTCGGAAAATAGCCTCCGATTCGGTAAGCCGGTGAGCGGGTCATGATAGGCAGCGTGCAAGAGTTGAGTCTGCTGCTTGTGCATACGGTCTGAGTCGCGTTTGACGAGGAGCAGCAGCGCCATGAAGAGGCCACCTATCGAGACGCCAATACCCAAGTAGACTCGCCTCTTGGTGGCGGCGATCTGAGCGTCCACAGTGTCATAGTCGCTCTTGATTTCGACTGCCCCGACAACTTGCTGAGACTCTCCAAGGCGAAGCGGTGCGTAGGCCTCAAGGATCTTGCTGCGATCGAGAAAGACGACCACCTCGCCGCCAAGCGCGGCACCTAAACGCTCACCCAATTCATCTTCCTTCTCAACAAGTTGCGATTCGGTGGAATAGGCTAGCGAACCGTCCGAAGTCCAGACGTTCAAGCGCAGGACGGACTCGTCGATGAGATCTGCGTCAACGTAGCGCTCAAGCGCGCCAGCATCGACGTTATCGAGTGAACCGTCGACGAGACGGGATTCCAGGAACACTTCAAGCTGTTTAGCGGTGGCTACAGCGTTATTCCCGACGAATCGGCTCGCGTCCGTTGACAGGCTGGCCGTCAGGTAGGCGCCAAGGAGGAGGCCGACGACCAATGTGACAATGATGCCCATCGTCAGGAACGCGAGCGTAAAGCTGATAGGTACAGTCTTTAGGCGCTGCCACACCCTGCGGAACAGGGTAGGCGGCTGACCGCTCACGAACACGGGCGCACCCGCCTCGCGCTTCCAGTAGGAGGGGCTCATCGGGTAAAACGCGCGTCTGTATCTTGCTCAGATGTCATCTGGCGATATGGCCTCCTGAATCTATTGTCGGCAGAGTTTCCTGCTGAGAATAGTCCTATCCAGGGCAGGCCTTGTTATGTACTACCTGGTATGAGTAGCCAAAGTAGCGCGGCAGGAGGCTGGCTCCACGCTCTGTGGGGAAACTGGCCCCCTGCAGCCGGCCTTGTACGCCTCTTAGGCCCTTGCACATACTCTCCCTGGACACCAATCAGAAGGAGCAAGACGAGACGAAGGCCGAGACAGAGAACGAGGCCGAACGCGACGCCCAAGCCGCCGATTCATCCGGATTCAATCAAAGAATCGAGGCAATTTTGGCCCTTCCCAGATTCACGAGCGCGCCCAAAACCGCGATTCCAATCAAGCAATCAACATAGCCTGCGAAGCAGACTCCGCCTTGTATACTCTCCCTAGACACCAAGCAAAAGGAGCAAGACGAGACGAACGCCGAAAGCAAGAGCGAGGCCACGCGAGCGATGCCAGCCAGCATTGCGATTGACGGCCCCGTTGCTTCCGGCAAGAGCGCCGTGGGAAGCAGGCTGGCGCGCCACCTCGGCTACCGGCTCGTCGACACCGGCATGATGTATCGAGCAATCACCTGCCTGGCGCTGGACAAGGGCCTCGACCTCCACGACGAGGCCGCGCTGGCCGCATTGGGCGCGTCGGTGAATATGGAGGTCACGCCGGGCCCCGCGGACGACCCGGACGCTTCGCGCGTGCTCGTGAACGGCACGGACGTGACGAACAGGCTGCGTTCGCCGGACGTGGGCGATGCGGTATCGTTGGTCTCACGTGTCCCGGCCGTGCGCAAAGCGATGGTCGCGATCCAGCGTGACATCGCCAGCGACGGGAGCGTCGTCATGGTCGGCCGGGACATCGGCACCGTCGTCCTGCCCGATGCGCCGCTCAAGGCGTACTTGGACGCATCGGTGGAGGAGCGGAGCCGCCGCCGCCACGCCGAGCTGCAAGCGGCGGGGAGAACAGAATCGATCGAAGACGTCCGCGAGCAGCTCGCACTCCGCGACGAGATCGATAGCCAGCGCGACACGTCGCCGCTGCGTCCCGCCGACGATGCGCTCGTCATCCAGACCGACAACATGACCATCCAGAACGTCGTCGACCGCATCCTGGAGGAAGTGTGATGCTGCTACGGGCTTACCGCCGCGCTATCATCCTGCTGGACAGGTTCCTCTTCACCCTCTACGCGCGTAAGTTCGAAGTAGTCGGGGGCGAGAACGCGCCGGTCGAAGGTCCGCTCATCGTGGCCAGCAACCATCTCAACAACGCCGATCCGCCGGCGGTGGCGCTCGCGCTCCCGCGCCTCCCGGTGTTCATGGCCAAGCGCGAGATGCTCACGTGGCCCATTCTTGGCCTCGGGTTCCGCATGTTTGGCGCGTTCCCCGTCCGCAGAGGAGGCGCGGACCTCTCCGCCATCCGCGCCGCGACGGACATCGTGAACGAAGGGAACATGCTTGTCATGTTCCCGGAGGGCACCCGCAGCCGTACCGGCGGCCTCACGAAGGGTCACCCCGGCACAGCGCTGGTCGCGCTACGGACGGGCGCCCCTATCCTTCCCGTCGCCGTCACCGGCACAGAGAAGATCGTGTGGCCCTGGCTCTTCATCAAGCCGCTTTCGATCCGGCACGTAACCGTCACACTTGGCAAGCCGTTCACGCTGCCGCCTGTCGAAAAGATCGACGGCGAGGCAGCGGCCGAGGCGACGAAGGTCATCATGGGCAAGATCGCCGAGCTGCTGCCGCCGGAGTATCGCGGCGTCTACGGCGATACCCGAGAGGAGCCTGCAGCGACGCCTATCGAGGCATGACCTACGACCGCCCTACGTAGACGTATATACTGAACTTACTATGGAAATTCTCCTAGCGAGCGAGATGGGCTTCTGCTTCGGCGTGCGGCGCGCCGTCGACCTCATGGAGGAGGCCACGGACGAGACCGGCCAGATCGTCAGCCTCGGCTCGGTCGTCCACAACCCACAGGTGATGTCGCAACTCAAGGAGCGCGGCCTGGACATCATCGCCTCGCTGGAAGACGTGAGCGACCGGCCCGTCGCCATCACGGCCCATGGCGTGAGCCAGGCGGTTGTGCAGGAACTGGAGAGCAAGGGCGTTCCCGTCCTTGATACGACGTGCCCGATCGTCACCCGATCACAGCAGTGGGCGAAGCGCCTCACTGAAGAGGGCTTCGCCGTTGTCGTATTCGGCGATCCGAACCACAAAGAGACGCGCGGCGTGCTCGGTTGGGCGGAAGGTAACGCCTACGCCATACCTACTATCGAAGACATCGCGTCGCTCCCCGACGAACTGCCTTCCCGCATCGGCGTACTGTCGCAGACGACCGAGACAGAGGCTCACTTTGCCGAGTTCGTGCGCGCGCTGCTGGAGCAGCGCATGGACCGCATCAGCGAGTTGCGCGTGATCAATACGCTCTGCAACGCGACGACGAGCCAGCAGGCAGCGGCACGGGAGCTGGCGCACCAGGTCGGCGTGATGATCGTCATCGGGGGCAGCGAGAGTGCGAACACGCGCCACCTCGCCGAAGTCGCCCGCGAAGAGGGCACGACCGCCTACCAGGTAGAAACGGCCGACGACATCCAGCCCGAGTGGCTGGAGGGCCAGGAGAAGGCCGGCGTCACGGCCGGCGCCTCGACGCCAGACTCAGCGATAGACGCCGTAGTAGCGCGTTTGCGCGAATTGAGCGAGAATGGGACGTCGGGCTGAAGCCCGGCCCGCGAGATTTCCGGAGGCCAGGCTTCAGCCTGGCGATCAAGGATAGGAGGTGATACGCAGAGCGCGCGGAGCGACGCGAGTCACGGTAGAGTAAGCGCCAGATCCCGGCCACGCTGGTGAAACCAGGCAGTCGGGATGACGAGGAGGAGGTCTATCGAATCATTCGGCGGATGGCCTCCCGGCAAGTACAGTCGTCATGGCCGGTACAAACCAGGGGTGCAAATCCCTGCCAAAAAGCCGTCCAACGTACCGGGGGAAACTGCAACCCCTGCCCCACGCAGGCCGCGCACACTAGACACAGCATAACTCCAAGGTAGACATAGATACCGTTCGCGCCGCGATAGGTTCGCGACGCGCTGGTGGCGACGAAAGGAGTGCTGCATGTGCGGCATCATTGGGTACGCGGGCACGCGCCAGGCCAGTCCACTGCTGGTGGAAGGCCTGCAACGGCTCGAGTACCGCGGATACGACAGCGCCGGCATCGCTGTTCTCGACAGCGACGGCCAGCTACACGTCAAGAAACAGCAGGGCAAACTCGCGAAGCTGACAGCCAGCCTGGAGGGCGTGCATCCGCCGGGCACGATTGGGCTGGCGCACACGCGTTGGGCGACCCACGGCAAGCCTTCGGACGAGAACGCGCATCCTCAGCAGGACTGCAGTCAGGAGGTGGCGGTCGTCCACAACGGCATCGTCGAGAATTACCTCGACCTCGGCCAGGAGTTGATGGCGCAGGGCCATGGGCTAACATCGGAGACCGATACTGAGGTCATCGCCCATCTGATTGAAGCGAACCTCCAGAACGGCGACGAGCTACACGAGGCCCTACGGCACGCCATTCAGCGCATCGAAGGCTCTCATGCGATCGTGGCACTCACGAAGAACGATCCGGACCGCCTCGTGGCGGCGCGTGTGGGCAATGCGGGCGGCGTGGTCATCGGCTACGGCGAAAACGAACACTTCATCGCGAGCGACCTGCCGGCGCTCTTACCCGAAACACACAGGGTAGTCTTCCTCGACGACGGCGAGCTAGTGGAGCTGACACGCGAGAGTGTGCGCTACTGGGACGCCGCCGGCGAACCGATCGACAAGGAACCGCAGACCGTACCGCTCGACCCCGTCGCGGCGGCCAAAGGCACCTACAAGCACTTCATGCTCAAGGAGATCGTCGAGCAGCCCGAGTGCGTGCTGGACACGTTCCGGGGCCGCGTCCTGTTCGACCCGCCGAGCGTGCAGTTAGAGGACCTCGATATGTCGGCCGACACCCTGCGTAACATCGAGCGCGTCGTGCTCATCGCGATGGGCACGAGCCTGCACGCGGCGATGGTCGGCCGGCGCTACTTCGAGGAGCTGGCTGGGCTGCCGGCTGAGGTCGACTACGCATCGGAGTTCCGCTACCGCAGTGCCATCGTCGGACCGGAGACGCTCGTCGTAAGCGTTGCGCAGTCCGGCGAAACCGTCGATACGCTGGAAGCGATGCAGGAAGCGCAGCGGGCCGGCTCGCCGCAGATCACGATCTGCAATACGCCGGGCGCGCAGTCGACCCGAGTCGCGGACGCGACGGTCTATACCCGCTGCGGGCCGGAGATCAGCGTGGCGAGCAGCAAGACGCTGACGGCGTCGATGATCGCGCTCTACCTGCTCGCGTGCCACATCGGCCGCGTGCGCGGGCGCCTGGACGAAACCCAACTGGCGGAACTGACCGGACCGCTCGCCCACCTGCCCGACCTGATGGGACGAGTCCTCCATGGCGCACCCGCAATCGAAGAACTGGCGCACCAGTTCCAGAGCTACCACCACTTCCTCTTCCTCGCGCGCGGCCTCCAGTACCCGGTCGCGATGGAGGGAGCACTCAAGCTGAAAGAGCTGAGCTACATCCACGCCGAGGGCTACCCGGCGGGCGAGATGAAGCACGGGCCGATAGCGCTGATCGACGAGCAGATGCCGACGATCGCGATCGCAGTCCGAGACGGCATGCGTGAGAAGATGCGGTCGAACATTGAGCAGGTGCGAGCACGCGACGGCACGGTGATCGCGCTCATCAACGAAGGCGATACCGAGATGGCGCAGAAGGCCGACCACGTCATCGAAGTGCCGGAGACGACGCCACTGTTGCTGCCGTTGCTGACGGTGCTGCCGCTACAACTGTTGGCCTACTACATTGCGGTCTTGCGCGGCTGTGACGTGGACCAGCCTCGTAACCTCGCAAAGACGGTGACCGTGGAATAGACCGACTCTGAGCCCCGGACCTACAACTGCGCCCGCGCCGTTCGCACCGATCGAATGCATCTGAGAGCCTTTCGGTCATGGCATCGGCGTCCTGACAACGGACCAATGGCGTAACAGCCTCGACTACGGTGCGATACCCTACCCCGGCGGGCGGTTCGAAGTCCGCCTCGCGCCGCGGCTTGAGATTGTCAGGCATGATCTTCTTTAGAACAAAGTCCGTTGCCTCCCATGGATGCCTAGACTCCAAATCGGATTCGGCCACCTGCCAGAATCGAAAAGATACGAACACATTGTTGGTGCCAGGACCAGGAACGGATGTTAACGAACGAAGTGGCTTGAAGACCAAGTCCTCAAGCTCATCCATGTGCTCCTCGGTGTAAAAGGCCAACGTACTGCCGTCAGCGACTGGCAGGGCATCAGGAAGTTCGACAAAGAATACAACCAACCGGAGCTCCTCGTTCGCTTCCCCTGTGGCCGCCGGCGCATCCAACGTCAATCCACTCCTCCTCTACGTTGCCAACTAGGTGACGCGGCCTTTACTTGCCCGTGAACTTAGGCTTGCGGCCCTCCATGAAGGCAAGAGGCCCTTCGCGGGCGTCTTCGCTCGACATGACCTGCGCGACGGCCTCGCTCTCGATCTTGTAGGCGTCCTGGATGGGCAGACCAAGGCCCTTGATGACGGCCTCCTTCAGCTTGCGCACCGCGAGCGGGCCGTTTTCGGCGATCTTAACCGCGAATTCGTCCGCCTTCGCCATCAGCTCCGACTGCGGGACGACGTAGTTGACGAAGCCGATCAGGCGTGCCTCCTCGGCCGGTATCGCATCGCCGACGAGCAGGATCTCCATGGCTTTAGCGAACGCGATCTGGCGCGGCATCCGAGCGATGCCGCCGCCGGCGGGCACGATGCCACGTTTGACCTCGGTCAAGCCGATAGTCGCGTTGTCGGAAGCGATACGGATGTCCGTACCTTGCACGAGTTCGGTGCCCGCAGCGAGGCAATAGCCATTGATGGCCGCGATTACGGGCTTGTAGAGCGGGAAGTTACGTAGCAGCGCTGCCCGCGTGACCTCCGGCTCGTTGCGAAGCCGGTTGTCCCACTCGTCCTCAGGCTGGCGAGCGCCCGTCATGAGCGGAATAAGACGCGCCAGGTCTGCGCCTGCGCAGAACGACGTATCGCCTGCGCCGGTAACGATGGCGACGCGCATGTCGTCATCCTTCTCGAAGTCGATCCAGGCTTCGCCCAGCCGCACCATCATCTCCGGGTCGATAGCGTTGCGCTTCTCTGGGCGGTTAAGCGTGATCCGGGCGATGTGGTTGTGCTTTTCATACAGCAATGCGTCTGCCATCGTGTTCCTCCTAGCTGTGCTCCCGAAGCCGCTCCTTTAGCAGCTTGAGCAGTTTAGGCCGCTCCTCTTCGATGTACTCCGTCAGTCGATGCGCCATCACGGGCACTTCCCAGCGTCGAACGAGGTCCTCGTCCACAGCACGCTGCTGCCTATAGCCCCGCCGAATGGCGACGCCCAACGCGCCTCGGCCCACGACTGCCAGAGTCCGGACGAGGAACGGCGCCCCGGGCGGAGGTTCGCCCATCCGGATCAGGAGCCTTGAGCGCGCAAGGTCTGCCGCGGGATCGCCGACAACCACGTTGCTCCAGTCGATCACAACGTCTCTGTCCTTCGCCTGAATGATGTTCCCCGGATGGAAGTCGCCGTGGCAGAGCCGGTCGCCGTCCGGCAGGTCCGCCAGCATCTCCAACGCGAGCTTCGCCTCTGCCGCAGGAACGCGGTCCGATGACTCGATGCCCTGTTGGAGGCTGGCCTTTAGATTCGGAAGGCCTTCCGGCGCAACAACCTCGTGCAGACTTGCCTGAAGACGGCCCGTCGTCTTGCCAGCCGACCAGATATGCCAGGGCTTGTTACCTAGTAGCGTGAGCAGGTCCGGCCCATCAATGCGCTCCATCACCAAGCCATGCCGCCCCTCAACGATCGTCGTGTCACCTGGTATGGGAACGGTGACGCCCGCATCGTGCGCAGCCCGCAGCGCACGAGCCTGTAGCTCAACTGACTCCAGGCCGCAGTTAGAACGCATCAGACGAAGGACAGTACCGCCCTCCCACTCGAAGATCTCCGCCTCGCGCCCCTCGGCAATCTTGTGGAGTTCGGATACGTTCATCGTCTGTGGCGAGGCTAGGCGTCGCTCGCCAACGTGGCGTGGGCGGCGGCGAGGCGCGCGATCGGAACGCGGTACGGTGAGCAGCTCACGTAATCCAGGCCGGCTTCATGGAAGAACTCGACGGAGCGCGGGTCGCCGCCGTGCTCGCCACAGATACCGATCTTCAGACCGGGCCGGGCCGCGCGCCCGTCCGCAACGCCCTGTTTGACGAGCGCACCAACGCCCTCTCGATCGATCGTCTCAAACGGGTTGTCAGCGAGAATGCCCTTGTCGATGTAGTGCGTGAGGAAGCTGGCTTCCGCGTCGTCGCGGCTCAGGCCAAGCGTCGTCTGCGTGAGATCGTTGGTACCGAAGGAGAAAAACTCGGCATCGGCAGCTATCTCTCCAGCGGTGAGCGCGGCGCGAGGCAGCTCGATCATCGTGCCGAAGAGGTACGGCACGTCGATGCCCGCCTCTTGCAACGTCTCCTTAGCGACGCGCTCGAGCAGCTGCCGCAGCTGCTTAAGCTCGGTGGCAAAGCCGACGAGCGGGATCATGATCTCCGGATGAACGTCCACACCGTCCTGGGCCACGATGGCAGCCGCCCTGAAGATCGCGCGCACCTGCATCTCATTGATTTCGGGGTAGAGGATGCCGAGCCGGGAACCACGCAGCCCTAGCATCGGGTTGACCTCGCGCAGCTGCTGTACACGATGCAGCATCGCCTCTTTTTCGTGTAGCTCCGCGGAGTCCGAATCGGAGACACGCAGGCGGACAACGGATTCGAGGAGTTCGTCGTGATCGGGAAGGAACTCGTGCATGGGTGGATCGATGAGACGGATCGTCACGGGGCGCTCGCCCATCACACGGAAGATCGCCTCGAAGTCACCCTGCTGCATCGGCAGAAGCCGTTCCAACGACCCGCGATACTTGCCCATCGGACCTTCTAGCTTGGCACGGAGCTCCGAAAGCTCAGCTTCCAGCATGTTGCGCAACTCGCCTGTCGCGTTGCTGAACGCTTCCTCGAGAGCGAACACGGCCGCCTCCAGCGACTTCGCTTCAGCCGCGGAGAGGATCATTTCTCGCATCACCGGCAGCCGGTCTTGCTCGAAGAACATGTGCTCCGTGCGACAGAGACCGATGCCTTCGGCCCCGAACTCGATGGCTTTAGCGGCATCTTCCGGCGTATCAGCATTCGTCCGAACGCCCATGCGGCGAATGTCGTCAGCCCACGAGAGGAACTCCGTAAGCTTGGGAAACAGCTCGGGCGCAACGGTCGGAACTTGGCCTAGGAGGACCGTGCCTGTTGAACCATCGATCGTTATCATCTGGCCTTCCCCGATGGTGAGGTCCCCAACGCCCATCGAACCTCCGCTTTCGTCCACGCTGATCGCCTCGCAGCCGGAGACGCATGGTATCCCGAACCCGCGTGCCACCAACGCCGCGTGGCTGGACATCCCGCCGCGCTGGGTCAGAACCGCGCGCGCGGCCTGCATGCCATGAATATCGTCCGGCGAGGTCTCCTGGCGGACGAGTATCACATCGTCGCCATCATGGCCGCGCTCAGCGGCCACGTCAGGATGGAAGACGGCGGCACCGGCAGCGGCGCCAGGCGACGCTGCCAGCCCTTTCGCGATCTCAAGAAAACGCGCCTCTTCCAGCAGCCCTGCCTGCTGCTCGTCGCTTAGGGCTTCCCACTCTGAGACGTGTAGCGAACCGACGGCGCGCTCGCCAACAAAGCTGAGGAGCACAGTCGCGGGGAGCACCTTGGCTTCCCTCAGGCGCTCGACGCCGTCGTGGGTCATGGCAAACATCATTTCGGCCTTGCTTTCAATCGCCTGCTCCGCCTGGGCGCCAATCTCAGTCATCGGCACCGTCTTGATGCGAGGGTCGACCTGCGGATGCAGCAGGTCGTCGAGGCGGCCGGGTTCGACGCGCTGTATCGCCTCCTCCTTGCTGATCACGCCTTCGTGCATCATGTCCACGGCTATGGTGACCGCGGAGCGGGTGGTACGCTTGCCGACGCGGCACTGGAGCATGTAGAGCCGTCCCTGCTCCACCGTGAACTCGATGTCCATTGCGTCCCGGTAGTGCTTGTCGAGCTTCAGCGAGATCTCCGCGAACTCATCGTAAATTGCCTTGTTCGCGTCTCGCAGGGCGGAGATCGGTGTTGGCGTGCGCGTGCCCGCTACGACGTCCTCGCCCTGAGCGTTAACCAGATACTCGCCCCAGATCTCCGGCTCGCCCGTCACGGGGTCCCGCGTGAACGCGACGCCGGAGCCGGAATCGTCGCCCATGTTGCCGAACACCATCATCTGCACGGTGACGGCGGTACCGAGGTCGTCGGGGATGTTCTCGATCCGCCGATAGTGGATGGCCCTCGCGTTGTTCCAAGAGTCGAAGACGGCGCGAACGGCCAGCTCGAGCTGCTGCATGGGGTCGTCAGGGAACTCGCGGCCCGTCTCGGACTTCACCAGCGCCCGCGAACGCTCGGCGACTTCCTTCAGCGCGTCCGCCGGCATGGCCGCATCGGAGTCGACGCCCGCCTGCTCCTTCGCCTCGTTGAAGATCGTGTCGAACTTGGCACGGTCGATCTCGAGCACAACGTCGCCGAACATCATGATGAAGCGACGCAAGGAGTCATACCCGAAGCGCGGGTCGCCCGTCTTGGCGATGAGGCCTTCGAGCGTCTCGTCGTTCAGCCCCAGGTCGAGGATCGTATCCATCATGCCCGGCATCGAGAACTTGGCGCCGGAGCGGACGGAGACGAGCAGCGGGTTCTTCGGATCGCCGAACTTCTTGCCGGTCTCGTCTTCGACCTGCTTGAGCGCAGTCCGGACCTGCTCTAGGAGGCCGTCCGGCAGCGAGTTCCCGGCGGCGATAAAGGCGTTGCAAGCTTCCGTGGTGATGGTGAAGCCGGGCGGCACAGGCAGGCCAAGGTTCGTCATCTCGGCCAGGTTGGCGCCCTTGCCTCCCAGCAGGTCCTTCTGGTCTTTGTCTCCCTCTGGGAAGAGATACACGTACTTGGGATCCGGCAAGCTGTCCTCCTAGCGTATCCCGTTGCTGTGATGACTACGCGCGTACGCCTTCGCATACGCGTATGTGGCGGCGACACCGGGATGCGCCATTATAGTCAAGTTGGGCTTAAGCTTCTAGACTTCTTTTCCGCAATACGAGCACCACTCGCGGTCGCGCCATTTCTTAAAGCTGTGGATACCACGCTGTCCGATGTGGAGGTTCATCAAGTCGCGGAAGAACTTGCCAATCGCGCCCATGTCAGCTCAGGGGCACGGCGATCTCGTCTGAGATGCGTTTGTAGAGTTCCTGCTTGTAGGGCGGGCGGCTCATCATGATGAAGTAGCTGACGCCGATCTCAGAGAAGCGTCCCATCACCTCGAGAATGTGTTCCGCATTGCCGATCGCCAGGCCTCGCTCAGCGCTCTCCTCGTCTCCGCCTGCCATGCCGCCAGCCATTGCGCCTCGCATCTGTTGAGCGCGCTCTTCGTCGTCGGTAAGGAACAGCGGCCCGAAGACCGACTTCGTAATCTCGTTCGGGTCGCGGCCGGCGTCCTCACAGTGGCGCTCGAGGACTTCGATTTTGTGCTTCGCGACGTCGACAGAGCCTATGATGTTAATTCCGTCTGCGTACTTGGCAGCGGTCCGGAGCGTGCGCTTCTCGCCTCCGCCCCCGATGAAGATCGGCGGGTGCGGCTCCTGCACGCAACGTGGCGAGAACGGCGCCTGGTTGAGCTGGTAGTACTTGCCATCGAAATCGACCGGCCCGTTCGCTGTGAACAACAATTTCGTGAGCTGAACGGCCTCCTCTAGGCGGTCCTGGCGCTCCTTCACCGTGTGGAACGGAATGCCGTAGACGCGATGCTCCATCTCATGCCAGGCCGCGCCCAAGCCGAACTCAAGCCTGCCGTTAGAAATGTGATCGACCGTCGCCGCCATCTTGGCCAGCACGGACGGATGCCGGTAGGTCACACCGGTTACCAGGCAGCCAAGGCGCAACCGTTCCGTCGCCTGGGCACCGGCGGCTAGGGCAGTCCAACCCTCCAGACAAGGCCCGTTGGGGTCCTGTCCGGGGGTCGGCGGCACAAAGTGGTCGATCGTCCAAACGCTGTCGAACGCGGTCTCCGTATCGAGGAAGCGCCAGAACTCCAGCAGGCTGGACCACTCCTGGCCCTCCTGGCCGGTTTGGATACCGATCCGAAATTTGGCCAATGTATTGCTCCTTCTAAGAACGAGTAATGCCGCTGTGCAGGCGGCATTGTAGCGTGAACGGCTCTCGTTAGGGCTGAGGCTGAAGCCTCAACCTACTGAGAGCTTACGACATCTGTTTCGTCCACTCGGCGAGGTCGAAGTAATCTCGCCAGGCGGCGATCTTGCCGTCCTTGATCTCGAAGACGCCCATCACCTGCAGGCTCATCGACTTCGTGCCTGTAAAGTGGTCTACGCGTTCGGTGAGGACGACGTCTCCAGTCGCGGAGATGTTTAGGATCTCCCACTCGGCGCCATCGAACGCTGCCATGAACTGCTCGATCATGCCCTTAATGGCGTCTTTGCCCTGTACCGCCTGGATCGGCATGTTGTGGTAGACGGCGTCGTCGGTGAAGAACTCAAGGATCTTGCCGATGTCGTAGTTCGACCACGCGTCGCAGAAACGCGTGACGAGGTCGATGTTCTCTTGTTCGCTCACAGGACTACCCGATCGTCGCGGAGGCGTTGGAAATGACGGGCTCGCCGCGTTCGGCCGTCGTCGCCTGGACCAGTACTTTACCGTCCGATTCGTTCCAGATCCGCGTCACGATCGTCTCACCTGGGAAGGCGACGCCGGAGAACCGCACCTCGAATGCCTTCAACTTAGCCGGATCGCCGTCGCAAACCGCGTGCAGTACGGCTCGCCCGACGTAGCCGAAGGTGCAGAGGCCATGAATGATCGGCTTGTCGAAGCCGCCCATCTTCGCGAATTCGGGGTCGATGTGGAGCGGGTTGCGGTCGCCCGACAGGCGGTAGATCGCCGCCTGGTCCGGCGAGGTCTTGTACTCGACGGTGTGGTCCGGCTCCCGCTCAGGCGGGACGTTCTTCTTGGAGGCGCTCGGCCCGCGATCGCCGCCGAAGCCACCCTCTCCGCGGAGAAAGATGCCAGACGTGTTCGTAAAGAGGACGTTCCCGCTCTCGTCTTTCGTGTCTACGGAGATGCTGACGAGCGCGCCGGAGCCCTTGTCGTAGATGCCCGTGATCTTGCCACCGGTCGTCAGCTTGCCGCTGGTCGGGATGGGGCCGTTCAGCGTGATGCTCTGCTCGCCGTGCAGGAGCATCATCGGGTTGAACTTTATGTACTTGCCGATACCACCGAGCGCCGGGAACGCCGGGATCACGCCGAAGGTCGGCAGCGTCTGGAGGTTCTTCTCGTAGACGAAGTTCAGCTCGTCCGCCGTCGCGCCGACGCCGAGGGCGTAGAGCATGACATCGCGGTCGGTGTACTCGAAGGTGGTTTCCGGCAGCTCCTTGCCGACAGCAGAGGCATCGATGGCCATGAGTTGTTCCTCCTCAGATTCAAACTCGGTGCCCACGGATTCTAGCAAGGGTGACAGGACAATGGGAAGAGTCTATATTGTAGACGATTGACAGCCCTCAGCAGTGAGACAACGCGGGAGGCGGAAGGTTCGAACATGCCAGGCAACAACGGAACGGTAGAGGCCAGACTTGAACCACAAGCAGAGCTTCAATTTGACGAGAGAAACCCGCGCCTTCTGGAGCAGCTTCGAAAGAACGGTACAGGCATCTCGCAGGAAGACATCATCCGGATACTTTGGCGCGAGTTCGCCGTTGACGAAGTTGCCATGTCCATCGCCGCGAACGGCTATTTCCAGCATGAACCGCTTTTCGTCACACGCGACGACGATCATCTGGTCGTAGTAGAGGGTAACCGGAGACTCGCCGCCGTGCGGCTGCTCCTAAACAGCAACCTGCGACGCCAGCTTGGAGCAACAGATCTCCCTCGGATCACCGAACGAGTACGACGCGGTCTGCAGGAGATTCCCGTTATCGAGTGCCAACGCAATGCTGTTTGGGAGTACATTGGGTTCAAGCACGTAAACGGACCGCAGGCTTGGCAACCGGTCGCAAAGGCCGGGTACATCGCTTGGGTGCGGAACACGCTCAAAGTCCCTCTCGACCGGATTGCAAAACAGATCGGCGATCAGCATTCTACGGTTCGCCGACTTTATCGCGGCCTCATGGCCCTCGAGCAGGCCGAAGTAGCCGGTGTGTATGACCGCGAAGAACGCTGGAGAGCGCGCTTCGCCCTGTCACACCTCTACACAGGACTCGACTACCCTAGCATTCAGAAGTTTACGGGAATTTCGGGTGAGGCCAGTTACTCGAAGCGGCGACCCATTCCGAAGAGGAAGATCAAGGAGTTCGGCGAGCTGTGCATCTGGCTCTACGGCAGCAAGACCAAGGAACAACCACCGATTGTGCAGCGTCAGAATCCTGACCTTAGGAATCTCGCCGAGGTGCTGGGAAGCAGAGATGGCCTAGCTGCGCTACGTAAGGGATTGCCTCTCCAAATCTCGTTGGACATTAGCAAAGGCGACGAACAGTTATTCAGAGAAGCGCTTGTTGCCGCGAAGCAGTCGCTCCAGGACGCGCGCGGAAGACTCATAACGGGCTATGAGGGCGAACCCGACCTCTTGGACACCGCGGAGGACATTCGGGAACTCGCTGTCGACACCCACAAGGCGATGATAAAGGTTCACGACTCGCGCCGGAAGAAGAGGCGCACAGGGTAACCTCCTGGAACAAGAATGACACAGATACCCGCTGCGCCTGCAGCTTCGGCACCTCCAGAGAAACATGCGGACTGGCTAGAACTGCTAGCCCTCAGTTCGCCCGACAAGAACAGTTCGTTTCAGGACCTAATCAAGGAATTCAGGCACTCTGGATCGGTTGATGCCCTTGGGGAGGACGATTCGGTAGAGAAGTTTACCGATAAGGGCTCCGAACGCAGTCAGCTTCTAGCTGAAGAGGCTTTTAACGAGATCAGCGACCGCCACGACGCCTGCGGGATCGTTGCGAGCAGCTATGCGTTCGACATAAGCGCTCAATACATTCAGGCACGCCAGCAATACGACCAGTCTATCTACGCGTTTCTTCTCTTGCTAAGTAAGTTCGGAAAGGATGCAGGACCAGATACTATCGACCTGCTCGATCTGTTCGACAAAATCAGTGGGTCCGCTGCTAGCGAGTACATGGGTGGTCCGACGGCTGGGGTACAATTCTACTTGTTTGGCTTCCCACGAAGGGTAGCACCACCAGGCTTTCGAGATGCCCTGGATGATCTGTGTAACAGGCTTGGAGAGGGCGGCGGCTCTAAAGACGGCCCAACCAGGAAGAACCAGAAGGACGCCAAGTTAGACATAGCCGTGTGGCGAGCGTTCAATGATGGCCGTGTTGGCAAGTTCATCGGGTTCGGTCAGTGTGCAACGGGGGAAGATTGGCCTAAGAAACTAACGGAACTCCAGCCCACCAATTTCATTAAGAAATGGATGCATAAACCGCTCGCCGTGGATCCGATTAGGTTGTTCTTCACTCCTCACCGAGTACCGTATAGCGGGTGGGAGGATGATTCGATTGACGGCGGAGTACTGTTCGACCGCTGCCGAATTTCTGCGCTCACGAGAGATCTGGACGATACATTAGTCCGCGAGTGCAGAAAGTGGACTAGGTTCGTCATCAGGAAGCACCTCAAGTGAGACATCGCTTTCACGCATTGTGCCCATACTTCTCGATGTTCCCAGAGAGTTTTGCGGAGAAGTGGATCGAGACGCTTACAGAACCAGGCGACCTAGTGCTCGATCCCTTCTGCGGCCGGGGAACAGCACCGTTCCAAGCGCTACTCATGCGGCGACAGGCCATTGGGAGTGACGTCAATCCAGTCGCATACTGCGTCAGCCGCGCAAAGACGAACGCCCCGGCGGCATCTCAGCTGCGGCGGCGTCTCACGCTGCTGGAGAAGCACTTTGAACCAGCCGAGTGGGAGAAACAGCGGAAGGCTCTTCCCAGCTTTTTCAGGCTGGCGTTCGCCCCAAGGACCTTAAGGCAATTGCTCTTCTTGCGCGCGGAACTACGCTGGTCGTCCTCTAATGTGGACGCGATGATCGCAGCGCTGACTCTGGGTTCTCTACACGGAGAAATGTCCTCGCCATCATATCTGAGCAATCAGATGCCTCGAACAATCAGTACGAAACCAGGGTATTCGGTGAAGTACTGGAAGGCCCATGAACTGATGCCGCCCACACGCGACACGTTTGGCCTGCTCCGGACGCAGCTAGCATACCGCTACGCGTCCGATCCCCCCGAAGACTCTGCGACGATTTTCCACAGAGACTTCAGGATGTTACCGACCATCGTCGGAAGTCTACCGAAGCCTCCTCGTCTCGCTATTACGTCGCCTCCCTACCTGGACGTCACAAGCGCAGAGGAAGATCAATGGCTCAGGCTATGGTTCCTCGGGGGCGCACCGGAGCCGACCTACGGCGTCGTGTCGCGAGACGATCGCATAAGTGACCGAAATCAGTACTGGGCCTTGATCGCAGACATGTGGAGAGTTCTAGGAAGTGTCCTCGATGAGAATGCTGATGTGGTGATACGCATCGGTATCAAGTCGATGAAACCTGGTGAGCTGGTAGACGCCGTCGAAGCAAGCTCAGCATTCAGCGGCCGCCCAACGACGCTGGTTCATCACGAGTCCAGTGCCATCGCACGACGCCAAACGAATGCGTTTCATCCGGGGACTAAGGGTGTGATGGTCGAAGTCGACTGCCACATCCACATGGCATAAAGGCGGTGGTCGCTAGCCGGATTAGTTCGTGGTGAGTGCCAACGTAGGCATCGGGTCGAGCCGGATCGCCGGGCCCATGCTCGTGGTCAAGAAGATGCTCTTGACGAACTGGCCCTTCGTCTGTTCAGGCCTGGCCTTGGCGATCTCTTGCATCAGCGTCGCAAGGTTTTCCATCAGCTTATCCTCGTCGAAGCTGGCCTTCCCGATGGGTGCGTGCATGATCGATGTGCGGTCCAGGCGGAACTCCACCTTGCCTTGCATCGCGTCTTGGACGGCCTTCTGCACACCGTCCGCGTCAACCACCGTACCGGCGCGAGGGTTCGGCATGAGCCCACGCGGGCCGAGTACGCGGCCAAGCTTGCCTACTTTGCCCATCAGCTCTCGCTGGGCGAGCGCGACGTCGAAGTCGGTCCAGCCGCCTTCGACCTTCGAAATCAGATCGTCGCCACCGACGTGCTCAGCGCCTGCCTCTTCCGCGATCCGGGCGGCGTCTCCTTCAGCGAACATGAGCACGCGCACCGTTTTGCCGAGACCATGGGGCAGCAGGGCGGTGCCTCGCAACTGCTGCTCGGCATGGCGCGGATCGAGGCCCGTGCGGATGTGCAGTTCGATCGTCTCGTCGAACTTTGCGAAGGCGATCTCCTTCGCCAGCTTGACGGCCTCTTCGGGGGCGTAGGTCTTGGTCTTGTCGACCAGCGCTGCCCTCTCCTTGTAGTTCTTCCCGCGCTTCATGCCTAGACCACCTCAATGCCCATGCTGCGCGCCGTGCCCTCGATCTGGAGCATTGCGCCTTCGATGTCGACCGCGTTCAGGTCGCGCATCTTCACTTCCGCGATCGTGCGGATCTGGGCCTTCGTTACCTCGCCGGCCTTCTCACGCAGTTGAACGCCGCTCCCCTTCTCGACGCCAGCCGCCTTCTTCAGTAGGTCGGAGGCCGGTGGCGTCTTCAGCGTGAACGAGAACGAGCGGTCTTCATAGACCATGATCTCCACCGGGACGATTGAACCAGCCTGCGACGAAGTCTTTTCGTTGTAATCCTTGCAGAAGCCCATGATGTTGACGCCGTGCTGACCGAGCGCCGGGCCTACTGGCGGGGCCGGGTTGGCCTTGCCAGCTTCGATCTGCAGCTTGATGACGGCGCGTACCTTCTTAGCCATTGCTTACCTTTTGCCACCACGGACACGGGCCACGGCCGAAGTGCTCATGCCAAGTCCGCCCGCAATCCTTACACTGAGCAGCAGCATCAGTAGCCTTGTTGAGTTTTGCGAGCGCGCGCTCTCCTCTTATCAAGCGCATGACGGTAAGAGTCCAGAGATTCGCAGGGCTAGGCAGTCGCAGGTTGACCGGCATCGCTCCACCACGCCTAGACTTTCTCCACCTGGAGGAAGTCGAGCTCGACCGGCGTCTCGCGACCGAAGAAGGAGACGAGCACTTTGACCTTCCCCTTCTCAAGGTTGAGGTCGTCCACCTGGCCAACGAAGTCCTGGAAGGGACCATCGACGATGCGGACGCTCTCGCCCATCTGGAAGCCGACCTTGATCTTGGGCTCCTCGACGCGCATCTGACTGAGGATGCGGCGCACCTCATGTTCAGCCAAGGGGACTGGACGCGTGCCCGAACCAACGAAGCCGGTGACGCCAGGCGTGTTCCTGACGACGAACCAGGCCTGGGTCGAAAGAGGGTCGTCTTCTTTCAGCTCCACCATCTGCACGAGGATGTAGCCAGGGAAGATCTTCTTGGAGACCGTTCGGCGCTGGCCGTCACGAATCTCGATCTCGTCCTCTGTCGGTACTACGACGCGAAAGATGAGATCCTGTGCATCCATCGAGGGAATGCGGTGCTCAAGGTTGGTCTTCACCTTGTTTTCGTGGCCGGAGTAGGTGTGAATAATGTACCAGACACGCCCTTCGACGAAGGCTTCTTCCTCCGTCGGGACGTCGCGTCGGGAAGATGTCCCTTCGGCGCCCGCTTCCGCCGACGCATCGCCCTTCGACGCGGCCTTTACGGGCGTCTTGGCCGCGGCTTGCGGCTGATCCGCAGGCGCGCTCGAAGCCGATGCCTCAGGCGCAGCAGTCTCAGTATCTTCGGGTTGCGTCACCATGATCTGGGCGGATTAGCGAAGAAGCGTGTTTTCGATGAACCAGTTGAAGAAGATGTCAACGCCACCCAGGAAGATGGCGAAGGCACCGGAGACAAGTAGGACGACTATCGTCAAATATCGAGTGTCGGCGGCGCTGGGCCACGTCACCTTCCGCAACTCACTGATGATGTCCAGCGCCCACGTTGGCCGGAGCGAGGACACACCCCCGCCCGATGAGCTGTCGCTCTGGCGAGGCGGCCGGGTGCTGGGGCGAATCGCCTGCGGTTTCGGCTCTCGCCCGCGCCGGCCGCGTTTCGAACCCTGGGGGTGACGTCGTAGCGCTCTGCTCATGGGTTGCCTACCTCACCTCTCGATGGAGATAGTGTTTTCGGCAGCGGGGGCAGAACTTGTTCAACTCCAGCCGGTCCGGGTCGTTACGCCTGTTCTTCGTGGTCGTGTACGACCGCGACCTGCACTCAGAGCAGGCGAGGTTTATTACGATGCGGTCGTCTTTCCTGGCCAACTCTTACTCCAGAATCTTCGTGAAGACGCCGGCGCCCACGGTGCGGCTGCCCTCGCGGATGGCGAAATGCAAACCCTCTTCCATGGCGACGGGCTGAATCAGCTTGATCTTCATCTTCGTGTTGTCGCCCGGCATCACCATTTCGACGCCCTCTTCCAGCTCGATCTCACCAGTAACATCGGTCGTACGGATGTAGAACTGCGGGCGGTAGCCTTTGAAGAATGGTGTGTGGCGTCCGCCCTCTTCCTTGGAGAGAACATAGATCTCGGCCTCGCAGGTGGTGTGCGGGGTGATACTGCCGGGCGCGGAAAGCACCTGGCCGCGCTGGATCTCTTCTCGCTCAACGCCACGGAGCAGGCAACCAACGTTGTCTCCGGCTTCGCCCTGGTCCAGCAGCTTCTTGAACATCTCGACACCAGTGACGACGGTCTTGCTGGTCTCCTTGAGGCCGACGATCTCAATCTCCTCGCCGACGTTGATCACCCCACGTTCGATCCGGCCGGTGACGACGGTGCCTCGGCCCTTGATGCCGAAGACATCCTCGACAGGCATCAGGAACGGCTGGTCCTTGGCGCGCTCCGGCAGGGGGATGTGTTCGTCAAGCGCCTTCACCAGCTCCCAGATGCTCTCGTATTCCGGGGCATCCGGGTCTTCGCTTTCGCTCTCCAACGCCTTGAGGGCGCTGCCGCGGATAATCGGGATGTTGTCGCCGTCGAAGTCGTACTTGGTAAGTAGTTCGCGCAGCTCCAACTCAACGAGGTCCAGCAGCTCCGGGTCGTCCATCATGTCCACCTTGTTGAGGTAGACGACCATACTCGGAACTTCGACCTGCTTGGCGAGCAGTACGTGCTCGCGCGTCTGTGGCATCGGGCCATCAGGGGCGGCAACTACGAGGATGGCGCCGTCCATCTGAGCGGCGCCGGTGATCATGTTCTTGATGTAGTCGGCGTGACCCGGGCAGTCTACGTGTGCGTAATGGCGGTTCTCCGACTCGTACTCAACATGAGCGATAGCGATCGTGATTCCGCGTTCGCGCTCTTCCGGCGCCCTGTCGATGCTAGCGAAATCACGATACGACGCCCAACCCTTCAAGCCGAGTACCTTGGTCATAGCTGCGGTGAGCGTAGTTTTTCCGTGGTCAACGTGGCCAATGGTGCCTACGTTAACGTGCGGCTTGGTTCGCTCATACTTCTCTTTTGCCATTACGTTGCTTCCTCCTTGTTCCTTCCTCCGAGCCTTCAGGCGGTTCCGGGCTGTTCTTGCCCGCTTACCTTTTTCACTTGGAGCCCACAATCGGGATTGAACCGATGACCTCGCCCTTACCAAGGGCGTGCTCTACCACTGAGCTATGTGGGCGCAGTATGCGCCAGAGCCGAACGCCCTTCTCTCTAGATTTTGGCCCTTCCAGCTTCCGGCGTCAATCTCACTGGTGGAGGGGGCAGGATTCGAACCTGCGTAGCCCGTCAGGGCAACGATTTTACAGACCGCCGGTTTTAGCCACTCACCCACCCCTCCGTAATTAGTTAGGTGGTGGAGCCCGCGAGGGGATTCGAACCCACTAACCTGTCGATTACAAATCGACTGCGCTACCATTGCGCCACGCGGGCCCGCTTTCCCGTGTCTTAAGCCTAACAAAATTACGCCCCCGACACGTCGGGGCGTACTATGAGTATATTGGGCGATTTCGCCTTAAGTCAAGACGCAAACTAGCTTCAGGGCACATCTGGCGCCACCTGCACGCCGCGTCGCCACACCCTTTTCGGCGAGGACGTTCGTAGCTCCTCTGACGACAGCATGAGCGCGTCGTCAGAGAGAAGCACCAGATCCGCGATAGCGCCAACGCTCAGAACGCCCCGCTCCTCTAGGAATGCCGCCCTGGCGGCGCCCCCCGTCCACCAGCGCAACGCGGTGAGAGTATCGACCGCCTCGTGAGCGCCCATCGCTGCGCCCGAAGCTGTCGCGCGGACCGTGGCGGCGGCTACGGCGGCAAGCGGTTCGGGCCTCGTCACCGGCGCATCGGAGCCGGCGGCAAGCTGCACTCCCGCCTCTGACAGCGTCCGGAACGCGTACAGCCGCCCAAGCTGAGATTCTGGCAGCAGCCGTCGATAGCGATCGCCTCGCTCACGCACGAACGAGGGCTGGCTCACAACAATGATACCCAGTTCGGCGATGCGCACCGCCATGCCCTCGGGCAGGACGCTACAGTGCTCGATGCGATGGCGGTGATCGGCTCGCGGCTGCTCTTGCAGAGCAGCTTCCAGCGCGTCGACAACGGCACGGACAGCGCCTTCGCCGACGGCGTGTATCGCGAGCTGTCGTCCCGCGACGTGGGCGATTTCGACGGCCTTGTTCATGGCCTCCACCTCATCGGCATCGGGTTCTATGTGTTCTAGCTCGTGCAGCATGACCTTCACCGCGCCCCTGCGCAGCCGGCCGTCCACGGCGCTCTCCGGAAGCTCGCCCAGGTGTTCGGAGCCCTCCATCATGACGACGTCCAGCGGCAGCGAGCCGTCCTCCATGAGGCGCTCGAACAGCGCCCATTCGGAGGGCCCATTCGTGTGTGTCGCGTCTTGAATGGCCGTGATGCCCGCGTTCAGGAAGCAGCGAGAGGCCTCGCGCACCGCATCTGACAGCTCTTCGTAAGAGAGGTTGGGAACAGCCTGATCGACGAGGCGCTCCATTCCGATCAGAACGCCGCTTGGCTCGCCGGTATTGAGGTCGCGCTCGATAACGCCGCCAGGAGGTTCCTCGGTGCTGCTATCTATCCCCGCCAGACGGAGCGCGTGGGTGTTGAGCACGCGCGCGTGACCGCTGCCGTGGACAAGGCGCACAGGGTGCTCCGTCGTGGCAGCGTCTAGGTCCTTCGCGGTCGGATGCCGCGTCTCAGCAAGCCGTGTCTCTTCGTAGCCGAAGGCGCGGATCCAGCTTCCGGGTGGTGTCTCTGTAGCACGCCGCCTGATTGCGTCTTGGATCTCCTTAATCGATCGCGCCCCTGTACAATCGACCGAGCGCAGGCTCGCCGCGAACGACAGCAGGTGGCAATGGGCGTCGATGAAGGCGGGCAGGAGCACGCCGCCCGCGCAATCGATCCGGTCGGCGTCGGACCCAGCGCTGTTCGCGGCCACCTCGGCGGAACCGACGGCCACAATACGCCCACCGCGAACGGCGACGGCCTCGGCTTCCGAGCCGCGCTCGTCCATCGTCAGCACTCGGGCGTTGTGGAAAAGCTGTGAGGTCATCGAAAACTAGAAGCGACCGTCCCCATTAAAGGACGGTCGCCGATTTCATCTTGAGCGCACACGCGAACGCGAAGCGTTCGCGAATAGCCTCCCGCCTCCGGCGGGAGGCACTCAGTCCGCGGAAGGCAGGACCTTCGGCTGCATAAGCTGCATCGACACGCCGCAGCACTGCACTTCGCCGTCGCCCGGCTTGATGCAAAGTACTTCCGACGCGCACGTCTCACACTGAAATCGCTTGCCTAGCTGATTGGCCATTGAACCTACCCCTCTCAGCTACTTCTTCTGTTCCATCGGCTGGTCGCAGCACGAGAGGTCGCCGTCGCCACCCTTGGTGACGATCATCTCCGTGTTGCACTTGCTGCACTGGTACCGCTTGCCTGCTTGGTTCGCCACGATCTCACTCCCTAGCGATTAGAATTCGTATCTACATGCCATAAGGCTGGCAGGTGCTTGAGTCTAGCCAAGAGGATTGCGACGGGTCAAGTAGAATCCGTGCCGATGGACCTACGGGCCAGTCACCTCGAAGGCCGTGTACATGCCTAGTCCGTAGTGAGTTGGCACGTTGCAGAACAGCACGTACGTACCGGGAGCTAGGTCGGAACTGACAACCCTTTCATCACCGGAGGCCAGTGCGTCCGCAAAGCCGCCGACTTCGTCGAACTGGCTCTCATCAACGGTCTGGCCGTCGACTGGGAGCGCATCCGGCGCCAGACCCGTAGCGACGTAGCGGAAGTTGTGGACGGTCGTGCCGTCGTTGTTCACCGTGAAGTCGATCGGCTCGCCGGTTGCGACAATGGGGTCTGCGATAACTTCGAACTCAACGAGCGACACGCCGACCTGCTCGGCGTCATCCCGCGGCGTGGCAACTGGCCCGTCAACGGGACCTGACACTAGCGGCGGGTTCTGGCCGCAAGTGGCGCCCGTTACTGTCGGAGCGTTCGGCGGCGCGGGGTGGTCGAGCACGAGCGTGCCGTTCTCGTGTCCTTCCGGGTCAGTGCCCAAGACGCCTCGTTCCACAATGACGACCTGGCCCAGGAAGAGCTCCGAGTTCTTGGCATGGTCCTCCACCGTCGTGGCACCTACTTCACGCTCGACTTCGAGGACATCGAAGAAGAGGCTAGTGCCGGTCTCGTGGGAGGCCGCGGACGTTCCCAGTACGCCACGCTCCACCTCGAGGAGGTTGCCCTCGAAGATCGACACGCGTCGCGAGTGTTCGCCGCGGTCCGTGCCGCCGACGCCGCGCTCGACCCGCAGGACCGCGGGCTGCGTCTCTGTCACGCGCACCAGCTCGTTCCCTATCTGGTACGTCTGGCCGGCCGAGATGCCGACGATGCCGCTCACGACGATCGTTGTCGCGTTCGCGCTGAGCGCTTCGATCAACGTTTGGCCGGTGTCAGGATCTTCAAGCTCGACGCCTTCGTCCAGCTCTTCGTCTGATAGTGGTTCAAGAAGTTCTAGTATCTGAGTGTTGGACGTGTGCGTGGCCGCCGTGGTGGAACTGCCTTCCAAGTCGGGCGAGCCGCGTTCGATTGTGATCGTAGCGGGCTCCATGCTGAGCACTTCCAGCAGCTCTTCGCCCATGCGAATCTGCATGCCTACCTCGATGCCCGCGGTGCCCGTTACCGAGATCGTCGTTTGGGCTCGCCCGATCACGATCGCTAGTAATTGGCCGGTCTTGACGGGGCCAACGATCTCGATCTGTTCGTTGCCGGCGCGGACAACGATGCCAGCGCTGAAGAACGCCGGGTCGTCCAAAGAGATTACGGCAGCGCCCGATCCTGTTGAAGCATCCAGTGCGATGTCAAAGTCGCCGTCCTCACGGATGCCGCTCACTTCGAGTAGCTCTGCGCCAAGACGAATGATGTCACCGATCTCGATGCCGTCGCTGCTGGTGACGAACAGTTCGTCCGGCGTCCGGCCGATTTCTTCGATGAGTCGCTGGCCGGTCGTGGGGATGTCGACGATCCGCATTCGCTCACCGTCGATGCGGATGAACTGATCGACTGCAAGCGGCGCGGCGTTGCTGACCGTGATGTCTGTCTCAGATGAGCTGAGCGAGCCGCCCGGCATCTGGAGCGTCGAGTGCTCCGTCGTTTCGGCATCGATCTCGTCAGCGTGATCCTGCGCCTCTTCCCAGAAGCCACCCTCCTGGTACGGATCAGCTCCTAAATCACCACCGGTAATCAAGACGGCCAGCTGACGGACCTGTTCTTCGCTAAGCGTGCCGCCGTGAACGCGGCCCCAGGTCGGCATGAACGTGCCGGCTCGGCCACACGTGATGACGTTCGTGACCATATTGAACTGTTCATTGAAGGCGGCGACGTTGAACACGCCCTTATCGATACCCTGCAGTTCCGGCCGGTCGAGGACCGGCGCAGCCGGGAGACGCCCGCCCATAACGCCGCCCTCGCCGCGGTCGCCGTGGCAGAGGCGGCAGTTCAGCGCGAACGTCGTGCCCGCGCGGTAGGCCGACATCGCTAGCTGGTCATCTTCCGCCGTGTCCGCGCGGAAGGGATCGAACAGCGCGTAGGCCCCGACCGAGATCACGGTCAAGAGAAGGACGACGACCATGGCGTTAATTTGCTTGCCGGTGTCCATCCGTCTCCTTACAGGACTCTCATGCAGCGACGCCTAGAGGCGTACTGCTCTATCCGGGTTATCCGGCGCGCCGTCTGTGGTGCTGCCAGTGTTGACCGAGACGCGGCCGTCGGAGCCGATCGTTAGGTCCATTGTGTCCAATGAACGCGGCGCCGGACCGAAGACGCGGATGCCGGCGTCGGTATACGTCGAGCCGTGGCAAGGACAGCGGAACCAGCCTTTCTTGTCTGCGCCCGTCGTCGGGTCCGGCCAGATGAAGTTCGGCTTCCAGGGGACGGTGCAGCCCAGGTGAGGACACTTCCACCAGAGCGCGAGCAGGCCCGGGCCGCCCTGCTCTTCGGTCAAGTTGACGAGCCAGAAGCGGCCTGCGGGAATCTGCACCTTCTGCCCAGGAGCCGGGACGGCGGCGGCGCCAACGGAGACCGTGCCGCCGAAGCCGGCAACGCCCCGCGGGTAGACAAAGTCGACAAAGCCGGCGCCCGCAGCGGCAAGTATGGCGCCCATGCCGCTCCAGAAGCCTAGCTGCAGAACGCGCCGCCGCGACACAATAGCCGTGCCCGGCACCCTTTTGGGTTGGACGACCGCGGTTGATGGGCCACCAGGCTTGGCAGGTTCCTTCTCTTTCTTGGCTGGCTTTGCGGCCTTGGCTTGAGGAGCGTCGGCAGGGGCGGCGGGTTGCTCCTTCGCTTCGCCTTCAGGCGCCGCGCCTGTTGCCTCACCGCCTTGCGGCGCCGTCTCCTCAGGAGTTTCTTCGGTCTTTTCTTGTTCCGTCATGTCTTAGTCGATATGGGGTACGTCCCAGGGCATGACCAAGTCCTGCCCCGCTCCGCGGAACCCCGCTCCGATGATGGTCAGAATGAAGTAGACGGCCATCATCCCTGTAAAGATACCGATCGATCCGTCGCGCATGGTGTGTATCCACCCCAACTTGCGCATCATCAGGATCATGATCACAGGCAATATCACCATAATGGCGACCGGGATGAACAGCTCAACGACAAACGCGGGCGTGTTCATATTCAGGTCATACCAGTACATCGCCTGCATCCAGGCGGGTAAGAAGGTTGGCGGACCCCAACGCATCCAGTCCGGCCCGCTGGTGCCGTTGAACGGCATGGGGACATGCGTAAAGTCGTCGGGCCAGTTCAGCTCGCCGTCATGCTCGCCCGGGCCCAACTGCGCTGACACAGGCACGGGGATGCTCCATTCCCATCCGGTCTGGATCGAGCGCACGTTCTGGAACGGTGCGAGCTTGCCCGGCCACTGCCAGTCCTTATCGCTCCGCTGCACGACGTTCGTGATGACGTTCACGTGGCGGCCCTGGTCGTACAGGATCAAGGCAACCGTGAAGATCGATGCGAACGCCCCGGAGAACAGAATGATCTTGACAGCGTTCGGCGTGCCGAACCAAGTGCCTTGGCCATCGTTCGACCTATCGATGTACGGGAAGGCTCCGATAATGGCTAGCCCGATGGTTGGAGCGATGACGCCACCAAGGGCCGGGTGCATGTGGAGCAGCAGCTCCTGAAGCGCCACCAGGTACCAGGCGGCCTTCGACGGGTTTGGCGTGATATCCAGGTTGGCCTGGTTGAGCAGCGGCGCGTCGAGCATGGTCGAGAGCAGGACGAACATGAACGTGAAGACCATGGCCGCGATGAATTCGACGAAGACGAGGTCTGGCCAAACGAGTAGCTCTTGCTCTCGCTCACGCCGAGGTCGTGTCGCGGACGCTTCGCTAGATACCGCCTGCGCGTTTACGGCCATCGATCACAGAGGCCGTGCGAGGCCGCCGTCGCGCCTAATGCGCCAGAAGTGGACGGCCATGAAAATGGCTGCAATCAGTGGTAGTCCAATGACGTGAAGCGTGTAGAACCTGATCAGCGCAGCGTCGCCTACCTCGAAGCCGCCGAGGAGCAATAACTGCTGCTGCTGGCCCATGACGGGCACGGTGCCGGCCATGTTCATCCCCACGGTGACCGCCCAGATAGAGAGCTGATCCCACGGTAACAAATAGCCGGTAAAGCTGAGCGCAAGCGTCAGCGTGAGCAGGATGACGCCTACGAGCCAGTTGAACTCGCGCGGGGGCTTGTATGAGCCTGTGTAAAAGACGCGCATCATATGCAGGAAGACCGAGATCACCATGCCGTGCGCCATCCAGCGATGGAGGTTCCGCATCAGCATGCCGAAGCGGATGTTCGTCTCCAGCGCGGCCACGTCCTGAAACGCTCGGTCAGCCGCCGGCACGTAGTAGAACATGAGCATCACGCCCGTGACCGTCAGGCTTAGGAAGAAGAAGAACGTGATGCCGCCCAGGCAGTACGTGTGTGTGATGCGGACGTGCGTTTTGTGGAGTCGTGTCGGGTGGAGATGGAGAAAGACGTTCGTCGCGACGACAAGCATCTGGTTGCGCGGCGTGCTCGGGTAGCCCGAACGGAAGATTGAACGCCAGATGTAGTTATGAAATAGTTTTTCGGACAGCCAGTTCGTTAGTCCTGGGCCAGGTGGTTGTTCAGAGACTGCCATGGCTACCCCTGTGGATACGGGCTAGCGAGCCCACCACTGTCCCAGTACAAGCAGGATGGCGAACGCGATCATCATCGTTATGAACGCCCCCAGGAACTCGACGAAGTCAGGAGCCAGGAAGCCAACATCCCCAACGTCCCAGGGCATACAGTCACCTCGCTACGCTACTGCTACTCAGATTCGAGCAGAACTCGCGTCACATCGGATTGTGAAGCTATTTACAAGCGTTAGCCTAGCATCGAGTTCGCCTATTGTCAAGAATATTTAGATAGGGATCAGACGTGGTGGTGTGCTACGCTACGCACACTATGGCGGCCCAACGTGACTCCGATGGCAGACGGTTAGCAGGGCCGCGAAACGAGTGGGCGTCAGGCTGGAAAAATCCACGGATGATGAGGTGTTCAACACGCGGCCTGCTCGTTCTTCTCGCGTTGCTGGTTACGGCTACGGCGTGTGCTGGCAGTCGTGGGGATGATGGCGATGGCAGCTCGATGCTCTCAGGGGCCGTGTATATAGATACGTCTGGGAGCCTAGTCCGGGTTGACCTTGCCCGGCAGACGGCCTCCGAGGTCTACCGCTTCGAAGCGAGGCTCCTTCGCCAGAATGTTGTTTCCATTGAAGATCGCCTGATCTATGTGGACGTCGTTTCCTCTGGTGACGTGTTGGTACCCGTACTGCACGTCCTTGAGCGTGACACCGGTATCGAGCAGGCTCCCATTACGCTCGACCCGGTGCAAGGCGTATCTACGACAGGTAGCGCTGGCGAACTTCTGTTTCTCTCGCCCGGTAACCGCATCCACGTCTGGCACCTGCCACAACCCGGGTTGGTTGCAGTGGGCATCGCCGTGACGCACGATGGATCGACATCATACAGGCTGGATCTCATCGACGCGCGGGACCTCTCAATCATCCGGTCGGTTGACCTGGGTGAGATGCCAGAGCGGCTAGGCGACATCAGCATGGCGATCGATTCGAGCGGCAACGCGGCGGTTCTCCTCGGCACTAGCCGAATGAACAAGATGCTCGTCAGTTCTGGTAGCCTGTCGGAATTTCTACCGGGCGGCGATCTAGCCGGCTGCGTGCGCGGTGCGTCCAGCACACCCAAGGCTCTACGGCGTTATTTTCTGTGTCGAAAGTCAGAGCCTGTCCTGAGCACATCGATCGTAGTCGTCACCGCCGAGAATGAAGCAGAGTGGCGTCAGCTGCCTGGGGAGTTCGAGGACCCTTTATTCGGCGTCGTGGATGCCGGCAGCTCGGTGTTCGTTGGAAACGTGTTGAAAGCGACCGTTGTCGAATTTGATCTGGTCTCTCAACAGGTTGTGGCTGAACGGCAAGTATCTCGAAAGGGAGGCCCGCCGTTGCTGGGGCATCTGAGGGACATCTTTCTGGGGGGCAAGGCCGTGGCGCTCGGGGTGGTACGGCGGCCTATTGCCGTTTCCCCGGACGGAGAGCGCGTCTACTTCACAGACGCCACAAGAGTGTACTGTCTCCAGGCCCAGAACCTGGAAACTATCGGCGATGCGGAGTTCGAGTCCGTACGTTCGCTCGCGAGCTGGAACGATGATAAGTTCTTAGCTGCTGGCGAAACAACGCTCCACGTGCTGGACGCAACATGCAAGCTTGAAGCTTCGATCGAAATTCCCTTCGATACCCGTGGACCACCTCAGGAGGTGTTCGCTCCGTGACGGCCGGAACGCCGAACCTTGGCAGAGTAGGGACGGCTGCCGGAGGCTAGCCTTCGCGTTGAGGGATGCGCTTGAGACGCATTCGGAGCAGGCCGGCGAGGTCTTCCAGGATGGTCTTGAGGACGTTGACACGCGTGTCAGTGTCCTCTATCCAACGGATCGGGATGTCTTTCACGCGATAGCCGCCCTTATCGGCGAGGAGGAGTAGCTCGGTGTCGAAAAACCACTCCTCGTTCTCGATACGCGGGATCAGGTCCCGGGCCGCCTGGCGTGAGATCGCCTTGAAGCCGCACTGCGTGTCGGAGAGCCCCGTCAGAAAGAGCAGCTTGATGAGGAAGATGAAGCCGCGGGACGTGATCTCACGCCCGATCGAGCGCTCAATCTGCGAGCCCTTCGTCATACGCGAGCCGGTCGAAACGTCGTAGCCCTCTTCGAGCACCGCTCTGGCGAGCGGCAGCAGACCATCGAGATGCGTCGACAAGTCGATGTCCATGAAGCAGGCGGCGTCGGCATCGCTCTCCAGCCAGGCTTTGCGCAGGGCCCGGCCGCGGCCCTTCCGCGGCAGGTGGATGACGCTTACGTCTTCGAATTGGCCTGACAACGCTTCTCCCGCAGCGAGCGTGCCGTCGGTCGAGGCGTTGTCGGCGATGACGATGCGCCACGTATACCGGAACTCGTTCTCCTCCAGGTAGGCGCGTAGCTTCGCAACGCTGTCCGCCAGGACGTGCTCTTCGTTGTACACGGGGAGGATGATGTCGAGCTGCGGCATCGGCAGCGAAACCTAGGCCGGCAGCGCGTCACGCAGTTCGCGGGCGAGCTTAAGTGGGTCGCTCGCGACGACCTTTGCGGCGTACAGCTCCATCCCGCCGAAGTCGTTGGTGCGCGTCGTTGGGTCGCCACGGTCGACGATGCGCACCATGACCGGGAAGCCGTCCCAGCTCTCTTCGGTCGGTGCGAGCGGTGCACGATAGAGCACGAGGTTAAACGAGTTCACGCCCAGCCGATCGCGGAAGCAGGCCAGCGCCTCGTAGACGCGGTCTTTCAGCTCGTCGGACATTTCGCTCGCCATCAGGATTACCTCGTGCTCCTTGACCGGAGCGAGGTTGGCGATGACCCGGACGCCGTCACGCTCGAAACCCGCGCCCACTACCTCGTGGGCCTTGTAGAACGCATCGAAATAGTTCTGGCGGTGGTTGGCCTCGAACAGCAGTGCAGCGCGCCGCAGGGCCTCGATAGCCGCGTAGTGCATGTCCCGGCCGAGGAGGACCTGAGCGTGGCCGTGCAGGAGCGACGCTCCCGCGCGCCACAGGCAGTTCCAGAGGAAGAAGTAGTACTTGGCTGCCGGGTCTGAACGATGCGCGAGACCGGCCCAGCGTTCACCTGTGTTCAGGTAGTCGTGAATCTGCTCTCGCGTGAAGCGGAGCGGATGCTTCTCCTTGAAGATCACGACGCCGTGGTAGCCATCGAACTTGGCGATGTTGCTCGCCGTCACGCAGTGCTCGCTCTCGACGCGCCCGAACGTGTCTTCCGGCGTGAGCGCGTAGAGATCGTCGAACGGCTCCCCATCACTTTGTTCGAGTTCGGCGTCGAGATCGAGGTCCTCGCGCCAGATGGGCCGGGACGACCGGAGCCAGTTGAATAGGACTCCCTCCAGCGTCACGATGTTCGTGACCTTGACGATCTTCTGCTGGCGGATACGCTCCACCTCACCGAAATGCTCGCGGATCCAGGGGTACATGGATTCCGGCGGGACGAGGTCGCCACGCGAGACGCCGACGTGGAACACGAGCTCGAAGGCGCGGCGATCGTCAGCCTCAAGCTCGTCGACGATCTCATCGAGCTGCATCACCGTAAGGTCAAAAGCCACCGTCATCGTTCGTCCTTTCCGTAGCGCCGGTGAAGGGTAGCGCACTAGTGCCTAAAGTGCCGATAGCCCGTGAACGCCATGGCAACGTCCAGTTCATCGCAAGCGTCGATGACCTCCTGGTCGCGCATCGAACCGCCCGGCTGGACGACGGCACGCACGCCGCCTTCCGCGGCCATCTCGATGCTGTCCGGGAACGGGAAGTATGCGTCGGACGCCAGGGCGCTTCCGGGCGCCCGTTCGCCGGCGGCGCGCAGGGCAAGGTGAACGCTGTTGACGCGGTTCGGCTGGCCGGCGCCGGCTCCTACCATAGAGCCGCCCTTCGCGAGCACAATCGCGTTCGATTTGACGTGCTTCACGGCCTTCCAGGCGAACCGGAGGTTGACCATCTCATCATCCGTTGGCTTGCGCTTCGTCACAACCTTCAGCTCCACGTCAGTATCGGGCACGGCGTCCCGTGACTGCATCAGCATCCCCCCGACGACCTGTCGGAATTCGTATCTGCGTTCCGACTGATCGATCAGAGGAGCGCGCAGGATGCGCAGGTCTTTGCTCTTCCGCAGCAACTCTAGGGCGTCATCGTCGTATTCGGGCGCGATGATGATGTGGAGGAGCAGCCGTTGGCCGCTCGTCGGGTGTTTCGTCGCCCGGACCGTCTTCGCGATCTCGCGCGTGACCGGCCGGTTGATACCGACGATGCCGCCGAACGCGGACATCGGATCGCCGAGGTACGCGCCCTCCCAGGCCTGGATGATGTTGTCACTGACAGCGAGCCCGCAGGGCGTTGCGTGCTTGATGATCGCCACAGTCGGCTGATCGAAGTCGCATGCGGCGCTCCAGGCGGCATCGGCGTCGAGGATGTTGACGTAGGAGAGCGCGATGCCGTGGAGTTGCTCGGCCGCGGCGATGCCGGCAGGCGCACCGACGCCCGCGTTGGCGTAGAACGCGGCTTCTTGGTGGGGGTTTTCGCCGTAGCGCAGCTCCTGCAGCTTATGCAGCGCGATCGTCACGTTCTCCGGCAGATCCTCATCGCGCAGGTAGCTCGCGATCGCCGTGTCGTAGGTGGCGACATGCTGGAATGCTTTCGCGGCGAGCTTACGCCGCACGTCGAGCGGCACTTCGCCTGCGCGAAGTGCTTCTAGCACGCTCTCGTAGTCTTCAGGGTCGACAAGCGTGAGGACGTGCGGAAAGTTCTTGGCGCCCGCCCGCAGCATCGTCGGCCCGCCTATATCGATCTGTTCCAACGCGTCTTCGAGCTTGACGTCGGGCTGCGAAATAGTCTCGACGAATGGGTAGAGGTTAACAGCGACCAAGTCGATGGTGCCGAGGCCATGCTCCTCCAGCTCGGCCATGTGCTCCGGCAGGTCGCGCCGCGCGAGCAGGCCGCCGTGGATGGCCGGGTGCAGCGTCTTGACGCGACCGTCCAGTATCTCCGGGAAGCCGCTCAGTTCGGAGATGCTGTGCGGCTCCAGGCCGGCCTCGCTCAGGTGCTGATGCGTCCCGCCGGTCGCGTAGACCTCGTACCCCAGCTCGATCAGGCCGCGCGCGAGATCGGCGGCGCCGGTCTTGTCGTACGGGGCGATGATGGCGCGCATGGTCACGAGATCACCACGCGCTCTTCGCCCTCCACCTCCGCCACCTCACCTACCACGATGGCCTCGGGTAGCTTCGCGCGGACAGTATCGACGTCCGAAGGCTCCACTGCGACGACGAGGCCGATGCCCATGTTGAACGTGCGGAACATCTCTTCTTCAGCGATGTTTCCTTCGCGTTGGATGAGCGAGAACAGCGGCGGGCGCTCCCAGGCTGTCGAGTCGATCCGTGCGCCGAGGCCAGGGCCCCGCCTTGAGCCTGTCGCAGGTGCCTGCCCTGAGCTTGTCGAAGGGAGCATACGCGGCACGTTCTCCACCAGACCACCGCCGGTGATGTGCGTGATGCCTTTGAGATGCTCGCGGACGGCCTGCACTTCGGCAACGTACGAGCGGTGCGGGATGAGCAGCGCCTCACCGAGCGTGGAGCCAAGTTCCGGCTCTTCGCGTTCGAGCCGTGCGCGTTCGGTCGCAGGGTCTTCGTCGATTCCGACGGAGAACACACGCCGGACGAGCGAATAGCCGTTCGTGTGGAGCCCGCTAGATGGCAGCGCGAGCAGGGCGTCACCGTCCTTGATGGCCGAGCCATCTATGATGGCGCTCTGCTCGACGGCTCCGACGACGAAGCCGACGAAGTCGAGGTCGCCGGGCGCGTACACGTCCGGCATGTCCGCCGTCTCGCCGCCGATCAGCGCGCAGCCGGCGGCTTTACACGCGTCCGCAACGCCCTGCACAAGCGACTCTTTCTCATCGAGGCTGAGCGACGACGAGGCGATGTAGTCGAGGAAAAAGAGCGGTTCAGCGCCCGTCGTGATGATGTCGTCCACGCTCTGGTTGACGAGGTCGATGCCGATCGTGTCGAAGCGGCCGAGCAGCGATGCGATCTTCACCTTCGTCCCGACGCTGTCGGTGCTTGAGACGAGCACCGGCTCCTTGTAGTCGCCGAGCTTGAACATGCCGCCGAAGGGCCCAACGCCGGAAAGCACCTGCGGGCCGTGCGTCGCCTTCGCGATTGGGCCAAGGCGCTCGACGAACTTCGCTCTTGCCTCCAGGTTGACGCCGGCGTCTGCGTAAGTGAGGGACGGTTGGCCGTTCTTGCCCGTCACAGCGCGGTCACGACGCGGTCACGAGCGTCGCGAGACGGATGGCACGGTTTCCAGCCACTCGACCTCGTCGCGGTCGCGGCCTCCCGCAGGCTCCAGAGCCAGCTTGTCCATTTGCAGTGGTACCGGGATCGGGTAGTCCCCAGTGAAGCAAGCGAGGCAGGACTTGTCCTTCGGCGAGCCGATGGCCTCGATCAGACCGTCCACGCTCAGGTAGCCCAGTGTGTCCGCGCCGATATGCTCTCGGATCTCCTCGACGTCGTTCAGTCGTCCAGCGATCAGCTCCCAGCGGGTCCCAAAATCGATGCCGAAGAAGCACGGCGAGATGATCGGTGGGAACGTGATGCGCATGTGCACTTCCTTCGCGCCCGCCTTGCGAAGCATCGCCACGACGCGCGGCGTGGTCGTGGCGCGCACGATGCTGTCGTCCACGAGGATCACGCGCCGTCCTTCGAGCAGCTCCGGCAGCGGGTTGTACTTGAGCTGAACGCCCATTTCGCGGATACGCTGGTCGGGCTGAATGAATGTGCGGCCGACGTAGCGGTTTTTCACCAGCCCCTCAACGAAGGGGATGCCCGATTCCTGCGCATAGCCCACAGCAGCAGCGGTCGCGGAGTCTGGCACGCCGATGACGATGTCCGCATCGAGCGGATGCTCGCGCGCCAACTGCGCGCCAAGCTCCATTCGCACCGGATAGATGAGCTTGCCGTTGATCACGCTGTCCGGCCGCGCGAAATAGACGTACTCGAAGATGCAAAACGCGCTCTTCGGTTCGGCGGCCTGGAAGCTCTCGACGCCGTCCTCCGTGATACGTACGACTTCTCCCGGCTCAAGTTCGCGCACGAACGTGGCGCCCATATGGTCGAATGCGCAACTCTCCGACGCGACGACCCAGCCACCATCGATCGTCCCGAGGCAGAGCGGCCGGTTGCCCATCGGGTCGCGCGCCGCCATCAGCTCCTTCGTGGTCAGCACGACGAGCGAATAGGAGCCGCTCAAGCGTCGCATGAGGTGCGTCCAGCGCTCCTCCCATGTTGTCCCCGGTGCGTTTATCAGCGCCTGCGAGATCACTTCTGAGTCTGTGCCGGTTCTGAACTCGATACCCTGCTCCTCTAGGTCGGTGCGCAGGACAGCCGCGTTCACCAGATTGCCGTTGTGGCCCAGCGCGAGCGTTTCATCCGCGACCTCGATCTGGCAAGGCTGGGCGTTTTCTACGCCGCTGGAGCCGGTGGTGGAGTAGCGCGTGTGGCCGATGGCCATCTTGCCGGGAAGGGAACGAAGGTCGTCTTCATCGAAGACCTGCGAAACCAGGCCCATGCCCGTCTTGACGTAGAGGCGTCTGTCGTTAGCTGAGGCGATCCCCGCGCTCTCTTGCCCTCGATGCTGCAGCGCGTAGAGACCGTAGAAGGTGATTCTTGCGACGTCTTCGCCAGGTGCGAACACCCCAAACACGCCGCAGGACTCTCGAAGAGTCTCGCTCAAACGTACCTCCGGGCGAGGGCCCGTGCGGTCCGCCGGCTTGTTTCCAACGAGGTAGATGCCGGCAGATCAAGTCTATCAGCCGCCCAGATTTGTCGCAAACCTCTACGCGTAACAGCCTGCTGCCGAAGCTTAGCTTCAGCCAAGCTAGCCCGCACCTCATCAGCCAGCCTGCAGAAGCTTCGCTTCTGCCAAGCTGAATCTCAGATTCAGCCGTCTACTGACAGCTATGCTGGTACTGCTGGATCACGCCCATGATGTCGTTCGACAAGTCGATGACCCCGTCCGGCGCCGTCATGTTCCAGACGTTCGGGCCGGTCGATGGGCCGCGGTCGAAGTTGACGTCGTAGGTCGGCTCTGTACCCGTCGGCGCGTAGTGGATGATCACGCCGAAGATGTCGTTCGTAAGGTCAATGATCTGGTCCGGTGGCCCGCCGCCCCCTCCTAGCACATCGTAGTAGTCGTTCGGGTTTTGCCAGTCACGCATGCCGCCTAGCATCTCATCCGGCCCGTTCTCGCGCTGGTCAGAGCAGCCATCGCCGTCCGTGTCCGTTAGGTCGGGGGTTGGTGTCGGAGGCAGAGGCGTGGGCGATGGTGTGGCCGTTGGTGGGGGGCAGTCGGACACTGAGCACCACTCAAACGCTCCAATGTCACAGGTGGCTACGTTGTCCCCATTTCCGTCGACCGGTCGAGTCTTACCGCGCTGATCAGTGCCCGGTGGCGGGCAGTCGCCGCTGCCGGCGTCGATCGCTGGACTACCGATGAGTAGGGCGTGAGTCTGAGTCGGGCCGCCGTTGTTCGCTAGCGGACCGAGCAGCGGGTTAGCGTTGCTGATGTCGCCAGCCGCCGAAAGGCCGCACGTGCCGTCGCTATCCAGGTTATAGCCTGCAGAAGTGATGGTTCCGGAGCAGTCGCTCGCACCGTTATTGGCAACAATTGTGTTCTTCAAGGTGACGGTGGCGGACTGGAAGGTATCGATGCCGCCGGCCCTGGCACCAGCGCCGGTCGCAGAGTTCCCACTGACGGTACTGTTGTTGAGGATCAAGATGGCGGACTGGAAGGTCCGGATGCCGCCGGCCTTGGTGGAAGAGTTCCCGCTGACAGTACTGTTGTTGAGGGTCAACGTGGCGAGTTGGAAGCTCTGGATGCCGCCGGTGCCGTGGTCGCCGGCGGAAGAGTTCCCGCTGACACTGCTATCGTTGAGTGTCAGGATGGCGGACTGGAAGCTCTCGATGCCGCCGGTGCCGTAGTCGCCGTCGGCGACGTTCCCGCTGACGGTGCTGTTGTTGAGGGTCAGGATGGCGGACTGGAAGCTCTCGATGCCGCCAGCGCCATAGCCAATGGTCGCGGTGTTGTTGCTGACGGTGCTGTCGTTAAGGGTCGTGTTGGCGCCCTGGAAGCTCTGGATGCCGCCGGTGCCGGCGTAGCCGGTCGCAGAATTGCCGGTCACAGTGCTGTTGTTGAGGGTCAGTGTGCCTCTTCTGTTCTCGATGCCGCCGGTGCCGTAGTCGCCGGCGGCATGACTGTCGCTGACAGTGCTTCTGTTGAGGGTCAGCGTGCCTGAGCTTAAGATAGCGCCGATGCCGTAGTCACCGTTGTCCGAGCCATTTCGGATGGTCAGGTCGGAAATCTCCGCTGTAGCACTGATCATGATCTCAAAGACTCGGGAGAGCCCAGCGCCGTCGATGGCAGTAGTGGCAGCGCCAGCGCCGATGACCGTGATCTCGGTCGAAATCGTCAGCTGCCCCTTAGACAGGAAGTACACGCCCGCAGGCACGCCGATCACCTGAGCGCCGGGAAGAGCGTTCGCCTCCTGAATCGCGGCTCGCAGCGTGCAGGCGCCTCCGGCCGTGGCGCATACGCCGTTGCCCTGACTGACGTCGTTGGCGTCGATCGTGCTATTGACGTTGAAGTCGGCCTCTGGTGGCGGTGTCGGCGTCGGTGTGTTGGTCGGCGTTGGGCACCCCTCAGGCGGGCACGGCGTCGGCGTCGGGGTGATGGTCGGCGTCGGTGTGATGGTTGGCGTCGGGGTGTCCGTCGGCGTGGGTGTGGCCGTTGGCGTCGGTGTGTCCGTCGGCGTCGGCGTCGGCGCGACGCAGTTGATCGTCAGCGAGCTGACCTTCGGTACGATGCGGGCGCCGGTGCCGGCCTCGATGAAGGCCGCGCCGTTCGTGCCGGCGTCCGGGTGTCCGTCCGGAAGCAGGTCGAGCGTGGCCGGTGAATCGACGGAAGTCAGCGGACACGCCATCGAGATCTCAACGACGTTCCCAACGTAGGTGCTGGTCGGCAGCGGCGGGATCAGGCCGGTCAGCGCACCGTGGATCAGCACGGAGCCGAGCTGCGCGCGCGTCACGATGACGGCGTCCGGCCAGACGATCTCGTCGAGCCCGGATGCCGTAGCTGCGTAGATGAGCTTGCCACCGAGTTCGATGGCCGTCTGCATCAGCGTGTAGCCGCCGGCGGGAATGCCGAGCGCATCGACAGAAAGCGTGAAGGAAGCGCCGGTGGGGACGCTGCACTTCGTAGGTCGAACTGGGTTGTCGCAATCGCCGCCCTTGATCGTGAGCACCATCTCCGGCCCGCCCGTCGCCGCGGAGGCCGTTTCGGAGCCACTATCTGTAACTGCCAGGGTGAAGATGACCGCCGCTGCGACGAGCAGCAGCGCCACGCCCCCCGTGACGGTCCTGAAAAGCGATCGAGTCATGGCGGCAATCCCTTAGACCAACAATGGCCGAGGATAGTGTGGCGGCGGTCGCCCTAGGCGGCTGCTAGCTACCGCCTAGTATGATACTCTCACCTTAGGCTGTCAACACAGAAGCCTTACCCACAGCCCAGCAGAAGCGTTCCCGACCGAATGTCAGGCCTTCTGCCAAGCTGAATCTGCGATTCAGCCGTCTACTGACAGCTATGCTGGTACTGCTGGATCACGGCTGACCCTCGGTCAGCTTGGCAGTTGCTTCGCAACTGCAGCCCGGCTTGATTCTCCGGCAATCAACGCATCACTGACAGCTATGCAAGTACTGCTGGATCACGCCCATGATGTCGTTCGACAAGTCGATGACCCCGTCCGGCGCCGTCATGTTCCACGCATCCGGCCCGGTCGAAGGTCCGCGGTCGAAGTTCACGTCGTACTCCGGCTCGGTACCCGTCGGTGCGTAGTGGATAATCACGCCGAAGATGTCGTTCGTCAGGTCGATGACCTGATCGCCGTTCACATCGTAGTAGTCGCTGGGGTTCTGCCAATCGCGCATGCCTCCCAGCATCTCGTCCGGCCCGTTCTCGCGTTGGTCAGTACAGCCGTCTCCATCGGTGTCGACCAAAGCGACCTCGGTGCAGTTGATCGTGAGCGGGCCAACATTCGGCAGGATGATCCGGGGATCCACGGCGAGAAACGCTGTGCCGCTCGTACCGGCGACCGGGTCGCCTTCTGGAATCAGCACGATGGCATTCGAGCTGGGGCCAGGCGTGCAATTCATGTGCAGTTCAATTACGGTGCCCTCGAAATCGCTCACTGGAAGTGGCGGGAGGAGGCCGGTGAGGGCGCCGTGGAATACCAGGCCCGGGCCAGGCTGGCCTCGGACCGATATCGCTGATAGATCCGGCCAGACGATCTCGTCTGCGATGGACCCCTTCTTGTAGGTCAGGTTCAGTCCGTAGTCGATGAACGTCTGGACGCCCACGTAGCCTTCGGCCGGGGCTGTCAGCACATCCACGGATAGGATGAACTGACTCCCCAGCGGAACATTGCACTTCACCGGCCTAACCGGGTCATTACAATTCGCGCCCTTGACGGTGAGCGCCATCTCCGGCTTGTCGCCTGGCGGTAGCACTGGAGTATTCGTTGGCGTGGGCGTGTCCGTTGGCGTGGGGCACGGCCCGCCGCACGGTGTCGGTGATGGCGTAACAGTTGGCGTCGGTGGGGTGGTCGGTGTCGGGCCTACCACTCCGGACTCGAACGCTCCGATGTCGCAGGCACCTGCCGGGCGAGCGGCGCCACGCTGATCGGTGGCAGGTGGCGGACAGTCGCTGCTGCCGGCGTCGATGGCTGGGCTGCCGGGGAGCAGGGCGTGGGTGAACGTTGGCCCGCCGTTGTCGGCCAGCGAGCCGAGGAGCGGGTTGGCGTTGCTGATGTCGCCTGTTCCCGTGAGACCGCAACTGCTGTCGCTGGAGAGATTGTGGCCTAGAGAGACGACGGGGCCACCGCAATCGGTTGGCGAGTTGTCCGCAACGATGGTGTTCTTTATTGTCGCGTTCTGAATGCCACCATTTACGTTGCCGGCCGTATTGCCAGTGATCGTGCTGTTGTTGATGGTTGCCACACCCTTGTTGCGGAGAGCTCCGCCCGTATTGTCCGCTACATTGTTGCTAATCGTGCTGTTGTTGATGGTCAACGTGCCAGCGCCGCTCCCGCCGTCACCAATTCCGCCACCGGTGTTGCCGGCATGGTTGCCGCTGATCGTGCTGTCGTTGATGGTCAGCGTGCCTTGGTAGTAAATGCCACCGCTGACGTTGCCGGCCGAGTTGCCCGTGATAGCGCTTCTGTTGAGCGTAAGCGTGCCGACGACAGAGATGCCCCCGCCCGCGTTGATGGCTGAGCCGTTTCGTACGGTTAGATCGGAGATCTCCGCGGTAGCGCCGCTCGAGATATAAAACACGCCGCCAAGCCCACCGCCGTCGACAGCGGTAGTGCCAGCGCCCGCGCCGTTGAGGGTGAGATCCGACGAAATGGTTAGCTGTCCGGCAGATAGGTTGTAGGTGCCTGCTGGCACCGTGATTACGTCAGAACCCGGAAGAGCGTTCGCCTCCTGGATCGCGGCTCGCAGCGTGCAGGCGCCTCCGGCTGTGGCACAGATACCGTTGCCCGTACTGGCATCGCCGACGTCGGCGGTACTGTTGACGGTGAAACTGGCTGCTGGCGTCGGGGTTGCCGTCGGCGTAGGGCACCCCTCCGGCAGGCACGGTGTCGGCGTGGGCGTGGGCAGCGGCGTGTCCGTTGCTGTCGGTGGGATGGGTGTTGGCGTTGCTGTCGGAGGAATAGGCGTTGGCGGGATAGTTGGCAGAGGACACGCTACACACGTCTCGTATGCGCCAATGTCGCAGGTAGCTGTGGCGTCCCCGTCGCCATCGAACGGCCGAGCAGCACCGCGCTGATCGGTGGCTGGCGGCGGACAGTCACTGCTGCCCGCGTCGATAGCCGGGCTGCCGGAGAGCAGAGCGTGGGTCAGTGTGGGCCCGCCGTTGCCGGCCAACGGGCCCAGGAGCGGGCTGGCGCTGCTGATGTCACCGGGTCCCGTGAGGCCGCAACTACCATCGCTGTCCAGGTTGTGCCCAAGAGAAGTGATGGTACCAGAGCAATCGCTCGCACCGTTATTGGCCATGATAGTGTTCTTCAAGGTGGCACTGGCGAATTGGAAGTTCGCGAGGCCGCCGGTGCTGGTGCCAGCATTGCCGCTGACGGTGCTGTTGTCGAGGGTCAAGGTGGCGGACTGGTAGATCTGGATGCCGCCAACAGCATTGCCGCCGCTGGCAGAGTTGTCGCTGAGGGTGCTGTTGTTGAGCGTCAAGACGGCGGATTGATAGGTCTGGATACCTCCGGTGGCCTGGATTCCAGAGGCCGAGTTGCCGCTGACGGTGCTGTTATTGAGAGTCACTGTAGCCGACTGGAAGCTCTGGATGCCGCCGGTGCCGTAGTTGTTGGGGGCCGAGTTGCCGCTGACGGTGCTGTTATTGAGGGTCAACTTGGCGGACTGAAAGGTCTCGATGCCGCCGGTGCTGTACTCGCCGGTCGCGGTATTGCCGCTAACCGTGCTGTTGTTGAGGGTTAGGGTGCGGCCGCTGGGGTTCCTGATGCCGCCGGCGCTGTAGTCGCCCGAGGCAGAATTGCCGCTGACGGTGACGCTGTTGAGAGTCAGCGTGCCCCCGTTGTGGATGCCTGCAGCGTAGTAGTCGTCGGAGGCGAAGCCGTTTCGGATGGTCAGACCTGACATCTCCACCGTGCCGCTAATAGCGAATACTGCGCTGAGCCCGGCGCCATCGACGGCTGTAACGGCCGCGCCTGCGCCATTGAGGGTGAGATCGGACGAAATCGTTAGCTGTCCGGCGGACAGGTTGTAGGTGCCCGCTGGCACGCTGATTAAGTCAGCGCCAGGAAGAGCGTTCGCTTCCTGAATGGCGGCCCGCAGCGTGCAGGCGCCGCCGGCCGTTGCGCACACGCCGTTGCCGGGACTGGCGTCGCTTGCGTCGGTTGTGCTGTCAACGGTGAAGCCGGCTGCTCCAGTAGTGCTTGGGCCGAAACTCGCCGGGCCTAGGAAGACGACTCCCAACGCGATGATTAGCAGCGCCGCGCCAACCGTTACGATTCTGAAGTGAGATCGAGTCATGCTGGCAATCCTCCAAACCCCAATAACGGCCGAGGATCGTATCGAGGCCGTCGTCCTTCGCGGCCGGTAGCTGCCGCCTAGTATGGGCGTCTTGCTGTAGGTTGTCAACACAGAAGCCTCACCCACAGCCCAGCAGAAGCGTTCCCTGACCGAAGGTCAAGCCTCCTGCCAGGCTGAATCTCAGATTCAGCCGTCTACTGACAGCTATGCTGGTACTGCTGGATCACGGCTGACCCTCGGTCAGCTTGGCAGTTGCTTCGCAACTGCAGCCCGGCTTGATTCTCCGGCAATCAACGCATCACTGACAGCTATGCTGGTACTGCTGGATCACGCCCATGATGTCGTTCGACAAGTCGATGACCCCGTCCGGCGCCGTCATGTTCCACGGATCCGGCCCGGTCGAAGGTCCGCGGTCGAAGTTCACGTCATACTCAGGCTCGGTACCCGTCGGCGCGTAGTGGATGATCACGCCGAAGATGTCGTTCGTCAGGTCGATGATCTGGTCCGGCGGCCCACCTCCACCACCGAGTACGTCGTAGTAGTCGTTCGGGTTCTGCCAGTCGCGCATGCCGCCTAACATCTCATCCGGCCCGTTCTCGCGCTGGTCGGTGCAGCCGTCTTCGTCCGTGTCTGTTGGGTCAAACGTTGGTGTCGGTGTTGGCGTCAGGGTAGATGTAGGCGTCGGCGTAGCCGTCGCCGGTGTCGAGTTGAAGAACACATCGTCGATACCGACATGCAAGATAAATCGGTATACGGCGATTCCGAAGCGCAGGCAGACTTCCTGTCCGATGAATGCGCCTGCGTTAGCTGTCACGAGGTCGTAGCCTGACGTGAGCGGATCTCCCGGCTGAGTCTGATAGAGATTCATGAGAACGTCTGCCGGATCTGTCGTAAATGGGTCGCTCAACATGCCTGCCTTAGTCACCAAGTCGGCCCGGAACTGCTGACTAGACCAGAAGTCTAGTGTGGGTGTGGTCACGTAGGCACCGGATATGTTCTTGAGATACAGCTGGAACTCTATCTGGCTGCTGGCCAGCACCTGACATCGGTACAGGACGAGCGTGGCGGGAGCGCCTTGGTTGGTCATGACGGCTTGGAGCCCTTGGGGTGGAGGTGCGACGAGAGGTGCGACAACGCTCGGTGCGCTCGCGCAGTCGCCCTGAGGCACCTCTGTGCCGGATTGGTTGCACCAACCGCCGGTAGGAGATAGTCCGGCGTCGGGAATGTAAAACCCTTCGCCATCCGCTTCCCAGCAGGGAACGTCTAAGGAGTCCACAACGCCTTGTTCAAAGTCGTCGTTTCCTCTCGGGCATTCTCCTGGCACTGGGGTGGGTATGGACGTTGGACAGCCCTCCGGCCCGCACGGTGTTGGTGTCGGCGTGCCGCTCGGTGTTGGCGTGTCGCTCGGCGTTGGCGTGTCGCTCGGCGTTGGTGTATCCGTTGGTGTATCCAGCGGGGTCGGGGGAATGGGTGTTGGCGGAGTCGTTGGCAGGGGGCAGTCGGGCGCCGGGCACCACTCGAACGCTCCGATGTCACACGTAGCCACGGTGTCCCCATCGCCATCGGACGCTCTAGGAGCGCCACGCTGATCGGCTGTTGGCGGCGGACAGTCGCTGCTGCCGGCGTCGATGGCCGGGCTACCGGCGAGCAGCGCGTGGGTCAGCGTTGGGCCGCCGTTGCCGGCCAACGGGCCTAGAAGCGGGTTGGCGTTGCTGATGTCGCCGGTTGCCGCAAGACCGCACGTGCCATCGCTATCTAAGTTATGGCCGGCGGAGGTAAAGGGGCCAAAACAGTCCTGCGAAGTGTTGTTAGCGACAATGGTGTTCTTCAGGGTCACTGTGCCGTCACCACTATGGATGCCTCCGCCTTCAACGGTTGCTGAGTTGCCGCTAACGTTGCTGTTGTTGATGGTAAGCGCGCCACCTTCAGAGTTGTAGATACCGCCACCGAAGAAGCCGGCTGAATTGCTGCTCACAGTGCTGTTGCTGACGGTCATCGTGCCGGAGTTGCCGACACCGCCGATGGCAAGGCCCCCTGAATTGCCGCTGACGGTGCTGTTGGTGATTGAAAGCACACCACCTACAGCGTTGCCTACGCCGCCAAGGATATTAGCCGAGTTGCCACTGACAGTGCTGTTGTTGACGGTCATCGCGCCGGAGTTGCCGATTCCGCCAACTGCACCATCTGCTGAGTTGGCGCTGATATCACTGTTGTTGATGGTCACCACGCCACCTGTGCTGTTACTTATGCCAGCCGTCCCGCCAGCAGAGTTGCCGCTGATAGTGCTGCCATTAATGGCGACCTCGCCAACTCCGCCGTTGCCGATTCCGCCACCCGCATTGTCAGCACGATTACCGCTGACCGTGCTGTCGTTGAGGGTCAGCGTGCCGGAATTGCCGATACCTCCGTTCGCGTTTCCAACGGAGTTCGCGATGACGGCGCTGTCGTTAAGTGTCAGAGTGCCACGGTTGCTGATGCCGCCATCCGCGTTGAATTCCCAGCCGTTCCGTATGGTCAGACCAGAGATCTCCACGGTTGCGCCGCTTGCGATGTCGAAGATGCGGCTGAGCCCGGCGCCGTCGACGGCGGTAGTGGCAGCACCAGCACCATTGAGGTGTAGATCGGTTGTAATAGATAGCTGTCCCTGAGAAAGAATGTAGGTATTCGCCGGCACGTCGATCACGTCAGAGCCGGCAAGGGCGTTCGCTTCCTCAATGGCGGCCCGCAGTGTGCAGTCTCCGCTGGCCGTGGCGCACACCCCGTTGCCGGGGCTTGCGTCGCCTGCGTCGTCGGTGCTGTTGACTGTGAAGTTGCCTGTTGGTGTCGGCGTGAATGTTGGCGTGGGGCACGGGCCGCCGCAGGGCGTAGGCGGTAAGTCGGTTGGCGTCCCTTTGGGCCCTAGTAGGTCGAAGGCGTAGGCGGCACCGGCGAGTGAGCCCCCGGTGTCTTCGTAGTGTGCCCCGACGATGACGGTGTTGCCGCTCACCGCCACGCTACGGCCGAACTCGTCTCCGTCTTTAGCGTCTGAGGCCGTCAGCTTGCTTACCTCACCCCAGTTGTTCAGGCCGCCCTCGTCGCGACCGAACACGTAGGCGGCGCCGGAGGTCGCTGCTTGGAACTGATTCTCGCGGTTGGCTCCCACTACGGCGCTGTCGCCGTTCAAGGCGACGCTCACTCCGAAGTGACCGGATGCGTTCGGAGAAGAAGCCACCAGCTTCTTGACCTCGCCCCAGTTGTCGGCACCACCTTCATCACGGACGAATACATAGGCCGCTCCGGACTGCGTAATTACGCCGGTATCGAGTCTCGCCCCCACGATGGCCGTGTTACTGTCGATCGCAACGCTCTCGCCGAAATTGGCACTAAAGCTGGCATCGGAGGCGACCAGCCGCTTCACCTCGCCCCAATTGTCTGTTCCGCCCTCATCGCGACCGAACACGTAGGCTGCTCCCGCATTGCCGGCTTCGGTATCCTCGATCGCCGCCCCGACGACGGCGTTGTCGCCACTGACGGCGACACCAGAGCCGAACCTGGCATCAGCGTGGGCGATGGATGGGGTGAGCTTCTGGACCTGGCCCCAGTTGCCTGCACCGCCCTGGTCGCGGTCGAAGACATAGGCTGCGCCGGCATCGCTGCCCCCGGCATCCTCTCTCCGCGCCCCGACAACGATCGTTTCGCCGCCGATCGCAACGCTCCAACCGAACTCGTCGCCGGCCTGAGCGTCGGAGGCGGTGAGCTTCTTGTTCTCGCCCCAGTTGTCCGCGCCGCCCTCGTTGCGTTCGTAAACGTAGACCGCCCCGGAATCGCTGCCCCCTGTATCGTGATCACGTGCCCCAACGACGACGGTATCGCCGCTGATCGACACGCTGTAACCGAACTGGTCGCCAGCCTGTGCATCGGAAGCGGTGAGCTTCTCTACCTCGCCCCAGTTATTTATCCCACCAACATCCCGCTGGAAAACGTAGGCGGCACCGGCGTTAGCGCCTCCCGCATCATCACCGAATGCCGCCACGACAGCGGTGTCCCCGCTGACAGCCACGCTGCCGCCGAAGCGTTGGAGTGTATGCCCATCGGAGGCGAGGAGCTTTCTCACCTCGCTCAGCTGCGCCGCCTCGGCGCTCTGCGGCACAGGCCTAAGGCCGGCCGCGCCAAACAGCACTCCGGCCGCGATCATGAACATGAACGCGGCGATCGCGGCACGCACCAGGAATGGCACGTTCGTGACGGTCCTGAGTAGCGATCGAGCCATGCTGGCAACCCCCTTAGACCAACAACGGCTGAGGACTGTGTGGCGGCCGTCGTCCTTGGCGGCCGCTTGTAGATGGGGTCTAGTATGATGCTCTTGCCTTAGGTTGTCAACAGAAATCGCTCTAACGTCACTGTCAGACGCCGGACTGTGCCACATCGCCCTCCTAGCTATCCTTCGCGCCGCATATGATCACTGGATCACCATGCACAACGCAGAATGCAGCGGCCTAAACTTCGATTCGCTTATCATCTCCCCTCTCCCTCTGGGAGAGGGGTTGGGGGTGAGGGCAGAGTCAATCAACCAATACCCCCGATTTCGCCACCCGCCACCTGTTGCCAAGCAACAGCCAAGCTCGCCGAAGGCGAGCCAATCAAGCGATCAAAGCTCACAAGCCAAGGCAGAAACCGCCCGCAGGGCTAGCACGTACTCGTACTAACCTCTGCGCGTATCCGATAATGAATGCAGCATGCTCCGCCGAGTCCTGACCACGCTGCCGATCGCGGCCCTGCTGCTGGTGACCTACCTCACGGCGGCTCCTCACCAGACGGCTGCGAACGAACTGCTCCACGTCGCCAGCGATGTCACCTACGAAGTATCGCCGGATGAAGGCCCAATCCACGTCACATGGCAGGTCGCTCTCCAGAACAACGACCCGGACACAATGCGAAGTGGATCCGGCGCGTTGCTCTACTACAACAGCCTGACTGTTCCCATCCTCCGCGGCGCCACGAACGTGCTCGGTATCGGACCCACGGGTGACCGGCTTGAGGTCAACGTTGATGTAAGTGGCGAAGGTCCGATCGATCTAGCTGAAGTCGCCTTTGACCAGCAACTGTTCTACGGCGATTCGTACGGCTTCCAGCTTTCGTACGACATCGTGGAGGCGCGCTCCACGGCGCTACTGGCCACCGACAGCTATGTGTTTCTCCCGGCGATCGCGAGTGGTGACAGCGCCGATGTCCGCATCGTGACGCCGAACGACAGCAACTGGGAGGTCACGATAGAGGCGCTCGACTGTCCGCCGGCTGCTGCCGACCTCTTTTTGTGCGGGCCGTCCGAATTCGTCCAGGTCGCGGCATTCGTCGAGGTCGCCCGCGTCGGCGTGCTGACCAGCTCCAGCTTCTCGGTCCCATTGCAAGCCGCCGAGCTGTCGATTACGCTCCGCCACTTCCCCGGAGAGGAAGCGTGGGCGGATCATATCCAGGAGCTTACTAAGGCGGCGCTGCCTCTATTGGAGGAGCTGTTCGGCTTCGCCTACCAGGGGGCAACGGTACTGGAGATCACGGAGCGTGGGCGCCAGGACATCTCAGGCTATGAAGGAACATTCGGCTGCATCTTCGACTCCTGCGTGATTGGCGTCTCACCGCTCGCCGACGATAGGGTCGCGATCCACGAACTGGCGCACCTCTGGACGCAGCCGTTCGAGAGCCGCTGGATCGCCGAAGGGCTCGCCGAATTCATGTCGGAACGCGCCGCCGACGAACTGGGCGTTCTTGTGGAGTCGAACCAACCGGGCTCTCCCGCGAGCATTGTAGAGTTGCAGCTCGATGACTGGGGCCGCAGCCGCTACCTCATCGGCGCCACGGAAGCAGACGTGGTGATCGAAACGACCGGCTACTACAGGTCGCGGACGCTCTTCGAGACGCTCCAGGAGACCGTTGGCCTGAGTGCGCTGCAGACTGCTAACGCCGCAGCCGCGGAGATTGGCGGCGGCATCGACAGCGAGAGGTATTTCGACCTGCTCGAAGAAGCCAGCGGGTTGCGGCTCGACATGCTGTTCCTCAAGGAGGTCTTCCCCGCATCGCACGGCCCGCGACTGGACCAGCGTCGCGACCTGCGAGAGCGCCTGGAGACACTCCGGCCCGAAGCCCGCGCAGCCGGCTTCGCGCTGCCGGCCCGTATCGGACAACTGCTGGATGAGTGGGAGTTCGACGAAGCGAACGTCCTGCTCGTCGCCGCTGAGCGCGCCCTAGCCGCCTACCAAGACGCACTCGTTCGCGTCCGCGAGCCCCGCGACATCTGGAAGAGGATTGGGCTGGCCGGCAAGGACCCTGACGCCACGCTGGGCGAATCCGCAGACGCCTTCGCGGCCACAGAGTTCTCTCGATCCGAGCGACTCTCTCGAGATGCCATCTCAGAGCTCGATGGCGCAGGCGATGCCGCGCTTGTCCGCGTTGTAATCGGCGCTGTTGTCATCGTCGTCGCGCTACTCGTACTGGCCGGCGTCCTTTGGATCGCCCGTTCCCGCGCTATCTATCGATAGGAACGGCCGCCTCAGCGGCACGGTGCTCATGGCCGATCACGCTAGTGCATCGCGGTAGCGAGTGATCCGTCCCTGCGCCATGCAGGAGCTTGACCTCCGGCTGGATCGTCACGTGATGGATGTCGAACCGTTGGTGGAGCATGTCACACAGCTCGGCGAGCACCTGATCCGAATCTCGGTCGCCTGTCAGTTCGCAGTGGCAGCTCAACGCGACCAGTCCTGATGTCACCGTCCAGATGTGGAGGTCGTGCAGCCCGACCACGCCCGGCGTCGTCGTGACTGCTTGCTCGACCTCGGCTGTGTCGATGTAGGACGGAACGCTCTCCAAGAGGATGGTGAGAGATTCAAACAACAATCTGATCGCGCCGAAGACGATCAGCAGACCGATCGCGACGCTGATGAGAGGGTCGGCGAGGAACCAACCCGTTGTCAGCATGACCACGCCGGCGACGACAACGCCGATCGAACCCGCGAGATCGCCGAGCACGTGATAGAACGCGCCTCGGACGTTCAGGCTCTCCGCCTGACGCCCGTGCAGGATGAACGCGCTGACGACGTTTGCAATCAGCCCAACGGCACCGATGCCCAGCATGGGCCCGCTATTGACGTCGGGAGGATCGGAGAAACGCTGGGCGGCCTGCCAGAATACGAAGGCCGCGACCAGCAAAAGGATCGTTCCGTTGGCGGCGGCAGCCAGCACTTCGGCGCGCTGGTAACCGAACGTCTGCTGCGCGCTGGCCGGCCGGGTCGCCATCCAGATCGCGACCAGGGCGATCGACACGGCGAGCACGTCCGACACCATGTGGCCGGCATCGGCGAGGAGGGCGAGGCTGTTGGTGAGAATGCCACCAGCAACTTCGACGCCGACGACCGCCACCGCCAGAACCAGCGCGAACGCAAGCGCCCGCCGGTTGGATTTGCGAGACAGCGTCAGTTCGTCGGTCATGCGGAGGTGACCGTCAGGTCACCCATCCTCCTGCACATGGCGCAGCGTGTCCTGGAAGATGTGCTGAATATGGGTGTCGGTGAGACGGTAGTAGACCTGGCGGCCGCGCCGGTCCGCGGTGACAAGCTTCATCAGGCGAAGTTCGCGCATCTGGTGCGAGACAGCGGACTCAGAGATACCGAGCACCGTCGCGAGATCTCCGTTGCAGAGCTCCCTAAGCGAGAGGGCGTGAATAATCGAAACGCGCGTCGGGTCCGAGAGCACGCGGAAGAGGTCAGCTACGTCGGCGGCCGTCCCGCGTTCGATGACGGACGAGCGGACGGCATCGACGCGTCTGGCATCGCCCGAGACGGCACTCTCCGCTCCCATAAAGAGAATTTTACTTGCATACTTGCTCAACTGTCAATGTTTAGGAGCTCCGGTCGGCAGGCGTAAGACCCCTGTGCAGCCAGCGAATACGTACCAAGTCTCGCACCTCACGCAGCGCCGACCCGACGCCCAGCCTGAAGCTGGAACCTTCGACATGCTGCCATTCGACCGGCACTTGGGCAATCCGGAAACCGAGGCGCTGGGCCATGTAGAGGATCTCCGCATCGAACGCCCACCCCTCGAGGTGTTGTCGCGGGAAGAGAGCGCGCGCGGCCTCGTGGCGGAACGCCTTGAACCCGCACTGCGTATCTTCAATATCCGACAGCAGCAAGCGGCGGCGCACTACGGCGAACATCCGGCCGCCGAGCCGACGCCAGGCCGGCTGCGATGCCCGCATGTCACCGCCCCCAGGCTTCACACGGCTGCCGATCGCGATGTCGGCTCCGGACACGAGCGCGTCGAGCAGCTTCTGCATCTCCTCGGGCGGCATCGCGAGGTCGGCGTCGAGTGAGAGGATGACATCGCCCGTCGCGGCCTGTGCCCCCGTGCGCACTGCCGCGCCTTTCCCGCGATTTGGCTGGTAGGAGATGAGGCGGGCGGTCACGCCGTCGGGCAGCTCCGCGATCGATTCGTTCGCGATCTCAGCGGTGCGGTCCGTGCTGCCGTCATCGACGATGATGATGTCGACGCTGTACGGCTGGGCCGCCGCGTACGCGATCAGCTTCTGGAGCGACTCGGCGAGGCGCTCTTCCTCGTTGTAGGCGGGGACGACGTAGCTAAGACTCGTGATGGGCGAGGGCTTGCTTCTTCGGCCATGTGCTATGCGACGGGCGAGTTATCGGGCTGCTCTTGGCGCCGCTCGTGCTTTCGATACCGCTTGCGCGGCTCGATACCGATCTCTTCCAGCGGCCTGTCCACCAGACGCGAGACCGCTTCACCGACGTGGCGCGCGCGGCGGAGGCCGTCGTCCAGCATATCGCCACTCACGTTCACCTGGCCGAGCTGGAGCCTCTTGCCGCTCTTCTTCAGCACTCGCACTTCGTACTGCGCGAAATCGTGCACGCCCTCCGAGTCCACGGAGCCGCCGATCTCTTCGATCTCGATTTGTTCGATCTTCTCGAACGGCACCAGCTCCTCGGTGCCAACGCCCATGCCCAACAGGCCCTGCTGCCAGACCGCCGTACGCTTCTCCTTGTTGATGACCACGTGGGCGCCATAGATGGAGTAGACGAAGCCCATGCCCGAAAAAGGCACGAGGAGGATCGCGGCGCCCATCAGCAGCAACGTGAGCGTGAAGGGCAAGCTTTCTATCCAGAAGACGACCGCTATGAACGCCAAGACGCCGAGAACGAAGCCAATCGCGGGAGCGACAGCCGCGCTGCGAGCCGGCCGGATATCGACGACGTGCGGCGTCATCACGCACACGCGGCGGTGCAGGTCGATCTCGTGTCGTTCATTAGCTTTGGACATCGGCTGTAGCGCCTCATTATACGGAATACGGACGAGCGTTAGAGAGCGTCTATGCGGCTGCGCACCACGCGATTCGTTTGCGAAAAATAAAGCCCTGCCAGATTCCCGGAGCGGTTGCTCCGGGTATTCGTTCGTCATTTGGAAACGCACGGCATGATTGCTGGGCAGCGTATCGTCGCCGCAATGTTGGCTGACCATGGCACGTTGATCGTAGCGCAGTGCGGAGGTAGCGCGAAGGAGGTAGCGTCGCGCCAGCGGATGACCGCCTTGAGGTATAATCGTCTGTGTTATGGGCGGACTCAAATCAAGTCACTACGTCAGGACTGTCTTCAGAGAGAATCGCGCCATCTACTGCGTGGCCGTCTTGGTTGCCGTCGTTCTCTCTGCTGGATGTGGCGGTGGTAGCGGTTCCTCCGGCCAGATCGAGCCAACGCCGACGGCGAGCGTAAACCCGACAGCTGTGCAAGCGACCCCATCACCCTCTGTAGAACCTGCCACTTCCACCCCAACGAGCACGCCCACCGCGGCGCCTACACTGCCGCCCGCGCCCACGCAGCCGCCAGCACCCACGGCGGACACACGTGTGCCGCTTCGTGACCTGCCGACGGCCGATCAGGTCCAGTTGGGCAAGGACGGCAAGTACTTCGTTGCTGACCGGGGCGACGGGTGCACCTGGGTGGAGTACCTCAGAGACACTAGTCCTGAAATTGGCCTACAGGTGTTCTTCAGAACGGATTGCCCGGCAGACTTCGGCATCGCCTTCCGGCCTGAGAGCGGCGTAGTGCTCCGGGTCTCCTAACGCTACATGACCACTGGGAGCGTCAGGAACAAGTAGGCCACAACTGCCCGTAGCAGCCGAAGCCAGCTACAACTCTGCATCACATTGACTAGCGAGCTGCGCGATCCTACAATGCGTTGGCAGCTTCGCGGCCGTCCCAACGACCGCGCTACGTCTAGGAGGACGCCATGCGCAAGGACTTGATGGACATCCTGGCTTGCCCGATGTGCAAGAGCGAGCTTGAGTTGAAGATCGACGAGGAGGAGGGCGACGAGGTGATCAAGGGCTCGCTGACCTGCGCGAAGTGCAGCGAGGTCTACCCCATCGACGACGGCATCCCGAACCTCCTGCCGCCCGACCTGCGTAAGGCCGCCGAGGCGAAAAGCTCCTAGCGAACGATGGAACGCTCACAATCGATCGGCATGATCTTGATGGCCGTCTCCGGTCTGCAGCTTCTGGTGTTTACCTTGGGCATGCTGCGCAAGAGCTACCTGGCGGTCGCGCTCCCGGTGTTTGCGGCGACAGCAGGTATCTCAGCCCTGCTCTTCTGGATCGGCTACACCATGGCGAACATGGAGCCGGACCTCTCCGAGCTCGACCTGGAAGAGGAAGACTCCGAGCCGCCTACGACCTAGGCTTCTCCCAGCCCTGGTCTTCAATCAAGCGAACTCCCCCAGCATCAACGTCCGCAGCTAGCTCAGCAACCGTTCGTCCGCCGTCCGGGTGGTGTACGTCAGCTGCCAACTCCGCCAGTGGCACGAGGACGAACGCGCGATCGTTCATCTCAGGATGCGGTATGTGCAGCTCCGGCGATTCGACAACTTGGTCGCCATACAGCAGGATGTCGATATCGATCTCGCGCGGGCCCCAGCGCTCGCGCTCCAGCCTGCCTATGTCTCGCTCGATCTGCTTGACGTGCTCCAACAGCTCGTTTGGTGTAAGCCGCGTACTCGCGCGGCAGACGGCGTTGTAGAAGTCTTGCTGGTCTTGCGGGCCAACCGGGTCGGTCTCATAGAGAGACGAGATGGCTTCGATCTGCAGCTGGGGAGCCAGCCGCTCCAGCGCTCCCGTGAGGTGCCGTTTGCGATCGCCTACGTTGGAGCCTAGCCCGAGGTAGACGGTTGTGACCTCCGTAGTCACGGATCGCGGGACCAGCCGCGCACGACGGCATCCGCTACGCGAGCAACATCGCGCATCTGAGCCATGTCATGGACGCGGATCATGTCGACGCCATTCGCGATGGCAAGCGCCATCGTGGCTGACGTGCCGTGGAGACGCTCCTCAGGCGGAGCATCGTCCAGCACGAAGCCTATGGTCGACTTCCTAGAAGTCGCGATGAGCATCGGTAGGCCGAGGGCCTGCAGCTCAGGAAGGCGTCGCAGCATCTCGATGTTCTGCTCTGGGGTCCAGCCGAAGCCAAAGCCGGGATCGATGATCAATCGCTCCCGGGCGAGCCCGGCCTCCTGCGCGATGGCAACGCTCGCCTCGAATCCGGCTCGGATGTCGCCGATGACATCGTGGAACTCTCGATCGCGCTGGTTATGCATGATCACGACGGGCACTCCGTACTCGACAGCCAAGGCGGCCATTTCCGGTGCATTGCTGTTAGAAGGCGGGCGAAAGCCCCAGATGTCGTTAAGCAGGTGCGCGCCGGCATCCAGCGCCGCTTTCGCGACCGACGCCTTGTAGGTGTCAACGCTGACCGGCACGTCCAGTTCTGACACCAGCCGCTCGATGATGGGCGCTACGCGCTCCGCCTCTTCCTGCGGAGGCACCTCGTCGAAGCCCGGCCGTGTCGACTGGCCACCGATATCGAGAATGTCGGCCCCCTCTTCGACAAGCTTCCTCCCGCGCTCGAGGGCTGCTTCTTCATCGCCGTAACGGCCGTTCCAGAACGACTCCGGCGAGACGTTGATGACGCCCATCAGGTAGGTGCGCTCGCCCCAGACGAACTCGCGCGAGCCGATTGTGAGGGAGACAGGCTTGGTGGTGTTGCTCAACGCTTGAAGCCGATGACGTACTCGCCCGAAACGTGATGAGCATTGTGGAAAACGTCCTGGGCGGCCATCAGGCGATCTCCAACTCTTCTTCCGTGATTTCGCCAGCCTCGATGCGGAAGGCGCGGACGACCGGGTTTGTGTCATCTTCCAGCGATACCACCACGTAATAAGCGTCCTCCCACGCGGCCAATCGAACGTCGGTCGGCGAGGGATAGGCCTCTGTGTGGGTGTGCGAGTGGTAGATCACCCACACGTCCCAACCGCTTGAGTCGAGGTCGCGATAGATACGGAGCAGGTCCTTCGGGTCGACGCTATAGCGATAGGGACTCGCTTCCGCGTTGATAGCACGATAGAGCTTCTCGGCCTGGCCGTCCTTGCCCGCGATGATGCCGCAGCACTCGTTCGGCACGTCTTCTTTCGCGTGCGCGATCATCTCATCGACGTAGTCTTGGGGGAGCTTCAGCACAGCGTCATTCCTAATCGCCCCAGAATACCAACTATCGGCGGCCCTTGGAGGAACGGCTAGGTAGTTAAGCTACGCGAACTGCCAGCGCGTGGCGGTGGATTGGAACTTGTCGGGATGCTCTATGAAGGCGAAGGCCACCCGAGGTATCACTCGGAAGATGCCCCCCTTGTTGATCTCGATCTCCCAGTTGTATTTCGGATCGTAGGCTGCCTTGAACTGATCCAGTGACGCCTGGTCGGCAACCAACTCGGCGATGCCTTCGACAATTACGGCCTCATCAGCTCGCTCTGTAGAAATCGCGCATTTCGGGTTCTCCGCCAGATTTAGAGCTTTGCGGGAAGTCGCCGCGCAACTGAAGTAAAAGGCCGCATCCATCCAGACGCCCCAGACCGCGGTGAGTTGTGGCGCGCCTTCGCGCCCGCTGGTCGCGACCCAATAGTTGTGAGCCTGCGTGAGGCGCTCGACGGCCCAGCTCCAAGGCAGTATGCCTTCGCCATCACCGGCCGGCGTAATGCCGTAGGCTGGCATGTGGGGCCGACCGGCGGTTGGTTCAGGCACCGATGTTGCTTTCTACCACCAGACCTTGCCCTCGACGTCCTGGATCAGATCGTCATAGTCCTTGGTCCAGAGCGATGTCGAGAGGTACTTCCAGCCGCCGTCCGCGAATAGGATGACGATGTTGCCCTCGTCGATGCGCTCGGCGACCTTCTGCGCCGTGCGCAGCACCGCGCCGGCCGAGATGCCTCCTAGGATGCCTTCTTCCTGCGCCAGCTCCTTGGTCCCAGCGAAGGAGCTGCGCGAGTCGACGACGATCTTGCCGTCGAGCACTTCCGGGTCCAGCACAGGCGGAATGAAGCCTTCGTCCAGACTGCGAAGTCCCTGCACGAGGTCGCCTGGGTGCGGCACGCAGGCGACGACCTTGACGTCCGGACGCCGTTCTTTGAGATAGTGTCCGACGCCCGTTAACGTGCCGCCGGTGCCGAGGCCCGCGACGAAGATGTCGATGTCGGGCATGTCCCTGAGGATCTCAGGGCCCGTGGTCTCGTAGTGGGCGCGCGGGTTGGCTTCGTTTCCGTACTGGTAAAGCATGTGGTACTCGTCGGGCTTGTCCGCCACCATCTCCTGCGCGACGGCGATCGCCCCGTTCGTGCCCTTGGCCCCGTCCGAGTAGACGATCTCCGCGCCGAAGGCTTCCAGTAGCTGCGTCCGCTCGGCGCTCGCGCTGTCCGGCATCACGACCTTGAGGCGGAGGCCTTTGATGCGACAGATCATCGCCAGCGAGATGCCGGTGTTGCCGCTCGTCGGCTCAAGGAGGGTGCGGCCGCTCGCAAGCTCACCGGCCTCCTCCGCGGCCTCGATCATGTACTTTGCAATGCGGTCCTTCACGGAGCCGGTCGGGTTCTGGCCCTCCAACTTCGCGAAGAAATGCACGCCCGGCTTGGGGCTGAGGCGCGGCATCTCGACCAGCGGTGTGTTGCCGATCGCCTCGATGAGGTTGCCGTAGAGCACGGCTGAGACTACACGCCACCTGCGAGCGCAGGCAGAATAGACACGACATCGCTGTCGCTCAAGGGCGTGTTGAGTGCGTCCAGGTAGCGAATGTCCTCGTCGTTTACGTAGACGTTGACGAAGCGATGCAGTTCGCCATCGTCACCGCTGATCTGCTCCTTGAAACCCGGGTACTTCGCGTTCAGGTCCGCGAGCAGCGCGCCGACGGTATCGCCTTCGCCCTGCACGGCCTTTGCCCCAACGAGCGTCTGTAGGGTCGACGTGACGTTGACTTCTATCGTCATGCCTATGCCTCTGCCGTCACAGCAGCGACCGGGGCCGCGCCACAGAACGCATCGTAGTCGATCAACTCGGTGACCGTTGGGTTGTCGCCGCAAACGATGCACTTGGGATCGCGCCGTATCTTGAAGGTGCGCGTTTCCATGTTGAGCGCGTCCATGATCAGGAGACGGCCGTTGAGCGACTCACCAACACCAAGGATCAGCTTCAGTGTCTCCGTTGCCTGAATCGAGCCGACGATGCCACAGAGAGCGCCCAGCACGCCAGCCTCGGCGCAACTCGGCACCATGCCGGGCGGCGGCGGGTCCGGGTAGAGGCAGCGATAGCAGCCCTTGCCCGGTAGGTAGACGGTCGACTGGCCTTCGAACAGCAGGATGCTGCCGTCGACGAGGGGCTTCTTGAGGAAGACGCAGGCGTCGTTGACCAGGTAGCGCGCGGCGAAGTTGTCGGCGCCGTTCACGACGATGTCGTACTGGGAAATGATCTCGATCGCGTTGTCGGACGTGAGCGGCATCTCGTGCGTGACTACGTTGACGTCCGGGTTGTAGCTCTCCAGCGTCTCGCGAGCGGAGTCGACTTTCTTTCTGCCAACATCCTTGTTTTGGTGCAGGATCTGGCGCTGTAGGTTCGTCAGGTCGACGACATCGAAGTCCACCAATCCCAAGGTGCCGACACCGGCGAGCGTGAGGTAGAGCGCGACCGGCGAGCCGAGACCGCCCGCACCGACGACCAGGACTTTCGATCCGAGGATCTTGCGCTGGCCGGCGCTGCCTACCTGGGGCATGATAATGTGACGCGAGTAACGCATCACCTGCTCGCCGGTGAGTGCTCCCCCTTGCGCTGCGGCTTCGTTCGAGTTGCCGGCTCCGCCCGCAATGGCCGGGATGATCGCCACCTGGTCGCCTTCCTCAAGCGATGTTTTATCCCCATCCAAGGTCGTTATCTCCTGATTATTCACGTAGATGTTGATGTGCCTCGGGATCTCGTGCTCGCTGCTGTAAATCAGGTCGTGGACGCCCGGGAACTTATCGTCCAAGTTGTCCAGCACCTCAGCAATCGTTGAACCCTCAACGGGCACGCTCGCCTGATTTCCCGTCATGCCCCTGAACGGAGTCGGTATGTAGACTGTCACCTTCATCTCTTCCCCCGCATTCCTACAGATTCACGCTCAGGTATCGTTCGCCGGTATCGCAGAGCGTCGTCACGATGCGCTTTCCCGTCCCCAGCTTGGCTGCCACCTGGAGCGACGCGTGGACGTTGGCGCCGGAGGAGATGCCGACGAGGAGGCCCTCTTCCTTCGTTAGCCGCAGCGTCATTTCATACGCCTCTTCGTCTGTGACAACCATCAACTCATCGTAGATGTCACGGTTAAGGACGGACGGCACGAAGCTGGCCCCAATTCCCTGGATGCCCGAAATGCCCGCCTTGCCTCCGGCTAGCACGGGTGAGACGGAAGGCTCGACAGCGACGATCAGGATGTTAGAGTCGTGCTGTTTCAGGACCTCACCGACGCCCGTAATCGTCCCGCCGGTGCCGACGCCGGTCACGAACGCGTCGATCTTGCCGCCGGTGGCCTTGAGGATTTCGAGCGCCGTTGTGCGGCGATGGATCTCCGGGTTCGCCGGGTTGTCAAACTGCTGGGCCATGAAGTAGCTGTGCTTCTCGGCCAGCTCTTGCGCCGCGAACACCGCGCCAGACATCCCTTCGATGGCAGGCGTCAGTACCAGTTCCGCGCCGAAACGCGATAGCAGCTTGCGCCGCTCCACGCTCATGTCCTCCGGCATCGTCAGGATCAGCCGGTAGCCCTTTACGGCGGCGACCATCGCCAGGCCAATGCCGGTGTTGCCGCTGGTCGGCTCGACGATCGTGTCGCCTGCTTTCAGGCGGCCGGTCGCCTCCGCATCCTCGATCATGCTGAGGGCGATGCGATCTTTCACGCTGCCGCCGGGGTTGTTCGACTCGAGCTTGCCGAGCAGCTCCGCGGATCCCTCGGGCACGACGCGATTAAGGCGCACGAGCGGCGTGTTGCCGATGGCGTCGAGGATGCTGCCGGCGATCTCTTCGCCGGCGCTCACCGATGCCTTCAGCTTCCGTAGCTCAGATGTAGTAGCGTCCACCATTCCGATTGTACTCTCGTTCCTGTTCTGCAAGGTCTCCTATTGTAACGCTGTCCAATATCTCCTGGGTGGCATCGCGGACGCGCTCCCACACGCCGCGCTGGACGCAACCACCCTCCTTGGTACAGCTCTCCGGGTCGTCGACGCAGGCCATCGGCGCCAAGGAACCCTCCAGAGCCACGATGACGTTGCTCAGTTTCAGCTCAGACGGATTGTCGATCAAGGAGTGACCGCCCTGCGGCCCACGCACGCTGCGAATGAACCCTGCCCGCCGCAACGTGGTCAGTAGTTGGTCCAGATACGGCTCGGGTACCTCCTGCGCCGACGCGATGTGGGCGCTCTGCACCGGCCCCTCACCAAAGTGGTGAGCAAGCTCCACGAGTGCTCGCACTCCGTAGTCGCCCTTTGTAGATACCTTCATAACCTGTTCTCTAATAAGTCTACCTAATTGCTCAACAATTCAGTCTAACACACTCGTTCGAGCGCTCGCCACAGAATGACTCCTATACAGCCAACAGGACGCCCGGAACTAGGAAGATCACAGCGAGAAACGCTACGAAGCTACGTCGATTCGCTGTCAGACGATGGGCCAGCCCCAAAATCGCGGTCTGGTACGGCTGATACACCAGCACGAGTACGACAACGGATATCGCCGCCGTCAGGACCATCTGGACGACGACGATCGTCACCGCTCGGGGCGCATCGAGCACAACGGCCGCGAAGAGCGTATCGATAAACGTCGTAATGTTGGCGCCCATCACGTACGGCACGATTCCATGTCGCCGTACGACGCCCTTCATCGAGAGCGGCACGAGCAGCGTCAGCGAGATGGAGACTGAAAGCGTGAGCAGCGTGACCAGGCCACCCATGAGGAACATCATCAGTGGCCGGTGGAAGAATGCCAGCACGCGTTCGAGTCGCGGGCCAGGTGGCTCCAGGTTCGGCAGCACCCGGTCGAACAGCTGGAAGGCGATTAGCAGCGCGCCGGCGCCGAGCACGAACACAAGCAGCCCGGGCAGCGCGTCCGCGGCGCGGTCCGCCACGCTGCCGCCTGTGTTCTGGATAGCGGTCGCAACGCCTGGAGGCGCACCGACGTCGATGCTGTCGAACCAGCCCTGGTCGAGCGCAACGAGGCCCATCAGCAGCGAAGGGGTGTAGATCGTGAACGTGGTGAGGAGTGCGACGACGCCGATATAGAGGCCGTCAGGGTTTCTCTGGTTGCGAACGTAGTACAGGAAGCCAATCAGCAACACCATGAACGACGCGCCGAATCGCGATCCCGTAATCATGGCAAAGCTCTCGAGGTCGGAAATGGCGCCACCGTTGAACAACGAGAGCGACGTCGCCGCCACAGGCGAGCCGCTTAGCATCACATACGCGCCCAACCAACCGAAGCCGAACAGGTTCGTTGAGCCGTCCGCGGCCAGGCGCGACAACACGGACTCGGCGCTGGAGGCTCCCGAGGTAAGCAGTTCCAGGGCCAGCACGAAGATAGCCAGCGCCAAGGCGACATAGAGCACGCGCAGCGCGACGGACGCTACGAACTCCCTGCTTGCCAGGTTCAGCGTGGAATCGCGGTCGCCGTCTGACGCCCGCTCGATCGTGGCGGCGAGAGTGTGCTCCGCAGCGCCAGCCGGGCGCTTTGAGGCGCTAGGCGCCGCCACCGCTCCCTCCGGCGGTTGCTTGTTCCGTCATCGATTCGATGAGAATCTGCGCAACCTCAGGCCGGCTGAACTCAGGCGGAGGCGCTTCCCCGGCGGAGAGCATCTCCCGCACCTTGGTGCCTGAGAGGAAGACGCGATGTTCGACGTCGTGGGGACAGGTCTTGCTGCTTGCCATGCCGCCGCACTGCTTGCAGAAGAAGGAGTGCTCGAAGAAGAGCGGCGTCATATCCAGCTCGTCCCTTGTGAACTCCAAGAAAATCTTCTGGGCGTCGTACGTACCGTAGTAGTCACCGACGCCGGCGTGGTCGCGACCGACGATGAAATGCGAACAGCCGTAGTTCTTGCGCATGATGGCGTGAAAGATCGCCTCGCGCGGGCCTGCGTAGCGCATGGCTGCGGGAAGGACGGATAGCAACACGCGATCGCTGGGGTAGTAGTTTTCCAGCAGCACTTCGTAGCAGCGCATACGAACGTCCGGCGGGATGTCACCTGACTTGGTGTCGCCGACGAGCGGATGGAGTAGCAGCCCATCGACCATCTCCATCGCGCACTTCTGGAGGTACTCGTGAGCGCGATGAACGGGATTGCGCGTCTGGAAGCCGACCACGGTCTTCCAGCCACGCTTCGCGAACGCGGCGCGCGTTTCGGAGGGTGTCAACCGGTGCTCTTGAAAGTCGGCTGGCGGCCGCTTGAAGATCGTCACCGGCCCACCCAACAGCACATCGCCCTGGGCGTACATGGCGGCGACACCTGGGTGAGCTTCATCGGCCGTCTTATAGACCTGCTCGGCCTCAGCCTTCTTGTCGTAGCCAAACTTCTCTTGCAGGTCGAGCACAGCCAGGAGCGCTCCCGCTTGGTCTGCGAGCGCGATCTGGCTGCCCTCGGAATAGGTTTCGGCCTCCTCACTCGTCGCGGAGAGGGTGACCGGCAGCGACCAAGCGAGTTCGTCCGGTAGCCGCATCGTCTCGACTACCGCCTTGTAGGCATCAGACGTCATGAAGCCCTCGAGCGGGCTGAGGCCGCCGATGCCGATCAGCTCCAGGTCAGAAAGCGCGCGCGAGGAGAGCCGAAGCGCAGGTAGAGAGCCGGCCTTTTCTTCTAAAGCGGAAGCCTCATCGCCCGAGACCTCTCGGTTGATAAGCTGCCCTCCGTGTGCTGGAGTGAGTTCGTCCGTCATCGCCTATCCTTCCCCTCGAGAATTCGTTTCGCGCTAGAGATATCCGTGTTTTTCGAGCGCCGTGACAAGCTGGCCGAGGCTCTCTTCTTCCGAATCAGTCTCCGAATTGAGCGTCACTTCCGGGTTGAGCGGCGCTTCGTACGGG
>JADFPV010000098.1 GCA_022562155.1 Chloroflexota bacterium
AGCGTTGGCGGGAGTGCATGGGAGTCGAACCCACCTGGGATGGGGCTGCCACCCCACAACGGTTTTGAAGACCGCGGAAGCCACCGGGCTCCATCCACTCCCGTAGCAAGTCTACGCTCAGGCCGTTTCGCGCGACAAGGTCGCCTTCGGCGCTACAAGAACTAGCCGCCGAAGTTGTCCGTGATGTAGTGGTCGGCGCGGATAGCGGCCGTCGCGCCGTCTCCGGCGGCCGTGACGACCTGTCGGGCAGAGTTGACGCGGACGTCGCCTGCCACGAAGAGGCCGGGCACCTCCGTCTCCATCCACTCGTTCACGTAAACGTGCCCGCCCCCATCCATCTTCACCGTGCCGTTGAGGAGGTTCGTGTTTGGCGTCAGGCCGATGAAGATGAAGACGCCTGTGACATCCAAAGTCGCGGCTTTGTCGGTCTTCACGTTCTGCAGTTGTAGACGTTCCACACTATCGGCGCCCTCGATCTCCGTGACGACCGTGTCCCAGACAAACTCCATCTTCTCGTTAGCGAACGCGCGCTCCTGCAGGATCTTGCTCGCCCGCAGCTCGTCGCGACGGTGGATGAGGTAGACCTTGGAAGCGTAGCGGGTGACGAAGAGACCTTCGTCCATCGCGGCGTCGCCACCTCCGACGACGGCGCAGACCTGGTCCTTGAAGAACGCTGCGTCGCAGGTGGCGCAGTAGGAAACGCCCTTGCCCGTCAGCTCTGCTTCGCCGGGCACGCCGAGTTTGTTGTAGTCGGCGCCGCTCGTGTAGATCACGGCCTTGGCTGTGTACGCGCCGTCTTTCGTGTCGACCGCGTGGAGCCGGTCCCTCTGTGAGATGCCTGTGACCTCTGTGAACGCCGTCTCCATGCCGTACTTCTCGGCCTGGCGCTGCATCTGCTGGCCCAGCTCGAAGCCGTCGACCTCCTCGAAGCCGGGGTAGTTCTCGATAGTCGATGTCAGCGCGATTTGACCACCCGTCACCTTGCGCTCCAGGAGCAAGGTCCGGCGCCGGGCGCGGGCAGCGTACAGCCCCGCGGCAAGACCAGCGGGGCCGGCGCCTATGATGACGATGTCGTAGTGCCTGTCAGACACGTTGCGGGCGTTACCCCTTTAGACGGGGGTAACGACGGCGTCCAGCCGCTCTGCCAGATCGCTCTTCGGGCGGAACCCTACGATCTGACCCGCGACTTCGCCTTCTTTGAAGACGAGCAGCGTCGGAATGCTGCGAATGCCGTACTTCACGGCCGTGTCCGGGTTGTCGTCCGTGTTCAGCTTGACGAACTCGACCCTGCCGGCGTAGTCATCCGCTAGCTCTTCAACGACAGGGGCAACCATGCGGCAAGGGCCGCACCAGGGCGCCCAGAAGTCCACTAAGACCGGCTTGTCGGCCTTGAGGACTTCCTGCTCGAAGTTGCTGTCGGTTACGTCTCGTGGCTTTGCCATATTGATGTTCTCCTCACTCTGGCTTGACAGTTCCTGGTAGTATGCTATCATACCCCCTAGGGGTATGTCAACTATGACTGAACCGGACCTCAATCAGCAGGCCAAGACCCGCCTCAGGCGCATCGAAGGTCAGGTGCGGGGCATCCAGGGCATGCTGGACAAGATGGAAGGCTGTAGCGACGACGCCGGGCCCGGCGAACCGTGCGATAGCCTGCTTACGCAAGTGCTCGCCGTGCGTGCGGCAGTCGAGCAGGTTGGCCTGATCATCATGGAGATCCACCTTCAGCAGTGCGTCCTAGACGGCGTGGTGATGGACGACGCAAAGCGACGCGACCTGCGTGAGTCACTCAAGCTGTGGTCTCGCCTCGGCTCGTAGCCCCCGCTGTCTCCCTATTCTCCTTCGCACCGTCCCTGTCGGGTGATACGAGCGCGCCGCGTAACGCCTCAAGCATCCCTGAACTGGCGGCCTCCTGAGCCAACCGCAGTCCGCTCTTGATCGCTTGCGAGTCCGCGCGGCCGTGCGCGATGATCACGACGCCATTGACACCCAACAACGGCGCGCCGCCGTACTCCGCGTAGTCCATCTTGCTCCGCATCTGCATCAGCGCCGGGCGTAGTACGGCCGCGGCCGCCTTGTAATGGAGGCGGCTCGTAAGTGTCTCACGGAGCTGCGAAAAGATGAAGTCTGCGACGCCCTCCGTGACCTTCACCGCGACGTTGCCCGTGAAGCCGTCCGTCACGAGTACGTCGGCGACGCCGCTAGGGACGCGATCGGGCTCCACGTTGCCAACGAACTCCAAATTGGTTTCCTGCAGTCGCCGGTAGACCTCCTGCGTTAACTCGTTCCCCTTCGTTTCCTCTTCGCCAATGTTGAGCAGACCGACTCGAGGCCGCGCGATGCCGAGCACCTTCTCCATATAGACGGAGCCCATCTGCGCAAACTGGACCAGCCAGGACGGTTTGCAGTCGACGTTCGCGCCCACGTCCAGGATCAGGATGCCCTTCTCGGTGAACGGTGCCATCGCTCCAAGGGCAGGGCGCTCGGTTCCTTTCACCCGGCCGAGGTTCAGCAGCGCGGACGCCATCACGGCCCCCGTGTTGCCGGCCGAAACGACGGCTGCGGCGCTGCCAGACTTGATCTGGCCCATTGCGACGTTGATCGAAGCCTGCTTCTTCTGGCGGACGGCCTGGACCGGAGGTTCGTCCATCTGGATCACTTCCGCCGCCTCAACGATCTCGATGGCGCTCGGCTTCTCACCGAGTTTCGAGAGTTCTTCGCGGATCGCCCCAGGCGACCCGACGAGCGCGACGTCGATCCCGAATTCGCGCTTGGCCAGCACCGCACCGCTGACCAGTTCGGCAGGGGCGAGGTCGCCACCCATGGCGTCCAGGGCAATGATCATGAGTCCTCCGGTTTCCGCGCCACCGTGATCATATACTCGCTTGCCTCATCAAAGGGTGCGAGATCGTAGTCTCCATAGACGTGTTCCAATTCCAGGGTGGCATCGCGCAACAGTCCCTCCATCTCGTATCGCGTCGTGAAGCGTAGGTCAACCTCCTCGACGATCCGGCGCACCGCGCCGTCCGCGTCGACCAGATCGTAGAAGTTCGTTTGGTGTCTGATCTGACCGGCTGCGTCCGATCGAACCGTGCGCGTCTTCGTCACGGTCTCGCCTGTCGAGGGGAGGATGCGCGTCCAGTCGTGCACCAGGGGTGTGCTGTTGCCGGTCTCCCACGAATCGTGGAAGATTGGCCGCAGGTCGCACACGAAGAGTCCGCCCGGCGAGAGGTGGTCGCTCACGCAGCGGAGACACGCGGTCTGTTCGTCGCTCGAGAGCAGGTGGTGAAAGGCGCCGAGCCCGGCGAAGACCAGTCCAAACGTCTGGCCAAGCTTGAACGTGCGCATGTCTCCTTGTTCCAGATGCAGATTCCCGGCGCCCGCCTGCTCGGCTTTCGACGTTGCGCGCTCGAGCATCGCGCCCGAGTTGTCGATTCCCCAGACATCGAGTCCGCTCTTCGCGAGCGCAATTGCGACACGGCCCGTGCCGACGCCTAACTCCAGCACAGCGGCATCCGCCGCGCTCGCGAAGTTCTCGTAGAGTGGGACGTCATCCGCGAAGTCGCCGAAGTCGAGGTCGAACAGTTCAGGCAGAAGCGGATGGATATCGGACATGAATGGGGCCACTTGTCTGGCGCGTAGGATTCTAGGCCTCAGCTCCGTAGGCGGTCAAGCCGGCGAACCGTAATATCGATTCCATGTTGCGAGTCTGAAGCTTGACAAGACGTACGTTTCCGGATACATGAATGGCATTCATCTAGCTAGCGCGCGGGGTACGTGCTACCGGAATTAAGATTGTCATATGAGGAGGTAACGATGGCTCGTGTCTTCGATAAGTACCTGAGGCAGAGGATCACTCGGCGCCGGATGCTGCAGGCATCCGGCGGGACCGCGGTCGGCGCCGGTGCCATCGCGCTGGTCGGTTGCGGCGATAGCGGCAGCAGCACGAACGGTGGCCCAACGGCTGTCGATGAGGGAGAGGTCACCAAAGATGGGATCCTCCACAGCTCCCACGGAGCCGTGTTGCCGACCCTCAACCTCTTCGGCGCGGCCGCTCTCATTCCTAACATTTCGTTCGGCTTCACGGTCTTTGACCACCTCTTCTTCGTCCCGCTCGACACCCAGGTCGCAGAATTTTTCCTTGCCACTGACGTCGAGCAGGTGGATCCGGAGGGGTTGGAGTACCTAATCACGATTGGTGAATCGGTGTTCCATGACAAGCCGCCGGTCAACGGACGGGCCGTGCTCGCCAGCGACATCAAAGCGAGCTACGAAGCGTACGCCGCCGACAACCTCGCCCCGGGCCTTGGATGGCACCACGACATTCTTGAATCGATCGAGGTCGTGGACGATCACACGCTGATCATCAAGCAGAACCAGCCGTACGCCTGGTTCTTCCACCCGGGCGGGGCTGGCAGCGTCGCATCGTCGAACATCATTCCGGTCGAGACGCTGGAAGATTCATTCGATCTCGGCCGCGACCTCATCGGCAGTGGACGCCTCATGCTGGTCGAAAACCGCGCCGGCGAATTCTTCAGACTGGATCGCCATCCCAACTGGCGGATCGAGGGCGAGCCGTGGTTGGCCGGCACGGAGAGTTCGCTGATCGGTGAGTCGGCCCAGGCGCAAGCCTCGTTCCGCGCTGGAGAGATCGACAGCGTCGGCTTGTCCAACAAGCTGGAAGCCGACGAGATGGCAGCCCAGATGGGCGACGCAATTACCATCACGCGAAACTTCTCACGCGCGTACCACGCACTCATGCTCCAGCTGGACCGCGTTGAGGCGTTCCGGGACCCGCGCAACCGGCGTGCCATCAACAAAGCGATCAATCGTCAGGAGCTGATCCAAGGCGTGGAATTCGATCCCGAAGGTGGCGGCTTCTCCGGACCCATTCCGCCTGCCCAGGCAGTCTACGCCCTGCCCGACGACGAAATGGACGAATACTTTCGGTTTGACCCGGAAGAAGCGAAGAGCTTGTTCGCGGAGACAGGCTTCGACCTGGACCGGACCTACAACCTGATCTTCTACCTGTTAGGGGATGAACAGCAGAAGAGAGCGCAGATCCTCAAAGGGCAGTTCGAAGCCGTCGGGATGAAGGTCACGATCGAAGGGCAGGACTTGCTCGCCAAGTGGCTGCCTCAGACGTTGCCGAATGGCGACTATGATATGACGGCCTACACGCAGCTCCCGTACGACGACCCGCACTTCCCCATGAGCTTTTACACAACGCACTCGCCGCTGGGGGACGCGGAAGACCCGCGCGGCCGGAACAACATGGCCTACTTCAACGAAGAGCTGACCGCCGCCATCGATGATTCGGAAATGGAGTTGGACGAAGAGGTGCGGGTCGAGAAGATCAAGGATGTCGTGAGGATGATGATTGCGGATGAAGCGCCGATGATCAACCTCTACTCGAGCGTCTCATATGGTGCGCGCCACAACTGGTACAAGGGTACCCTGCCGGCCAGTCGCGGCTCCTTCGCGGCGTTCAACGGACGGAGCTGGATCGACACGAACCTCCGGGGCGCCTAGGAACACCACGCATGTGGCGCTTCATCGTCCGTCGCCTGACGTTCATCCCGATCATCGGGATTATCATCTCCGCGTTCGTGTTCGTCATGCTGCGGGCGTTCCCCCAGTTCACGGGTGACCCGGCTGTCAACATCTGCGGGCTCAACTGCCCTGCGGAGCGGCTGGAGATAATCCGCCACGAACTCGGCCTCGATAAGCCGATCATCGTCCAATACGGCGAATGGATGGGCGACGTCCTCACCGGCAACATGGGCACCAACTACTACGGTGGGCTAGACATTGCCGACGAAATCGTCCGGCGTCTTCCGGTCAGCTTCGAAATCATGTTGCTGACGCTCGTCTTCGGCGGGACGATCGGCATCACGTTCGGCATCCTATCGGCCGTGATGCGGAACACCCCTCTGGATTATGGCGTCAGATTCCTGGCCGTCTTCGGCCAGTCGCTGCCTGACTTCTTCCTCCTCGTCCTCCTGATCGTGATCCCGTCGATCTTGTTCAACTATGCCGCCCCCATTGGGGGCTACGTCGCCCCGTGGGATGACCCCTGGACCAACGCAAGGATGTTCGTACCACCCACCTTGATCTTGAGTATCGGTGGCGCCGCGGGCTTGATGCGGCTGGTGCGCAGCACGATGCTGGAGGTGTTGCGCAGCGACTACGTGAGGACCGCGCAGGCAAAGGGCCTGCATCCGCGGGCCGTTGTGTTGAGACACGCGTTCCGGAATACGCTGGCGCCGACCATCACTGTGCTGACCTTTATCCTGGCGACGGCGTTCGGCGGCGCGCTGATCCTGGAGGTCGTCATGAGCATCGATGGTCTTGGGGCGTTTTTCTTCCGCTCAGTGATCCAACGTGACTTGCCCGTCGTGCAGTTCACCGTCCTCTACACAGCCATGATCGTGGTCTTCATCAACTTGCTGCAAGACATCACGTACGCCTACATCGACCCAAGGGTCAGGTTCGGCTAATGGCAACAGCGATTGCACTACCGGAGGAGCAATCCTGGGCGGCCCTACCCGAACGGAGCCGTCTCAAGGATCTGTTGCGCACCGGAAGGCGAAACCCCGTGGGCGTCTTTGGGCTGGTTATCGCAATCGGGTTCGTTGTTCTAGGCTTGTTTGGTCCATTCATCGCTCCATACGATCCGGCAGCCATCGACGTGAACAACCAGTTCGCCGGTCCGTCCTGGGCCCATCCCTTTGGTACCGACGGTCTCGGTCAGGACGTATTCAGCCGGACCATCGCTGGCGCTCGCATCTCATTGATCATATCGGCCGCGGCGATCGGGATCGGCGTGACTGGCGGCTCGATGATGGGCATAATCTCCGGATACTACGGCGGCATCGTTGATAGCTTCATCCAGCGCACAGGCGAGGCGGGCGCGGCGTTCCCAGGGCTTTTCCTCTATCTGATGCTGATCGCCGCCATGGGTCAGGGCGTCAATACGATCATTACGGGAATCGCGATCTTCGCCTTCATTGGGGGTTCGCGTGTCTTGCGGGCGTTGGTGCTTGTGCTCAAGCAGGCCACGTTCGTAGAAGCATCACGATCGATGGGGGCTTCCGAAAGCCGGATCTTGCTCCAGCATATCCTCCCCAACGTTCTCCCGATCGTCATCGTCGTGGCAAGCGGCGCCATTGGCGGGGCGATTCTGGCAGAGGCAGCGCTCAGCTTCCTCGGCATTGGCGTAGAGCCCGGCACGCCTTCCTGGGGGATCGACCTTAGCGACAACTACCGAATCGCGGCGACGCTGGGCAAGTGGCACCTGATCGCGTTCTCGGGCGGGGCGATCAGCCTCGTTGTGCTGGGGTTCAATCTCCTCGGCGATACGTTGCGGGACGTGCTCGACCCGAGGCTCCGCGGCACCCTCAAGTAAGT
>JADFPV010000040.1 GCA_022562155.1 Chloroflexota bacterium
ACAGGCCTCGTCGTCGTGTGCCAGAACGAGCGCTCGCAATCGCGAAACAAGGAGAGCGCCCTCAAGGTGCTGGAGGCGCGGCTGCTCGAGAAGGAAGTCGAGCGCCAAGCCGAGAAGCGGGCGAAGATCAAGGGCGAGCACGTCGCGGCGGGTTGGGGCAACCAGATCCGGAGCTACGTGCTCCATCCATACAAGATGGTCAAAGACCACCGCACGGACTTCGAGGTGAGCAACGCTGAAGGCGTCCTGGAAGGTGACCTCGATCCCTTCATTACGGCCTACCTCAGGTCGAAAATGGGCTCGAAGGACTAGTACAGAAGCGATGCGCTCGATCCAGATCGCCGCCGCTATCGCTGTCGCACTGCTCCTCGCTGCCTTCGCCAGCACTGTTGGCGCGCAGACGGGCGTCGAGCTGCGAGCATCGAGCGCGCGGAGCGACTTCCCGAACGGCTTGGTCTTCAACATGACGTTGGAGGCCGCCGCAGGGTTCGACGAAGTGCGGCTTATCTACCAGATCGCCCCGGATGGCGTGCGCACCACGGCTCAGCCCGACTGTACAGAGGGTGCCGTCGCAAGCTGCCGGTTCGACCTGGCCTCTGGCCCGCGCGCCTCGCTCATCCCCGGAGCGGAGGTAACCTACTTCTGGCGCATCACAAGCGGCGGCGAAACGACAGAGACCGCTCGCCAGCTCGTAGTCTACGAAGACACCCGCTTCGACTGGAAGACGGTGAGCGAAGGCAACCTGACGGTCTGGTGGTACGCCGGCGACGAAGAGGAAGCGCGCGGCGTGCTCGCTGCCGGCCGCGAAGCGCTGGACAGCATCGGAGCGTTGCTGCAGACGTCCGTCGACTTTCCGGTCAAGATCATCTACTACGACACAGCTCGCGACATGCAGGCAGCCATTCTCTCCAACAGCGGCGAGGGTGTCGTCACGCGCGGCGAGGTCGTCTACTCAGACACGGCCATGGTCTCGGCCGACTCGGTGCCGGGCGACATTACCCGCCACGAAGTCACGCACATCGTCGTCCGCGAGGCGCTACGCGGCCCCTTCGACATACCCGACTGGCTCAACGAGGGCCTGGCGGTGTACGCGCAGATCCAACCGCTCTCCGACCAGCAGCAGGCCGTCGACGCGGCAATCCGGAGCGGCCAGATCCTTTCGGTGCGCAGCCTGAGTTCCGCCAGCGTCGGCGCGATCGGGAGCCGCGTCTCCCTCTTCTACGGACAGTCCTGGAGCCTGGTTGACTTCCTGATCGAGACGTACGGCGAGCAGAAGTTCGCTGAGCTGTTCGCGAACTTCAGAGAGGGAAACACAACGGCGGGCGCGCTTGAAGAGGTCTATGGCTTCGATCAGGACGGGCTGGAGAACGAATGGCGAGCCGAGGTCGGTTTGCCGCCGAGGTCGGTGCCGACAACAAGCGACCCCGTCCAGAACGAGCCAACCGAGGAGCCTAATCTCGAACCGATCAACGACGCCGACGATGACAGTGGCACGTCATCGGCCCTCATCGCCATCATTGTTGCCCTGACGGCGATTGTAGTCGGCGGAATCGTATTGGCCGGGTTCGTGCTCGTTCGTAGAGCCGGTTAGCGGTCGGTAGGCGCCGTACCCGCCCCAAGCGACGGGTTCTCGCGGCTGAGCGGCAGCTCCAGCGCCCCGAAGTAGCCGGGCCGGTATCCGTAGACGGCGAATGTGCTTCGAGCCGCATCGGCTGTGTAGTAGATGGTGCGCTCCTCGTCCAGATACCGCCGGAAGCGATCGAACTCGAGGAGCCAGACGTATTCGATCGATGGCAACACATCGCACCTCGGATCGCAGGCATGGCCCTTGTCCGAGAGCTGGCTGATGGCGCTCTCATCGTTCTCCAGCACACCGATCTCCAGTTCGTCCTGAAACAGCATCGCAAGCTCTGGATAGATGAACCCCACAACGACGACCGCCGGCTTCTTGATATCAGGGCGTTCGGACGTCATCTGGCGCACCTCTTCCGCAAAGTCACGTTGATTGCGCAACGTGTCGATGTCGGAAAGCAGCATGCCCTTGCCGACTCGCGCGCTCGTAAACGTGGAGCGATTGATGCCCGCTGTGTCGTCGGGAGTGGTGACATCGACGAACCCCGCCAAGAAGATCGCGACGAGCGCGAAAGCTAGCACGCCACGACTGAAATAGCGAGCCATCAGGAAGAAGCCGAACGGAAAGAGCGGGAGCAGGTAGGCGATCTCGTGTGGGAGTCGGGTGTACGATGCCATCAGCACGACGATCGCCGCGACCCAGACCAGCACGTGCGGATCGCGGATCAGGTCGCCGGGGAGTCGCCGCAGCCGCCGCAGCGACAACAAGACAGCGAGAGCCAAGGCCGACACGCCGATGATGCCGAGCCCGTCCTTGCCCAGGCGCTTGATGAACTCCTCTATCTGCACCTCTTGGTCGTAGAAGTTAAGGAAATCTGCGCCGTACGTCATGATCACGGGTAGGAAGGCGACCAGGGTCGTGGCGATCGCGGCCAGAGTGAGAGGCCGGACCTGCGACCGTTCGTTCGTGCGAAAGAGGAGCAGCCAGAAGACCGGCAGCATAAACAGCGACGTCAGCCTGAACCCGGCCGCGATACCGAGACTGACCCCGGCGATACTTGAATGCCTATACGTCAGAGCGACGTACGCGCCGAGCAGGAACGTCAGCGCCCACATGTAGTCCATGGTCATCACGCTGTTGATCCAGAGCAGCGGCGCGAAGGCAAATCCGAGCGTCAGGAATCCCGCGTTCGCCGTCTTCAACCGGCGGGCGAGCCAGGCAAACACGTAGACACCCGCCAACGAAATAGCGACGGTGCTCAGGTTTGTCGCGATCCAGCCTCCCTTGACGAACAGCGCGGTGACAAGTTCATGCAGCGGGTAGCCGGGCAATCGAGATGGCAGGTACTCCCCTTCCTCCCAGAGGTAATCGGCAACGAGGGCGACGCGCCAAGCGTCGGGGTCGGTGCCGTAACCCAGGTCGAGCCAGTAGGCGCGTGAGCCTATGTAGAAGATCGCAAGAATCAGAAAGGGCAGCGGCTTCGTGAAGTCGAGGTCGGCGACCGTCGCGATGGCTCTTCCGATCCGTGCGAGCAAGCCTTCAGACCGGGGAGGAGCTGCTGCGGGCGCCTCCATACCTAGCGTGGGAGAATGAGGCCGCTCTGTGACGGGCTACCTGACGGCGGCGGGCCAGGAGGCGGTCCCGCTTCGGTGGTTGCGCCGCTCTGGCTAGGCGTCGCGCCGGCAGCGCCGGACACATGCTGCTGGACCGCCTCAACCAGACCCGCCTCATCGACGGCGCCGGCGAAGGCCGCTTCCTTATTGATCACGATGAACGGGACAGCCCGAATACTCAGCTGCTGAGCGATACGCGGGAACTCGCCGATCTCCGTTGCGGAGACCTCGATCTGTGCGCTCGCCTGCGCCAGGCGGAAAGCCGCGCGCACCACGCCGGGGCAGTGCGGACAGGTCGGCGTAACGTAAACGTCGATCGTCGACTTGTCTTTTATCTTCTTGAGCTGCCTCGCCGTGTCTGGCGGCAGGACAACCTGTGTCTTCGAAAGCTCGATGATGGCCTCGATGAAGTTCGGGAACTCGTTGCCGCCGGGAACGCCAAAGAACCGCACAGGCCGGTTCGCGGGACCGCGCAGCACGAAGGCGGGCACTTTATCGACGCTCAGCCTCTGTGCCTCTTCGCCCGCGTCGGCGAACTCGTGTGTAGTGAGCAATATGTTCTCGCTGAGCGCCGACACCTCATCGATGAGCTTGCCGGCCTCCTCGCAGGTCACGCACTCCTCTCGCCCGGGCACGATAAGCATCGACGCCTTCTGCGTGAAGAAGTCGATCTTAACCTTGCCCTCCAGCTCCTGGCCGAAGCGCTGCTTAATGTACTCCTGCTCTTTTAGGGGAATCACGTCTTAGGTTCCTTCGGCTCGTCCAACAATGCGTCTTTGGGGAGTTTATCCCAGGCTACGTAGAGACGCTGGACGCCTGTGAGCATCGTGAGAACGGCCAGTATCCAGAGGCCGACTCGCACTTGGTCAATCATAAGCACAACGGCGAGTAAGATCACCCTCTCCACTCGCGTGAAGAGTCCATCCTGCAGGTCAAGGCCCTGCGAGAGCGCGTGCGCTCGGACGTAGCTCACGAGCAACGAGCCGGCAAGGGCAGCGAAACAGAGCATCGTCTCCTCGGTCTGGCCGCGCTCCGCGAAGTAGTAGCCTAGACCGCTTAGGAGAGCAGCCTCAGACATCCTGTCCAGGGCTGCATCGAGCACGGCGCCGAACCTGGTCGCGCGGCCTGTCGCGCGCGCGAGCGCTCCGTCCAGCATGTCCATCGCGCTGAACACGAGCATGACGATGCCCGCCCAGAGGAAGTCGCCTCGTGCGGCGAGAACCGCGGCACCCACGTTTCCCGAGAAGCCGAGCAGGCTGAGATGGTTGGGCGTCACGCCGGTCCGTGCGATCAGGCCAACGATCGGGTCGATGATCTGTTTGGGCGCCCGCCTGGGGAACAGTGCGAACACTCTGCTCCGCGTCATCAGCTCACTTGGGCCGGCTGCTGACCTTCGGCGGCGCGCCGTTCATGGAGGAGACGGTCATAGTACGACAGCACCTGCTGCGAAACACGAGGCCAGCCGAAGGCCTGCGCGCGGCGGCGGGCCTGCGCGGCCATCTTCTTCCGCTTGCTCGGGGAGGAGAGCACGTCTATCAGTGCATCAGCGAGTGCGTCCACCTCGGTCGGGAGGACGAGGAAGCCTTCCACGTCATGCGTGAACACAGCGGCGTAGCCTTCGATGTTGCTGGCTACAATCGGCAAGCCAGCAGCCATCGCCTCAAGCAGAACAATGCCCTGGCTCTCGAATCCAGTGGCTGGCGCGCAGAAGACGTCGGCGGTCTGGTAATAGCGTGGTAGCTCGTCGTCGGACACAAAGCCGCAGAACTCGACATCGGCCAGACGCCGCGACCGCACCATGCGTTCGTAGCGGCCGAACTTGCCCGCGCCCACGATAATGAGGCGTGAGTCGGGTAGCTGGGCCTTCACCTGCGCGTAGGCCTGCAGCAGGTAGTCGAGTCCTTTGCGCTTCTCCGGCCTGCCCACGAAGAGGATGTTCAGCTTCCCATCCTGGTAGCGCTTCAGGGGCTCGGCTTCGGCCGAGAACTTAACGACATCCACGCCGTTAGGGATGATGTTGTAGTAGCCGGGAAAGTAGTCCTCCACGAAGCCCGCGGCCGCGGTCGAGACGGCGATCTTGCCGTCGAGTCGCCGGAACCATCGTCGCAGGTGGCGCTTGCCCCAGTTATAGAAAAACTGCGACTTCTCTCGAGTGGCGTGGAACGTGCCGACGTTCACCGCCTCCGAGTACCGGATGAAGTGAATCGGCAAAACGGGCATGAACGGCTCGTGCACGTGCACGACATCGAACGCCTCTTCGGCAAGCACACGGCGGACCGGAGGCCCAAGCGTTAGCGACAACGATATGCGCGCCAGCGAACCGCTGACCGGGAGGCTCACGGGACGCTTCCCGATCGTAATGACGCCTGGGTCATCGCCCCGGCGTGAGGTTGGGGCGATGATGCGCACGTCGTGGCCGGCTTCGACGAACTGGTCGCGAAGATGACTGCAATGGCTGTTCACGCCGCCGGGGACGGACCAATCGTAGGGCGAGACGAGAGCAATCTTCATGATCGAACGCGGCGGAAGAAACTGGAGATGGTTGGTAGCCAGCCCATCCGGCGAGGCGTCGCTAGCAGCCCGCGCCACTGCTGGCGGATGACAGGGCCGAGACCGAGCTGGCGGATCGACGGGTGGTCACCGGTCACAGCTCGAGTCTCACGCGCCTCGATGGCCGAACGCAGGTCGGCCGCCGTCGCGCCGGGGAAGAGCGTATGCGAAGTCCCGATGGCCTGGAGGAAATGGGCATCGCTGCCCCCTACCTCAGCAAGCCCATAGCGCTCCTCATTGAGCCGATGCGCCTTCTTCGAAGTCACCCTGGCTGCCGGACTCGCTGACTTCTCCATGCCGTCGAACGAGACCCCAGCGACATCTTCATCGAGGACCCGGCCGATCGTACGCTCGCCGACGCTACGTGTGAGCCAGGACATCGGGTGAGGGATCACAGCAAGTCCGCCCTGACGGTGAATCGATTCCAGCGTAGGTGCGAGTGGCTTCAGCCCTTCGATGGGCTCTTCTATGAAGAGCGCGAGGACGTGCCCTTCGAGTGTTGTGACTTCCTCGCCCAAGACGACTTCGAATCTAAAATTGCCTCGTGCCCAAGCCTCGTGCGCGAGTTCCGAGGCGCGAAGCTCGTCATGTTCGGTGATCGCGATGACAGAGAGGTCGGTCTCTTCCTCCACATAGGAGAGCAGGTCGGGAATCTCCGCCATGCCATCCCCAAGAGCGGTGTGAATATGGAGGTCCGCGGTGCCCATAGCGCCGCTATTGTACCGCACCGCCCTCTGGGGGCTGCTCTTTCCAGATGGCCTCCAATACGGCCCACTGGCCTGGGTCAGACCTCAGTTGGTCTTCGAATATAGGGAGCAACCGTTCCGCATTAGCGCGAACGTCTGCGTCGTAGTCGCCGGTACGAATGATTTCCAGGGGCGGCTCGACGACGACTCTGAACCGGTAGCCGGGCAGACGCCACGACTTGGCCGGAATGAGGTCGGCTCCTGTGCGCATCGCGAGGTCGACCGCGCCTAGGGGGATGCTCGCTTCAGCGCCGCAGAACTGCATCGGCACACCGTTGCCCGCGACATCGCGATCGAGGAGGACAGCAACGAGACCACCGCTCCTGAGACGCCGGATGGTCTCCTTCAGGCCTTGATAGCCGAGCGTGTAGTAGACATGGCCTTGCCTTTCGCGCAGCCACTGGATAAAGTCGGCGAGCGCCTTCGGCTCTAGCGGTTCAGCAAGTCCCATGACGGAGAAGCCCTTGGCCGCGAGCGGCTGAACCGCCATCTCCGGATTGCCGAAGTGCATTCCCGCGAGCACGGCGCCGCGCCCAGAGTCCTTCGCATCGTGGAGGTACTCTTCGCCCTGAATCTCGTAACACTCATTGTAGAAGCGCTCGACGTCGAGGCGGCTGACGTGGATCATGTCCGCGTAGTAACGCCCTGCGTTACGAAAGACCTCACGCGTCGCACGCTGCACCTCATCTTCGCCGGCGGCGGGGCCGAGGAGGTGCCGCATGTTCGATGCGACGGCGTCTCTCGTCTCACGACGCCAGCGATACGCCGCGTCGCCGGCGGCCCTGGCTACGCCGTACAACGCTCGCAGGGGAAGTCTGCCCAGCAGGAGGTACGCAAGACGCAGGGCGTAGTACTTCCACATGCCAGGAATGTTATCGCTCTGACGCCAATACGGGAACCGCTGCCGCCTGGCCTTCCGCCAGCCAGAGCGGGTGAAACAGGAGCCACTGCTCCGGGTGATTCCGCATCATGCGCTCAAACGAATCCATGATGAGCTGGGTGAGCGCGACGACGTCCCGGTCACCGTCGCCGGTCGGCTCGTAGCGGGCGGAGCGAACGTCGATGATCGGTCGGATCAGCGAGTCGCGCTCCGGTCCGCGAAAGGCGAGCGAAGGCACGACGAGCGCTCCCGTGCGCAGCGCGATGCGAGCCGGGATCGCGGAGACGGTTGCCAACTTGCCCATGAACTCGACCTCGACGGTCTGACCCTTTGGCTGGACGTCGATCAGAATTGCGAGGATCTCACCGCGCTTTACCAATCGATACACGCTTGGGCCGGTACGTTCCCGCGTGATGACGTTCATGCCGAGCTTCCGGCGAGAGCTATGCACAAACTCGTCGAGCTTGTGGTAGCGAAAGGTGTCGACGATGGCGTTGACCGGATAATCATAGGCAGCCATGGCGGCAGCGCCAAGGTCCCAGACGCCAAGGTGCATCGTAGGCATGACGATGCCGCGGCCGTGGGCGACCGCTTCGTCGAGTTCCGTCCATTGGGAGAACACGAGCCGTTTGTGCACTTCCTCGCGCGTCATAGCGGGGAAGTGGATGAAATCGATGACGAACTTGCCGAAGTTACGAAATGCCCTGCGCGCTAGAGCGTCGACCTCGTCGGTATCGTCTGAGTTGAGGACGACGGCCATGTTCTGATTGAGCCCTCGTCGCTGCCGGGAGAAGAAGTGGTAGCAGATTTCCGCTACGGCGGCGGCGACCCGGTAGCCGAGCCAGAGTGGCAGAGGGCTGGTGATAAGGATGGTGAGCCGAAACAGCCAGTAAACGACCACCGGCTACCTCTTGCTGATGAAGGCCTCCACCATCTGGCGCGCTTCATCGTCCGTGTGCTGAATGGGCGGGGATTTCATGAAGTACGCCGCAGGACCTTCCAACGGCCCGCCGATCCCGCGATCGAGCGCGAGCTTGCAGCAGCGGACAGCATCGATCACCACGCCCGCAGAGTTGGGGCTGTCCCAGACCTCCATCTTCAGCTCGATGTTAAGTGGCACGTCACCAAAGGTTGTGCCCTCCATGCGAATGTAGGCCCACTTCCGGTCGTCCAACCACGGAACGTGGTCACTGGGGCCAACGTGGATGTCGCTGGACGGCATCTCATTGTCGAGCTGCGAGACAACGGCGTTCGTCTTCGAGATCTTCTTCGACGTCAGCCGCTCGCGCTCCAGCATGTTGAGGAAGTCTGTGTTGCCCCCAAAGTTGAGCTGGTATGTGCGGTCGAGCTGGACGCCGCGGTCCTGGAACAAGCGGGTTAGGATGCGGTGGACGATTGTCGAGCCGACCTGTGACTTGATGTCATCGCCGATGATCGGCAGGCCTTTCTCCTTAAAACGGTCCGCCCAGAAAGGCTCTTTCGCGATAAACACAGGGATGCAGTTGATGAAGGCGCAGCCGGCCGTCAGCACCTGCTCCACATACCATTTCGTAGCCTCTTCCGAGCCGACTGGCAGGTAGCTGATCACCACATCGGTCTCAGTCTCCTGAAGAATCCTGACGATGTCCTCAGTCGGCCCAGGGGCCTTGTGCACGATGTCTTCCAGGTACTTGCCGATGCCGTCGTGGGTCATGCCTCGGCTCACGCGAACTCCGGTCTTAGGAACGTCCGCGAACTTGATCGTGTTGTTCGGCTCGGCGTAGATCGCCTCAGAGATGTCCTTGCCAACCTTGTTCGCATCGATGTCGATGGCGGCGACGAAGTTGATGTCGCTAACGTGGTAGCCGCCTAAGTCGACGTGCATCAGGCCGGGGATCTTCTGGTCTTTCTTGGTATCTCTATAGTAGTGCACACCCTGAACGAGCGACGACGCGCAATTCCCCAGCCCGATGATAGCGACGTTGATTGGCCCCTTGATTTTCGTTTTCGGCATCCTTCCCTCCCGTGTCCGTTGATGCGGCTGGTCGAACAGCTCTGCTTCCGGCACGTCCAGCGTTGCGCTCACCGCCTCGATGAAGCGACGGCTCGGCGTTTTCGCGCCGGACTTAACCTGTGAAAGGTAGGTCTCGCTGAACTGATTACCGCCCTTGCGTAGCTGGTCAAGCAGCCATCGCTGCTTGTGCCCGCGCTCTTCGAGTACCTGGAACAGCTTGGGTTTCGCCATTCGTCTCCTCGGTCGGTAAAGTTTACCTTACTACAGGGAAGGGTAAGGTCGGCGCCGTCACGCTGTCAAGGTAAAGTTTACTTGCCGATGGAGGCGCTCCAGCAGATACAGCACTGGGGTGGCCTGCAGGCCACCCCAGTGCGCGCTTCTCTCAGGCAGTGTCTAGCTCTTGCCGATCCGGTACATCTGCGTGCTGCAGACTGGGCACGTGCCCTTCGTGGCAGGCTTGCCGTTCTTCATAGTCACCTGCTGCGGGTTCTGCATATCCCGCTTCGTCCTGCACTTCAGACAATACGCTTCCATACCAGTGTTCCTTTCCTCTGCTCCAGTGCGGCTGCCCCTCGCCGCTGGGTCCGGGGTGGTTAGACCTACAGCCCTTCGATCGGCCACCACGCCTTTTCGAATCTAGCGCTCAGCCTTTCGTATCTAGCCGTAGGCACGGCTGCTAGCTATGATAGCCCTTTTTGAGTAGATGTCAAGTGAATCTAACGCGAATCTGGCGGATGATTTTCTACAGCGCGGAGAACACCTTCTCGGGATGCCAACGCCCTAATCCTCGATATCTCAGGATCGCCAGGAACTCGCCCTCGTATGAATACGCCCTGCATGGCGTCTCGATGTCGAGCTGATTAAACTCGGCTCGCACCGGTTCAAGGACAAGGAGCTGGCCGCTCCGGGTATCTCGAGTGTGCTCCTCGCTCAGAAGCGCCGCGTACCACGACTCGAGCACCAAGTCGGCAGGATGCAAGAGAGCCTCCCATGTACCGTCCTCCGCCGCCGCTTCTAGCTCCCCAAGGGTTGTCGCATCCTCAAGCGCGAAAGGGCCGCTGCGAGTCCGAGTCAGGCTCTGGAGGTGGCCGTGGCAGCCAAGCAGCTCTCCGAGGTCGTGCGCGACGGTGCGTATGTAGGCGCCGCGGCCCACTTCGCACTCCAATTCCACGAGTGGTGTCTCGAAGTCGAGCAGCTTGAGGCTGTAGATGCTGACCGTGCGCGCCTTACGCTCCACGGTCTTCCCCGCCCGAGCGTATCGATAGAGGGGCTGGCCTTTGTGCTTGAGCGCGCTAAACATTGGTGGGGTCTGCTGAACGTCACCGACAAAGCCTTGGAGCGCCGTCTCCACCCGCTCCCTCGTCACGCCACTCGCGTCGCCGACAGCCACAACCTCGCCTTCGCTATCGTACGTGTCGGTGGACTCTCCGAGGCGAACCGTCGCTCGGTATGCCTTAGGCGCGCTGACGATGTGCTCGACAACCCGTGTGGCCGACCCGATGCAGATCGGCAGTACACCTTCCGCGATCGGGTCGAGCGTGCCTGCATGGCCTACTTTGCGGATGCCCGTCAGGTGCCGCACCTTCCGTACGACGGCGAACGAGGTCACTCCTCGCGGCTTGGTTATGTTGAGGATGCCGCTGGTCACTGATCTAGTGCGGAATCGCGCTCGCTCGCCTCATCCAGCAGGGTCAAGATGCGCGAACCCTCTTCCAGCGTATCGTCGGCGAGAAAGGCGAGTTTCGGGGTTCGCCGCATCGTGAGCCGCTTTCCTAGCTCGCGCTGGAGGAAGCGAGAGGCAGCTGAAAGCGCCTCGAGCGTGGAACCTCTTTCGTCGTCGCTGCCGAGAACGCTCACGTAGACCTTGGCGTTGCGAAGATCAGGCGAGACGTGCACTTCCGTGATGCTGACGAGTCCGCCTACACGAGGGTCCTTCACCTCAGAACGAAGGATTTCGCTGATCTCCTCTCGCAAGAGGTCGTTGATCCGCTCTGTTCTGCGGGTCATGGGCAGCAGGAACCTTATCGGGACTAGTTGTCCCGCTCGCGGTGATAGAATTCGATCACGTCACCCTGCTGGAAATCGGTAAAGTTTTCTAGCATGATGCCGCACTCAAAGCCTGTCTGTACCTCTCGTGTGTCCTCCTGGAATCGACGGAGGCTGCTGATTTTGGTGTCGATGATCTCTTCCCCATCGCGCTGGACGCGTGCGAGGTCGTCGCGTGCGACGACGCCATCGCTCACGTAGCAGCCGGCCACTTGCGGCCTGCGCCGCACCTGGAAGACCTCTCGCACTTCCACGTGGCCTGTGATGACGTCCGTGTACGTCGGATCCAGCATGCCCTTGAGGGCTTTCTCGACATCCTCCGTGATGTTGTAGATGACATCGTAGTGGCGCAGGTCCACCTTATCTTGTGCGATGAGCCGCTCCGCCCCTTGCTCGGTGCCCGTACCGAACGCGATGATGATGCCGCCGGACGCGATTGCGAGGTGAGCGTCAGATTCGTTCACGGCGCCGGTCCCAGAGTGGATAATCTTGACCTTCACTTCGTCGTTGCTCAGGTCCTCGAGGGACTGTCGGATCGGCTCGATGCTGCCCTGTACGTCGGTCTTCAAGACAAGGTTCAGCTCCTTCATCTTGCCGGCGCTGATCTCGCCGAAGAGCGTGTCTAGCGTGACCCGAGGCTGCGTGTTGACGGCGGCCGCTTCCTTCTCACGCAGCCGCTGCACAACGATCTGGCGGGCTGTCTTTTCGTCCTTTACCACCCGCAGGACATCACCGGCATGCGGCACATCCTGGAGGCCCAGCAACACCGCGGGCTCACCAGGACCCACCTCTTTGAGGCGCTCGCCATCCTCGTCGAATATCGCCTTGATCCTGCCCGATGTTTCACTGACAACAGCCGTGTCACCCACACGAAGGGTTCCGGTCTGGACGAGGACCGTGGCGATCGCGCCCCTCTTGCGGTCCATGCCGGCCTCCACCACCGTGCCAATCGCCTCGCGATCCCGGTTCGCCTTAAGCTCCAGGACTTCGGCGGCGACGAGAATGTTTTCGAGCAGCTCCGGGATGCCCTCGCCAGTCTTGGCAGAGGAGGCAATACAAATGACGTCTCCGCCGTACTCCTCGATGTTCAGGCCCTCTTCAGCCAACTGGCCTTTCACTCGATCGAGCTGTGCGCCGGGCAGGTCGATCTTCGTAATGGCGACAACGATCGGCACGCCCGCCGCGCGAGCGTGATCGATTGCCTCCTTAGTCTGCGGCATGATGCCGTCGTCGGCCGCGATAACGAGCACGACCAGGTCCGTGATGCGGGCCCCACGGGCCCTCATCGCGGTGAACGCTGCGTGACCCGGAGTGTCTAAGAACGTGATCGTTTGGCCCTTCGCTTCGACCTTATAAGCGCCAATGTGCTGCGTGATGCCTCCCGCTTCGCCTTCAATAACGTTGGTCTTACGAATTACATCCAGCAGGCTCGTTTTTCCGTGGTCGACGTGGCCCAACACGGTGACGATCGGCGGCCGGGGCATAAGCTCCGCGCCCTCGTCCTCCTCGATGACAAGTTTATCCTCGTCAGCCTCGACGGCCTCTTCGACCTCTGCTGCTGCCTCCTCCGGCTCGAACCCAAGGTCGTGCGCGACGATGGCAGCCGTGTCGAAGTCGATACTCTGATTGATCGACGCCATCACGCCGTTCTTCATCAACTCCTTGATGACGTCGACAGGCCGGACCTCTAGGAGTTCGCCGAACTCCATCACGGTCAGCACGCGCGGGATCTGAACCTTCGGGAGGCCGTTGTCTTCGGCCGGCGTATCGGCCGGAGCGCTGGACTGGGGAGCGTCAGCGGTCATACGTTAACGTTCTCCGCAGCGACAGGCTCAAGTTGTTCCCCGAAGCTTCGCAGCCTGTCGCGAACGTCAGCCGAGATCGAAATCCTGAGCGCGCGCGCGAGCCGGTCTTTCGTCAACGCCTCTTCCCAGCATGACTGCCGGGCGCAGACGTACGCTCCGCGACCGTTAGCCTTCGAACTCGTATCGACCTCAACGTGGCCTTCAGGCGTCCTTACGACGCGAATGAGGTCTCGCTTGCCGCCGGTCGTACGGCAGCCAACGCACGTTCGTTGCGGAACACGCCTCACCTTCATCGCGCTAGGCATCTTTGTCCTCGCCCTGATCCTGATCCTGATTCTCGTCCTGGTACTCTTCCTCTTCTTCTTCCTCTTCCTCATCCTCGTATTTGTATGCGTCTTCCTCGTCGTACCTGACACGAGGTGGCCGCTTTGCCTTCTTAGGCTTAGGTTCCTCTTCTACTCGATCCGGCGTCAGGATCTCCTCAGCGAACCGAATCCTTGGTCCCGCAGCGGCAGGTCTAGGCGCCTCGACCGCGACCGGCTTCGGCTCCTCGATAGGCTCCGTGGGAGACTCTCCCTCCACGGGCTGTGTTTCCGTAACTGGTTCTGCCACAGGCGCCGCCGTTGCGACAGCTTCTTCCAACGGCGTTGGTACGTCTTCCTCGGCGACCTGCTCTTCAGCCGCCGGCGCGTCTACCTCCTCAGAGGGCTCGGGGAGCTTGTCCATGACTTCTTCATAGGCGGACTGGCTCTTGATGTCGATGCGCCAGCCTGTGAGCTTTGCGGCGAGCCGGGCGTTCTGCCCTTCCCTGCCAATGGCAAGCGATAGCTGGCGGTCCGGTACCACGACCTCGGCCGTGTTCGTGTCCTCATCTATGGCCACGTGGACGACCTGAGCCGGGCTGAGCGCGTGCGCCACAGACCGGCCGGGCTCCGGGTCCCAGAGGATGATGTCGATACGTTCGCCGTTCAGCTCATTGACGATGTTTTGAATGCGCAGGCCTCGCAGCCCGACGCAAGCACCAACCGGATCGACACCCTCTTGGGTGGACCACACGGCTACTTTGCTGCGGAAGCCCGCTTCGCGGGAGACGGCCTTGATCTCGACCGCACCACTGGCGATTTCCGGCACCTCGAGCTCGAAGAGCCGGCGAATGAGATTCTTATGCGTTCGAGAAACGACGACCTGCGGGCCTTTCGCGGCTTTGTAAACCTCCAGGATGTAGAACTTCAGGCGTTGGCCGGAGCGATAGTGCTCGATACGCACTTGCTCCGAACCCGGAAGGAGCGCTTCCGCCTTGCCGATATCAACGATGACGTTGCGGCCCTCCATGCGCACCATCTCTCCAGAGACAATGTCGCCCTCACGGCCCTCATACTCTTCGAAGACGACCTCGCGCTCCGCTTCCCGCAGCCGCTGGAGGACGACCTGCTTGGCCGTCTGCGCGGCGACACGACCCGAGTCTTTCGCCTCAACCTCGGTGTCAATGCCTTCCCCGATCTGAACCTGCGCGTTGTTCTTTCGAGCGTCTTCAAGGAGGATCTGGGTCTCTTCGTCCTCAATCTCCTCCACCACAGTCATGCGCGTGAACACACGCGTGCCGCCCGTCTCTTCGTCGATTTTCACGACGACGTCCTTGGTCGCTAGGTCGTCCCGCTTGTGGGCCGAGGCGAGCGCGGCCTCGACGGCCTCGAAGACTACTTCCTTAGGTAAGTTCTTCTCTGCCGCGAGCTGCGTGATGGCTGCTAGGAAATCGTTCTTTGCCATACTTGTGGCCTCACTCTGAGGAAATCTTGCTCCAATTGAACAAAAAAGTGGGTTCGGAACCCACTTCTTCTAGAAGCGCCATGGTCGATCCCACTTTACCACGGGCCTATACCGGCTGCAACCAGCGCCCGCTTCGCAGAAGCGCCTTGGCGCGACTTCGAATGGGATGTAAGATTACCCGCACTCGCATGTGCTGAACGCACCGAGCATCGAGAGGAGCCAGCATGGTCGCTAGAACCACCGACATCGATCAACTCATCGAAGCGAAGGACAAGGGAGCGCGCTTTCTGCTCGGACGCCAACGAGAGGACGGCGCAGTCGGCGACCCGGCCGGCGGCCTGGGCTCGTACTACAAGGCTCCGTGGGCGCTGGCCGCCGCGGGCCGTACCGGCGCAGGCGCGAAAGTCGTCGGCTGGATCCGAACCCACATGCTCGCGTTGGACGGCGACATTGATGGCGAGCCCGGGCGCGGCCCAAACTTTGAACGCACGTACGCCTACCCGAACGCTTGGATCATCTGCGGAGCCCAGAAGCTCGGCCAGTTCGATGTCGCCGCAAAGGGCGCAGACTTTCTGATGACTCTGCAGCATCCGGAAACTGGCGGGTTTCGGACGCAGATCGAAAAGCCGGAAAGCCCGCAAGACGTCATGTCCGCCTGCCAGGCCGGCAACGCCGCGCTCTACACGGGGCACATCGATGTGGCGCGCCGCGTCGCAGGCTTTCTCGGGAAGGTCTGGGAGGCGCAGCCCGACCCGGAGCATGCACTGTACTTCATGTACCGGCCCGATCGCGGCCTCATCATCGAATTCCCCGAAGAACGCGCCCGCAATGCAGTGGTCCGAGCCAACGAGGAGAAGCAGCGCTATTTCCAGATCGGCATCGCGGCTGCCTTCCTAACGAAGCTCTCGCTCGCCACAGGAGAGCCCGATCATCTCGATCTAGCGGGTAAGTACCTGGACCTGGCGTATCGATGCACCGAAGGCATGTACGAAACGGCTCAGGTCGGCAAAGTTGGCTGGGGCGCCGCCCTCCTCTTTGGAGCGACCGGCGACGAGCGGGTCAGAGAGCTAGCGATCCGCGTGGGCGATGCTCTACTCACGCAGCAAAACGATGACGGCTCCTGGTTCAACACCGGCGGATACTCCATCGACGCCGTGACGGACGAGGTTACGGCCGAGTTCGTATCACTGTTGGACGAAATGATTCAGGGATTAAGCTCTGGGTAAGTTAGTTGCTACTTACGTAAGGTTCCGCTAAAATATGGCTGTGGAGCAAGCGCTACGAGCCATCGCGGAACCGAGCCGACGGAAGATCCTCCTTCTGGTGCAGGACAACGAACTGCCGGCCGGTGAGATCGCCTCGCACTTCGAGATAACTCGGCCGGCAATCTCGCAGCACTTGCGCATCCTCAAGAACGCGGGGCTGGTGACGGAACGTCGGGAAGGGACGAAACGGCTGTATCGAGCCAGGCCGGAAGGTCTGGAGGAGATACGCGAATTTCTCAACGACTTCTGGGAAGGTCGCCTTCGACTCCTGACCAATGCTGCGGAATCGGAAAAACGGAGGAAGAGAGATGACGACAGTTAGCGAAGAGGCGCTAGAGCTGGAAGTGCGCGTGGCAGCAAGCCCAAGCACCGTGTTCACGTTTCTGAAGGATGCCGACGGCATGGCGCAATGGTTTGGCTCCAGCGTGGAGATGGACGCGAAGCCGGGTGGCGTGCTGCGCGTAGACATCAACGGACGCGACATCGCGAAAGGCGAAATCGTAGAGATCGTGCCGCCGGATCGCCTGGTATTCACGTTCGGCTGGGAAGGCGACGGCAATCCGGTCCCGCCGGGGTCAAGCCGGGTTGAGATCACGCTGGCTGCGGACGGCGAGGGAACAATCGTGAAACTTCGCCATAGCGGCCTGACGGCGGAACAGGCAGCCAGCCACAAGGAAGGCTGGGACCACTACCTGCCGCGTCTGCTGCAGCTAGCGGAAGGCGGCGACCCCGGCAAGGACCCCTGGGCGGAAGGAGACATGTAGGAAGGAAACTGAACGGGATGATCAACGAACTGCGAATAGCCACCATCTGGAGCGAAGACCTAAACAACCTGTTGCCGTTCTATCGCGACACGCTGGGCCTGAAGGTAGGCATCGAGGCCGAGGGCTTCGTCGCCTTTGGCGACCCCGACGCGCCATGTCTTGCTCTGGGCACGCACAGCGACGTCCGCGGCCCGAATACTGACCCTGCGCGTCACATGGTGGGCCTAGGCACGGACGACTTGGACGCGGAGTACGAGCGTCTCAAGGGCAAAGGTGTGGAGTTCGTCCAAGCGCCTAGCGATTCATCGGGCGATGGGCCGCGGATCGCGACGCTCAAGGACCCGGAGGGCAACCTGGTACAGCTGTTCGGCTAAGAGGGCGGGCTCGAATCACAGGAGGTGCCCCCATGGCCCTCTCCTGCTTCCACTGCTGGCTCCGAGCCTCCCCTACCACGTCTCGACGTGCTTGCCGAGGACTTCTTTCATCTCTCTGTCGATGGCATCGAGTGCTTCTTGTGTCTTCGCTTCGAAGCGCACGGTGAGGTTGGGACCGGTGTTGGAGGCGCGCACCAGCGCCCAGCCGTCCGGGAAGATCGCGCGGATACCGTCGATCTCCGAAGCCTCGTAGCGCTCGCGGAGCACGGACGCGACTGCGTCGACGACGTCCCACTTGCGGCTGTCCTCGCACGGGACACGCAGCTCCGGGCTGGTGTACCAGACCGGCACGCCTTCGAAGTGGGCGGAGAGCGGCCTATCTTCCTTTGAGAGGAAGGTGAGCAACTTGCAGGCGGCGTAGAGGCCATCGTCGCTGTAGTAGTTGTCGCCGTAGAATATGTGGCCGCTAGCCTCACCCGCGAGCGGCGCCTGCTCCTCGCGCATCTTCAGCTTGATGAACGAGTGGCCGGTCTTCCAGACGATCGCCTCGCCTCCGCGCTCCCTAATGTCATCCATGACGGGCTGCGACGTCTTGACGTCCATGATCACTTTCGCGCCGGGCTGCTCATGGAGTAGGCCGCGAGCGAGCAGCATAAGGATGTAGTCCGCTTCGTGGCGTTCGCCTAGCTCATCGATGACGCCGAGGCGGTCGCCGTCGCCATCGAACGCGAAGCCGAGGTCGGCTCTCTCCTCCACAACCTTCTTCTGTAGGTCGACGACGTTCTCCGGCATCTGCGGGTCCGGTGGGTGGTTGGGAAACGAGCTGTCCAGCTCTGTGTACAGCTCGATTACGTCGCAGCCGACTTCGCGCAGCAGCTCCGGCACGAAGAGGCCGGCGACGCCGTTGCCAGTGTCGACGACGACCCGGAACGGGCGCGTCATGTTCGTGGCTTGTTTCAGATGCGCGTAGTACTCAGCCTTGACCTCACGCTTCTCGATGCGCCCCTCGCCTGTGCGGAAGTCGCCGCCCTCCATGATCTTCCTGACTTCTTGTATCTCGTCGCCCGCGATGGGATGATTGCCCTCGCCGACGAGCTTGAAGCCGTTCTCGTCGGGAGGGTTGTGGCTGCCGGTGACATTGATACCGCCGGGCAGGCCCCAGCTCGCGACCGCATAGTAGAGCGCCGGCGACGTGGCCATGCCGGGGTCGTAGACCGTCGCCCCGGTGGAAACGAGACCGCGCATGAGCGCGCCTTTCAGCTCGTCGCCGGACGCGCGATTATCCCGCCCGACAACGATCTCCGTGTTCTCGTCCCGGCCGACGTACGTGCCGAAGGCCTTTCCCAGCAGCTCCGCGAACTCCGCGGTTAGGCTCGGCCCAACCTTTCCTCGGATGTCATAGGCGCGAAACGCACCCGCGTCGATTGCCATCAGTGCTCCTTCCACGTGCCAGGTGGGATTCGAGGCGATTATACTACGACCTGACTCATGGAACAGAACACGCGCATCGGTTTCATCGGCCTGGGCATCATGGGCCAGCCGATGGCGCGTAACCTGTTGGAGGCGGGCTACGCGTTAACCGTCTGGAACCGCAGCCAGCCCGGCATCGACGCGCTCGTGAAGGACGGCGCAACCGAAGGCGCCTCGCCGAAAGACGTTGCCGAACGTTCCAACATCGTGATCACGATCGTTGGCGACGCGCCCGATGTCGAACAGGTGGCGCTCGGCGACGACGGAATCATCGAAGGCGCACATGACGGCCTCATCCACATCGACATGACCACGCAGTCGCCTTCGGTGACGCGCCAGATCGCGGAGCGCTACGCGCAGGCCGGCATCGAACTGATCGATGCGCCGGTCAGCGGCGGCGAGCGGGGCGCGATCGATGGCACGCTCTCCATCATGACGGGTGGCAAGCGCGAGGTGTTCGAACGCTGCCAGTCCGTGTTCGACGCGATGGGCAAGACCATCGTCTACTGCGGCCTGAGCGGCTCGGGGCAGGTCGTGAAGCTCTGCAACCAGGTGGTCGTAGGGCTGAACAACCTCGCCATGAGTGAGGCGCTCGTGCTGGCCGCGAAGGCCGGCGTCGCCCCGGCGACCATGATCGAGGCGGTGCGAGCCGGCGCGGGTTCATCATGGGCGCTCCAGAACCTAGCGCCGCGCATCCTGGACGGCGACTTCGCGCCCGGCTTCAAGATCGCGCACCAGCAGAAGGACCTACGGCTGGCGCTGGAGCTGGCGGACCAGAGCCACACGCCGCTGCCAGGCACCGCGCTCGTGCACCAGCTCTTCTCGGCGCTGGAGGCGGATGGCATGAGCGAGGAAGGAACGCAGGCGCTGGTGAAGGCGCTAGAGAAGCTGGCCGGGGTTTCGCTGCGCGAATAGGCCTGCTGGCCGCTAGCAGGTGCCAGAACGCAGCTTGCAACGCTGTCGGACGCGCCGGCGACGCGGCACCGCGAGCGTTGTGCGTAACGACCGCCAGTAACACTCGTTTCTATAGTCAGACAGTCCTTTTATAGGCAGGAGAACGGCATGAATAGACGACCAGACCCCTTACGTCAGGAAAAGAACATGGAAGCCCTCACCAAGACAGTCGAGCGACAGAAGGCAATCCTCCGCGCCAGGCTAGAGCGCATTAGGGCCACGCAAGACGAGGACTCGGAGCCGGGCCCGAAGCGCAGCGTCGGCAGATTCTACGAGGTCTTCAAGGCGCTGGGCGAGTAACGCAGCAAAGACTCATCTCTGACGCGAAGACCAACTGTGGCGGCAGCGACCAAGCGCCTGACCGAAAACCCCTTGTGATATCCTGCCGCTGTGAGCGAACACGCATCCACGGCGGAGCCTCCGACGCAGATCGAGACATCATCGTCTGAAGCCGCTCCGAGCGGTATCAACCTCCGACGCGACGCCGCGTTCTTCCTGATCGCGGCGTCCATTTTCGTTCTCGACCAGGTCACAAAGGTCATCGTGCGAGCCTCGCTAGACCGCGGCGAGGCGTGGCCCGACCGAGACTGGATCCTCAACATCGTAAATGTAAGCAACAGCGGCGCTGCCTTTGGCATCCTGCAAGGACAGACAGTGTTCCTAGTCATAACCTCGATTGTCGGCGTCGCCGCGATTGGCCTCTACTACATGTTTCCCCCTTTGGAGCACGGACTTCTGCGGGCTGCGCTAGCCCTTCAGCTAGGCGGCGCTGCCGGCAACATGGCCGACCGTGTCCGTACAGGCAGAGTGACGGACTTCATAAACTTCGACTTCTGGCCCGCGTTTAACGTCGCGGATGCTTCGATCAGCATCGGCGTCGCGACCATCATCGTCTTTTTCCTCTTCATCGAGACCGAACGCTTCCGAGGTCCGCCCAAAGAGAGCGGTGACTGACGTCCACGAGCTGCGCGCCGACCGTGACGGCGAGCGGCTCGATGTCTTCGTTGGACGTAGCGTCTCTGCGCTGACGCGCTCGCGGGCCCGGAGACTGATCGACGCCGGATTCGTGACAGTCGACGGCGCGCCGGCGAAGAAAGCCAGCGTCACGCTCGACTCCAGTCAGCGAGTCGTCGTCACGATCCCTCCACCCGAGCCAACGAACCTCGTCCCCGAGAAGATGTCTCTCAGCATTGTCTACGAAGATGCCGACTTGCTCGTCGTCGACAAGCCTGCCGGAATGGCAGTGCACCCTTCACCGGGACACAGCAGCCACACGCTCGTCAACGGCATCATGGCCCACTGCACCGATCTCTCCGGCATTGGAGGGGAGCTGCGGCCCGGCATCGTGCACCGGCTGGACAAGGACACGTCGGGCCTGATCATCGTCGCAAAGAACGACGCCTCCCATACGTCGTTGGCGCGTCAGCTCAAGGACCGCAAGGTAGAAAAGACATACATCGCATTGGTTGAAGGCCGGCCCGCACATGAGGAAGGTATGATCGACGGGCCGATCGGGCGTGACCCACATCATCGAAAGCGGATGGCCGTCGTCGAACGCGGGCGCGATGCGCGGACACACTATCGCGTGCTGAAAGAGATCGACGGCAGATCGCTCCTCGAGGTAAAGCCTGAGACGGGCCGGACCCATCAGATCCGCGTGCACCTTGCCTCGATCAAGCATCCGATCGTCGGCGACATCCTCTACGGAAGGCGCCGTGAGCCCGCGCTCTCGCGTCAGTTCCTCCACGCGCAGCGGCTGGCGTTCAAGCACCCGCGCACAGGCGATCGGCTGGAGCTAGAGGCGCCGCTGGCGGTGGACCTCGAGCAAGCGCTCAAGGAGCTGGAGGGCGAAGCCCCTCGTTGACAAACGCCGATGTCGACACTACGCTGTGCACGACGTAGTGGTGGGAACATGACGAAGCGATGGATGGCTCTCCTTGCACTGACTGTGGCGGTGGTTCTTGCTGCCTGTGGCGATGGCGAGGATGATCGCATCATCATCGAGCTGACATCGACTCCGGCTGCAACCGCCGAACTGACCTCGACACCCGCTGCAACGGCGACGCCCAGCGCTGACATTTCTTCACAGTTCATCGATGGAGTCGAAGTACTGCCGTTCACAGTCGGCGACGAGGTCGAGCTACCAGATGACGTAGCGCTCATCATAGAAACCGGCTGTGTAAATTGCCACTGTCCATGCATTTTCGGGCTGGTTCGTGCCCATCGGGACGCATCGGGCGAGGTCAGGACGGAAAACATGTTTGCCGGAAACATCCTAGGCAACTTCGCGCTCGACGATAATGCCTCCGAGATCGTCGTAGGAGTCTGTTCGCGCGGCTACTGTGGGCCGGTCGAGGCAATATCAGCCGACGCCCAGACGACGCTGCGTCGCTCGGTGGACGGTGGAGCGACGTGGGAGGACGTTGACGTGCTGGAAGGAGCCCAAGCTGTCATCGCTACCACGGAGGAAGGCATCCTGCTGAACGGGAGGCACGGTCCAGGGCAGGAGGCTCAGTCTGGATTCTGGTTCTTCCCAAGCGGCGACTCGATAGAGTCATCGGTGGAGGCCGATGTCTGGCGGATGATCTCGCTTCCCGACGGCGAGCGGGCTTGGCTGACGACGACGGGCGACCTCTTGCGGAACGACGGGAGCGACTTCCTGGCCTTCGATAATGTCAAGCAAGTGCTCGGCATCGTACTGAACTACGCAGGTGACGGCCTCGTGATTGAGTGGAGCAGCAGCGTGGAGTCCGACAGGCAACACTTCCTTGGAACCGTGGGCCCGGACGGATATCTCCTGAACGCGCTATCGTCGCCGGCTGGTGGAACGAGATTTGGTGCCTGGCTCACCCCCACCCAGGCGATCGGCAACGCATACGTCATCCCACCCGGCGTGGAGTTTGACGGTACCCCGGGCTTCTGGAGGTTTGTCATCTTCGATTTCGAATCCTCCACAATCCACCCCATAGCGATGCCCAGCGATCTCGGAGGGCGTGGTGTGTTGGCCGTGGTGCAGAGCCCCGCTGATTGAGACCGGCGCGGCAAAGCGCCCCCGCGCGTCAGTTCCTCCACGCGCAGCGGCTGGCGTTCAAGCACCCGCGCACAGGCGATCGGCTGGAGCTAGAGGCGCCCTTGGCGAAAGACCTCGCAAGCTACCTAAGAGAACTCGAACGCGATTGAGGCCGTAGGCGGCCTCTGCTACAATCCCGTCCAACTAGTTACGAGGCCAGCAGGGAGGTCGGCCGTGGAGATTTTCATTACCCTGGCGTTCATCCTCGGCCTGTTCATCGTGCCTGGGCTGATCAACTACTACGTCAACCGCTACTTCACACCGCCCGGCACAACGACCGCGCCCACGCTAGAACTACTAACGGCCAGCCTGACGCTCACGTTCGCAATCTTGGTGCTAGACGTGATGGCAGTGCTCCTGGTATCGCTGGGCTGGGACGAACTCAAGGACGAGATCGCCGACTTCGTGCAGATGGGCTTGCTGGACTTCGCCCGCGACAGGCCGCTCGCGCTGACAGGCGTCCTGACGGCTTACTCGGTGTCCTGTATGGCGATCTTAGGGCTGCTGGGAGTGCTGCGCGTGCCGAGCCGCTTCATTCGCTAGCCGAAGGACCGCTCGCATGTCGCCTCTGCATAAGTGAGGTCGCTGGGGTCCGCGGCCTCATCCTCAAGCAGCCTGCGCAACCAATAGACGTACAGGTAGAGCGCGTGTCGAGCCGTCGATCGCTCGACCGCCTCGACGTACTCCGCGGCGACTCCATACGACTCGGCCACGCTGCTTGGCGCCAGGTGGCCGAACACGATCAGGCTGGCCAGCTCGTTCGCCAGCGGCATCCGGCCAACGTCTTCCCAATCGATCAGCGCGACGCCTCGCTGGGTGAGCAGCCAGTTATCGCGATGCAGATCGCCATGGCCGTAAACGAGCACGGAGTTGATGAGATCACTCGCACTCGGTTGTCTGCGAGCTGATTCTAACCAGCGTTCGACGCGTGTCAGCCGCTCGTCACCTGAAGTCTTCGCACGAACAGCCGCGAGGCTTGCCTGGAACCACTCAGGCGGCTCATCCTGCGCCCGCTCGTCCATCCCGGCCTCGTCGACACACTCCTGGAAGGTCTCGTCTTCGTGAACGCTGCGCACGATCTTTACGAGTTCAGTCGCGCGCTGCTCCACTTCCCTTGCCGTTAGCGGACGGCAACCCACATCCTGCATCGCGATCAGGTGTCGTCTGCCGCCGGCCTCAACATCGCCGTAGAGATCCGGTGCGAAGCTCTCGCCCGCGAGCGCGTTCAGCGCGGCCACGTAACGAGCGACTCCGTCACCCTGCGGCGCGGAGCGAAGAATCATGGAGCGCTCCCGATGGTGGACACGATAGTGATCGGAGTTTCGACCGGTGTGAACCTTCTCGACGGACAGCTCCCAGAACTGGACATCCGGCCAGACCTCTCTCAGGAGCGTGGCGAGAGCTTCGTGATCTAGTCGGCGGGCAGGGGGCATGCGGGCAGGATAGCGCGCAGCGGAGCGAACGCCGTCACCGACATCGCGGCTGGCGCTGCTACAATGCGCGAGATATGACGGTTCGCGTCCGCTTCGCGCCCAGCCCTACCGGCCTCCCACACGTTGGCGTCGCTCGCACTGCGCTGTTCAACTGGCTGCTCGCTCGCAGCACCGGGGGCAAGTTCATCCTGCGAATCGAGGACACGGACCAGAAACGCCTGGTTCCGGAGGCCGTCGGCGCGATCCAGGAGAGCATGAGCTGGCTAGGCCTCGACTGGGATGAGGGGCCGGACATCGGCGGCCCATACGGGCCGTACACACAATCCGAACGGCTCGAACACTATGCAACGTACGCGCGAAAGCTCGTGGAGAATGGCGCCGCCTACGAGTGCTTCTGTTCCTCCGAGCGATTGGACGCGATGCGAAAAGAGCAGCAGAAGAACAAGCAGCCGCCCAGGTACGACCGGAACTGTCGCGACCCGGGGAAGCGCGCTGAGCAGCAGGCCAAAGGCGGCGATCCCGTCGTGCGTTTCCTGACGCCGGACGCCGGTACCACGTCGTTCACGGACGCCATCCGCGGCGATGTCTCATTCGAGAACTCGACAATCGACGACTTCGTAGTCCTGAAGTCGGGCGGCTTCCCGACCGCCCATCTGGCCCACGTCACGGACGACCACCTGATGGAGATCAGCCACGTCATGCGCGGCGAGGAGTGGGTTTCCAGCAC
>JADFPV010000041.1 GCA_022562155.1 Chloroflexota bacterium
CGGCATCGGCGCGCCGGTCATGATGCGGACCGCCCCGCCATCGCTCCCCTCGCCCTCATACCCGTAACCGGCGGCGAGCTCTCCCGTGACGCGCAGCCGCACCGGATGCGACTCGCTTGCGCCGTCCGTGTCGGCGGCGATCACGGCGTAGCCGTCCATCGCGGTGTTGTCGAGCGGGGGGATGTCGAAGTCGGCCGCGACGTCTTCGGCCAGCACTTGGCCGAGCGCTTCGGTGATCGGCTGCGTCTCAGGTTCGAGCCGATTGAAATACGAGAGGATGCGCTCCAGCGCCTCCTCCACGCTGATCATGTCCTGGATCGTCATGCGGCTCGCTGGCCGCCTACCCGAGCGATACCGCGAGGCAGGTGGTGGTGCGCTGGACGCCCTCCACGCGCTGGAGGCCAGCCGTGATGCAGTTGCCGAGCTTGTCGAGGTCGTCCGCCTCTAGCTGCACGATCACGTCGTACGGGCCGGTGACGGTGTCGACCGCGATTACCTTTGCGTCGGGGTGCGACAGCTTTTCGACAGCCTCGCCGACGCTCTTCGCCTTGCCGACCTCGCCCTCTATCAGGATGTATCCACGAACAGACATGGTCTCTTCCTCCTCAGATGCTGTCAGTGATGTGCGGCCATCGTACCGCCGAGGACGGGGACGGCTCAAGGCACCCAACAAGTTTGACCCCATCTCGACCGCCTGCCCATAATGCGCTATGGCAGCCGGTATTGTCGATCTCGATGCGATAGCTTCGACTGCGCGAAGCGAGCTAGATGCGGCATCCGACGAAGCTGAGTTGGAGGCCTGGCGCGTCACGCACCTGGGGCGGAAGGGGACTCTGACGTCCGTCCTGCGCCAACTCGGCGGCCTCGAGATTGAAGAGCGCAGACGTGTCGGTAGCGAAGCAAACGTGCTCAAAGGCGAGCTTGAAGCCGCCTTCGAAGCTAAACGCGACGACCTCAAGGGCCAGAAGCTGGCCGCGACGATGCTGGAAGGCCAGATCGACGTCACGCTGCCGGCTCGCAAGAAGCGGGTAGGGCGCCTCCACCCCATCACACAGACGACGCGCGAGATCGTCGACATTTTCGTGTCCATGGGCTTCTCCGTCGCCGAAGGCCCGGAGGTCGAGACGGACTACTACAACTTCGAGGCGTTGCTCTTGGACCGGGACCATCCGGCCCGCGACATGCAGGACACGCTCTACATCGACTACGAACGCGATGGGCAGTACCCGTTCATGATGCGCACGCATACGTCGCCGAACCAGGTGCGGTTCATGGAGGAGCACAAGCCGCCGATCCGCGTCGTCGTGCCGGGCAAGTGCTATCGGAACGAGGCGACCGACCCGACGCACGAGTGGATGATTACCCAGATCGAGGTCTTGGCCGTCGACGAGGGCATCAGCCTCGCCGACCTCAAGGGCACGCTGTTCGAGTTCGCCAAGCGCATGTTCGGCCAAGACCGGCGTGTGCGCTTCCGCTGCGACTACTTCCCTTACGTCGAGCCGGGCGTGGACATGGCCATCGATTGCTTTATCTGCGGCGGCGATGGCTGTCGCACCTGCCACCAAGAGGGCTGGATCGAGATCATGGGGGCGGGCATGGTCCATCCGGAGATCCTCTCGAATATGGGGTACGACGCGGAGCGCGTCACGGGCTTCGCGGCCGGCATGGGCGCCGAGCGCATCGCGCTGCTGCGCCACGGCATCGAAGACATCCGCCGCTTCTACCAGAACGACCTCCGATTCCTAGAGCAGTTCTGACCCGTGCGCGTAAGTCTTAAGTGGCTCGCTGAATACGTTGACATCGACCTCCCGCCGGAGGAGATCGGTCATCGCCTCACGATGGCCGGTCTTGAGATGGAGCGCATCGAGCGCATCGGCGCCGGCTGGGACGAGGAACTGATTACGGTCGGCAGCGTTGTGTCCGTCGAACCGCATCCCAACGCCGACCGGCTCCGTCTTGCGACCGTCGATTACGGCGCGGACGAGCCGCTGACGGTCGTCTGTGCCGCGCCGAACGTGGAAGCCGGCCAGAAGATCGCGTTCGCTCGCGCGGGGGCGACGTTGATCGATGCGCGTAGCGGTGAGTCCGCGGTCCTCAAACCCGCCAAGATACGGGGCGTCGAGTCTTCCGGCATGGTCTGCTCCGAGCAGGAGCTGGGACTGTCGGAAGAGCACGAGGGCATCCTCGTGCTCGCGGACGACGCTCCGGTCGGCACGCCGCTCGCCCAGTATCTCGGCGACTCGGTTCTCGATCTGGACGTCACGCCGAACCGGCCGGACTGGCTGTCGATGGTCGGCGTGGCCCGCGAAGTGGCTGCCCTCACCGGCACCACCGTCCGCGAGCCGGAGCACACGTACGAGGAGTTGGACGAACCGGCCCCGGCGAAGGTCTGGGTCGACATCGCCGACCCCGACCTCTGCTTTCGCTACGTCGCATCGTTGATCGAAGGCGTGGAGCTTGGTCCGTCGCCTGCCTGGATGCAAGAGCGGCTGACGGCCGCGGGCATGCGTCCGATCAACAACGTCGTCGACATTACGAACTATGTCATGTTGGAACTCGGCCAGCCGCTTCACGCCTTCGACTTCTCCAACGTTGGCGGCGGCAAGATCGTCGTCCGGCGCGCCAAGAAGGGTGAAGAGCTGGTGACCCTCGATGGGGAGAAGCGCAAACTGACGACCGACATGCTCGTCATCGCGGACGAGAAGGACGCCATCGCGCTGGCCGGTGTAATGGGCGGCGCCGGTTCCGAAATTACGGACAAGACGCAAACGATCCTCCTCGAATCGGCAACCTTCTACGGCCACAACGTGCGGCGGACCGCCGCGCAGTTGAAGTCGCGCAGCGAAGCTTCCACCAGATTCGAGAAGGGCCTTAGCCCAGAGCTGGCCATGGTCGCCGCCCAGCGCGCGACGAAGCTCCTCGTCGAGCTGGCTGGAGGCCGCGCGCTTCATGGCCTCGTTGACAGCTACCCGGAGCCGGTCAAGGAGAAGCACCTCGACGTCACTCGCAAGCGGCTCGAGCAGGTGCTCGGCATCGACCTGCCGACATCCGCCGTGCGGGGGGCGCTGACGTCGCTGGGCTTCGGCTGCAAGTGGGAGCCGCCGGAGCATTATCAAGTGCGCGTGCCGTACTGGCGCACCGATGTCGATATCCCGGACGACATCGCCGAAGAGGTCGCTCGCATCATCGGCTACGACAAGATCCCTACGAAGAGTTTGGGTGGCGATGTGCCGCCAGCGGCCCCTCAGCCGCTCCGGGACCTCCGCGAACGTCTTCGAGACGCGCTGGTCGCCGCCGGCATGCAGGAGATCATCACCTACTCGCTTACGACACTGGATGAATTGAGCCGCGTGCTCCCAGAAGATCAGATCTCAGCGCTGTTGAAGGTCGTGAACCCGCTCAGCGCCGAACACGAGTACCTGCGCCCGGTGTTGCGCGGCAGCGTTCTGAAGACGCTCGCCGCAAACGTCCGCCATACTGACGGCGAGACCGCCCTCTTCGAGGCTTCGCGCGTCTACCTGCCTCGCGAGGATGAGCTGCCGATAGAACAGGAGCACGTCGTCGGCGTCGTCGCGGGGCGACGCGAGGACCGCTGGGGCCGCGCCTCAGACGAACCAGTCGATTTCTTCGACGCGAAAGGTTACATCGAAGCGGCGCTCCGGGCTGCCGGGGTTGTTGGGACATTCAGCGCCGCCGAAGAGCACGGCCTACTGCCGGGACGTACGGCAACCGTGCAGGCTGGGAACGAGACCGTTGGGGTCGTTGGACAGGTCCACCCGGATGTCGCGGCTTCGTTCGGTCTCGACCAAGACGTCTACCTCTTCGAGCTGGTTGTGGACTACCTGCTACCGGCAGTAGAGGAGGGCGTTGACTACAAGCCTCTTCTCCGGTTCCCACCCGTGGTGCAGGACATCGCGTTGCTGGTAGACCTAACCCAGACAGCGGAAGAGGTAGCGGCCCTCATCAGGCAGCACGAGCTTGTGCGGCGCGTGCAACTCTTCGATGTTTATGAAGGCGAAGGGGTGCCCGCCGACAAGAAGTCGCTCGCTTTCTCCGTCACGTATCAGTCCGACGAAAAAACGCTCACGGACAAGGAAGTCGCCAAGGCGCAGGCCAGCATCCTGACACGGCTCCACGCGGAGCTCAACGCCGAACTCCGCGGCTGAGGTATGTCGCGACTCCTCATCGCCCATCGCGCCGGCAACGATCTCGACAAGCTTGCTGAAGCATTCGCATTTGGCGTCGATTATGCCGAGGCCGACGTGTGGCTCTACCGCAAGCGGCTGGAGGTGCGCCATGACAAGACGGCCGGGCCACTGCCGTTTCTCTGGGAGCGCTGGTCGCTTCGCCCAGGGTGGAACAAGCGATTGGTCCTGTCTGAGGTCATACGTGCTGCAAGCGGTCACGGGAAGCTCTATCTTGACCTGAAGGGTGATGAGGAGCGACTCCCGGCGACGCTCACGTCGGAACTGAAGCTGATAGGCGTGAAGGATGTCGCCTTCAGTTCGCCGGTCTGGTGGTACCTCGATCGGCTCGCGCCAGATTTTCCGGAGTCCCAGCTCTTCTACACGCTCTCGAACCTCGAGCGTCTGGTTCAGTTCCGCCCGCGGTTGGCCAAGCGGGAGATTTCCGCTGTCGCCATCAACAGCGAGATCGTGACGAAGGACGTCATCGAGGACCTGCGCGACGCAGGCGTCGAAGACATTACAACGTGGGGCATCGAAGACCGAGAAGCCGCTCAGGCCGTATTCGCAAGCGGTGTCAACGGGATCACCAGCAAGAACCTGGACCTGCTGTCAGAACTGCGAGGAGAAGGTTAGCTAGACCAGTACCGCGTGGATGCGGGTATCCGCGAATCGCCGGTTCAGGAGGCCCGCGAGCCAGAGCGCCGTCAGCGCGACTGCAACGCCGGCTACGGCATCCAGGATGAAGTGGTTGCCGGTGAAGATGATGCCGGCCAGCATCGGAATGGGCATGAACAAGCCAAACGCCTTCCAGATCCAGACCTTCGCCGTCTCGAAGACAGCCAGCCCGACGAGCAGGTTCCAGCCTAAGTGGAGGCTGGGCATGGCCGCGTACTGGTTGACAAACGCTGGGTACTGGAGTGCGCGGTAGGCGTCATCGTATAACCTGATCGTGTCGATGAAGCCAACCTCTGCTATGAAGCGAGGGGGCGCCATCGGCAGCGTCACGAAGATGACCAGGCCGATGGCTCCGGAGATCAGGAACGCGTTTCGGTATCGCGCGAAGATCCGGCGCCTGAAGAAATAGATCCAGATCGCCAGCGCGCCTACGACCGGCAGATGACCCCAGATGTAGACCCAGTTGAAGAAATCGACCAAGAATTCGTTGCCGATGATAAGGCTCTGTAGCTGGACCTCCCGGAAGATCCCTAGCGAGCGTTCTACTTGGATGAGCGCATCGGCGTTGCTGAAGGCGACCTCAACCCGGCCTTCTACTATGCCTCGCACGAGCTGGTACGAGACGTACGCGACCGCAATCAGGAGTATCTCAAAGGTGAAGCGGGTAACGTGCCCTTGGGGCAAAGGAACCTTGGAGAAATATGTTGTGATAGTGTCCGTGAACGACCGCTCTCGCGTCTCAGTAACTGCTGCCACGCGGCTCCCTTCCTTCGGCGCCTAACCGTAGCCTAGCCACAGATATATTAAACCATCTATACACATCGGCGATCAAGCAGGCTTCTGAAGGGTGAGGCGGTGTTAACTTGCCGCCAGAGCGGCCTTCGCCTGCTCCGCGATTGTGGCGAACGCGGTAGGTTCGCGCACAGCGAGGTCGGCGAGCACCTTCCGATCGAGGTCGACGCCTGCCTTGGAGAGGCCGTTCATGAAGCGTCCGTATGAAAGGTCGTGTTCGCGGGCGGCCGCATTGATGCGCATGATCCAGAGACGCCGGAACTGGCCTTTGCGTTCGCGCCGGTGACGGTATGCATAGTCGAGGGCGTGGAGAACAGACTCGTTGGCGCGACGGAAGACCTTGTGGCGCAGGCCTTTGTGGCCCCGTGCCATCTTGAGAATGGCCTTGTGCCGCCTTCGCGCCGTCACGCCTCGTTTGACTCGACTCATTCCTGGTTCCTTCTAACCTGCGTAGGGCAGGAGCCTGCGCATGCGCTTACGGAGGCTCTTATGGATGACCATCATCTCGTCGAATTGGCCCTTCACCCGGTGCTGCTTTTTTCGCCGCATGTTGTGGACGTTGCCCTTACGACGGGTGATCTTTCCTCGTCCCGTCACGCCTAGCCGGCCGTATGCTCCTCTATGCGTCTTCTGCTTTGGCATGTCAGTTGCTTGCGACCGTGGCCTCGTCCTTTGGTGGGCGTTTCGGCTGTGCGCTCTTGCTGCTCAGCGGACCTAGGATCATGTTCAAGAACCGGCCTTCCATGGTCGGGGGTTTCTCGACTTGGGAAAATTCACTCATCTGTTCCTGTACTCGCTTCAGCAAATCTCGGCCAATCTCCGGATGGGCGTTCTCGCGTCCCCGGAACATGACGGAGAGCTTGACCTTGTCGCCTTCTTTCAGGAAGCGCTCAGCTCGTCGCATCTTGAGCGCTAGATCGTGGTCTCCAATCTTGACTTTGAGCCGTACCTCGCGCAGTTCGCCGTGATGTTGGGTCTTGGCCGCGCTCTTCTCTCGCTTCGCTTGGTCGTAGAGATACTTGCCATAGTCAAGTATCCGACAGACAGGCGGTACCGACCCAGGCGCGACTTCGACCAGGTCCAGGCCCCGCTCACGTGCTTGAGTCAGCGCGTCTCTGGTGGGAAGCACTCCCAGGCGTTGACCATCGTCCCCGATCACGAGGACTTCAGGCGCCCGGATGCGTTCGTTTCTTCGAACTTCGCGAGCTATGCTTGCACCCTTGAGCTTCGCCGGTCTGTTGTCATCTTACAGGCGTTCATCATAGCGAAAGGTCAGAGACAGCGTCAACGAAGCGATCACAGGACTACCAACAGCTTTGTGCCTTGCTCGACGCGTTCGCCAACGGACACGTACACCGCTTTCACAGTGCCCGCGCGGCGCGTATGGAGGTCGTTCTGCATCTTCATGGCCTCGATCACCATCACGACTTGCCCCTTCTCCACCTCGTCGCCCGGCTCGACCATCACGTCCTGGACGACTCCGGCCATAGGTGAAGTGAGTACCCACTCCTCGCCTTCAGTATCGGCATCCAGATCGGCAGGCTCCCCTTCTGAGCGACGTCCGCGCAGCGGTCCCGGTGTCGTGATGGCGAAGGAGCGGGAGCCGATCACGATGTGCACCGCGTTCGGGCCTTCCTCGGCGAAGACGTCGTACGGCTTCTTGTCGAGGAGAAGTGAGTAGCGGGCGCTCTCGCCCATGCGCTCGAGTTCAATAGGGTACGATTCGCCGTCAAGCTTGACGATGAAGGAGCCGTCTTGCTCTTCAACCTCCAACTCGTGCTCCTCGCCCCCCAGGGTCAGCTTGTAGGTGGCCATGAAGCTACGAACGCCACCCTCGACGCTGTGCCAGCGACCGCCCGCCGAGGAAGCGCTCTTGGCCGGCTGAGCGCCAGTTGTTCCCGGGTCCGGTTGTGGTGCTCGAGACGGGTGGGCGGCGCTTCTTGAGGTGCGTGAGGATGGCCGCGACGAGGAGGGCCGTCTTTTTGTCCGGATGGCCCTCGGCCTCAGCCATCTCAAACTCCTCCTCTAGCCAGCTCGTGTGGAACTCACCCCGGACGAACCGCTCATCAGCCAACAATTGCTGGTGGAACGGGACGTTCGTCTGGATCCCGACAACGACATACTCGCCGAGCGCCCTCAGCATTCGCCGTATCGCAACATTGCGATTGGGCCCCCAGGTGATCAGCTTCGCGAGCAGGGGGTCATAATGGTAGGAAACCTCACCTCCGCTGAAGATCGAGGAGTCGACCCGAACACCAGGACCTGACGGCTCTTCGACCCAGTCGATGCGCCCAAGCGAGGGAAGGAAATTGTTGTGCGGGTCTTCGGCCGCGATCCGGCATTCGATCGCGTGGCCTTGGGGCTTGATGTCTTCCTGTGAGAACGACAGCTCCTCGCCGGAGGCGATGCGGATCTGGTCCGCGACAATGTCCCGGCCGATGCACAGCTCGGTGATTGGGTGCTCGACCTGCAGGCGAGTGTTCACCTCCAGGAAGTAGAAGTTCTTGTCTTCATCGACCAGAAACTCGACGGTGCCGGCGTTCTCGTACTTGGAAGCCTTTGCCGCGGCTACCGCCGCCGTCCACAGTCGCTGGCGCAGCTCCTCGTCGATGGCTATCGAGGGCGTCTCCTCGAGCAGCTTCTGGTGCCGCCGCTGAATCGAGCACTCGCGTTCGCCGAGCGCAACGGCGTTACCTTTGCTATCCGCGATCACTTGTACCTCGATGTGACGCACAGGTGAGAGGTATTTCTCCACGAACACCGCGCCATGCCCGAACGAAGCTTCCGCCTCGCTCGCTGCGACGCGCAGCGCGTTCTCGAGTTCGGACGCCTCCTGAACGAGCCGGATGCCTTTGCCGCCGCCCCCGGCTGCCGCCTTGACCATCACGGGGAAGCCGATCTCCTTGGCGACCCGTGCTGCTTCCTTGGCTTCGACTTCGCCTTCGGTGCCGGGTACGACCGGGACACCGGCCTTCAGCATGAGGCGACGCGCGGAGACCTTGTCGCCGAGCAGGCGCATAGCCTTGCCGGAGGGGCCGATGAATTTCTTCCTGGCCTTCTTCACGGCATCGGCAAAGTCGGCGTTCTCCCCAAGGAACCCGTAGCCCGGATGGACAGCGTCTGCCTTCGATTCCTTGAGGGCCTGCATGACCTTGGGGATGTTCAGGTAGCTCTCGAGCGGCGGCCCAGGTCCCAGTAGGTACGCCTCGTCGGCATACCGGACGTGCAGGGCGTAGCGGTCTACGTCCGAGTACACGGCGACTGTGCCGATGCCCATCTCGCGACAAGTGCGCATGATGCGCAGGGCAATCTCACCCCGGTTAGCGACGAGGACTTTCTTGATCATCGGTCGATTCGCGTGTTCGAAGGTAACACGGGTGTTTCAGCCCAGCAAGAATCGGGGCGCAGGCGCCACCGCTACGGGCCGCGGTAGCCGACGACCCTAGAGAGCTCCATGACCAGCAAAATGCCCTTACCTTCTTTTGATAGATCACCCACGACTTCCTCAGTTGCCCTGACTAGCGCGTCGACTACCGCATTCTCCACGATGGAGAACATCGTCTTGCGGGGGGCGTCGTCGCCCTGAAGAAGGTCCTTGATGGTTGGCATCAATGGCAGGTCGTCGCGGCGGCCATGTTCGTCCAGCTCACGGGTACCGACGCTGTCAAGGATCGTAATTGCCGGCGCCCCGGCCTCTCGCCATGCGGTCATCACTGCGTCTAGCTGACTCATATCGTGCAGGACAAATAGCACCAGGCTATACATGCTCTTCCTCCAAGTGTTCTACCTCCTGGTCGCCCGAGAAGACGATCTTCAAGAGGATTGGCGTAATCAATGTCGTAGCGAGGACCATCAGCACCATTACCGAGAACAGGTTAGTGTCTACGAGCCCTTGATTCAGACCAACGGTGGCCACGATGAGGCCCACCTCGCCGCGAGACACCATCCCCACTCCGATCTGAATCGAACTCCGCGTGCCCTCGCCTGCCAGGCGGGCCCCCAGCCCGCTACCCACGATCTTGGATGCGACGGCGATGGCCGTAATTGCGATCAGCAACAGGACGTCTGAGCCCTCGAAGTTGCTGGCATCGGCCGAGAGGCCTACGCCAACGAAGAAAATCGGGACGAAGAAACCGTAGGAGATGGTGTGCATCTTGTCGTTGATGATGCTGTGGACGTCTGTGCGCCTGAGGAAAATGCCGGCCAGGAAGGCGCCTGTGATCATCGCGACTTCACCGACGTACTCGGAGAACCAGGCCGACAGCAAAATGACGACGAGCGCCGTCGCGATGACCCCCTCGCTCATGGAAGCGTTCGCCGACCAGCGCGCCAGCGGCGGCAGTACGAACAGGCCCACGATCAGCGCGACGATGAAGAAGAGGAGCACCCTTCCGATGATGAGCAGCACTTCTGCCGTACCGCCGCCGCCATCGCCACTCTCGACGGCGAACGCGACGAAGAACGAAAGGATCAGAATGACGAAAACGTCGTCGATGACGGCGGCGGCTAAGATCGAGATGCCCTGGCGTCCCTGCAAGACGCCTAACTCCATCAACGTGCGAGCAGAGATGCTGACGCTTGTTGCGGAGAGGATGATTCCCGCGAAGATAGCTTCCTTCATCGTGAAGTCGAAGGGCAGGGTGACGGCCGTCCCCAGCGCGAGGGGAAACACGACGCCCATCGCGCCGGCTAGGAACGCGACCTTGCGCACCTTGTTCACTTCGTCCAGGTCTGTCTCCAGCCCGGCGAGGAACATGAGGAATACGACGCCCAGACCGGCGAGTGTCAGCGTTGTGTCCTCAAGCGCCGGGGCCGAGAGGTAGTCCCAGCCGAACATGTTGAGTACGGATGGGCCTAGGATCACGCCGGCGCTAAGTTCCCCCAAAACGGCGGGCTGTCCCAGCCGCACCGCGATGATACCCGAACCCTTCGCGGCCACCAGGATGATCGCGATGACGACCAGTAGCTCAAGGACGTGTCCCTCTTCCATCTGCTCTACCCGTTCCCGATTCCGGCCGGCGTCTTGGTCATCATCTTTCGCGCTTGTTCAGCGAAGGCCGCTACCTCATCGCGCGGCGGCAGTTCGTTCTTCTCGAGCATGTCGACCTGAAGCGAGGGACCCGGCTTTGCGTGTTCTTCCTGATATCGATTCCAGGAAGGTTGCAGTACGAAGTGGATGTGCCCGGGTGTCCAGCCCGCATGTGACCAGAGGCAGACGTACACTTGGTCTGGTTCGATCAGCGACTCGATAACGGACGTGGCGCGCTGAAGGAGCGGCCCAAGCTCAGCCGCCTCTTCGGTGGTTAGGTCCGAGACGTGCAGGCAGTGCCTGAGTGGCTTCACGATCAACGCGCCAACACCGAACGGGCCAATGCAGTGTTCGATGACCCAGTGCTCGGTGGCGTAGATCTGGCCACCGGGAAGGTTCTGTCTCCCCCTGCTCAGATCGCAGGCCAAGCAGCCGTCTACGTTGGCATCGGCCATTACATGCCTATGATTCACGAGAACGTCTCGTGGGTCAATCGCTGGTCATTCGCTTTTCATCGCTGTTGTAATCTCATCTTGCAGCCGGTCGATTACCTGGAACACGGGCAAAGCGCCCAGGTCTTCGCCTGAGCGTTGGCGCACCGCGACAGTTCCCGCCTCCTCCTCTTTGTCTCCGACCACGAGCATGTACGGGACCTTCTGGAGCTGCGCATCGCGGATTTTCGCCTGCATGCGCTCGCCGCGGTCGTCGAGTTCGACCCGCAGGTCGACGGCCCGTAGGTCGACGGCGACGCGGCGCGCGTAGTCGATGTGGCGGTCGGCGATCGGGATGACGACGGCCTGAACTGGTGCTAGCCAGAGCGGGAACGCGCCGCCGTACAGCTCGATCAAGTAGGCCATCATGCGTTCCATCGTGCTGAGGACGCCTCTGTGAATGATGACGGGCTGGTGCTCGGCGCCGTCCTCACCGATATAGCTCAAGTCGAACTGCTTGGGTAGGTGGAAATCGATCTGCACCGTCGAGTAGGTCTCCTCCCGGCCCATCAGGTCCGCGAACTGGATGTCGAGCTTCGGGCCGTAGAACGCCGCTTCGCCAGTCGCTTCGGTATACGGCAGGCCTAAATCGTCCATCGCCTCGCGCAGAATGTCCTCGGCCATGTCCCACATCTCGTCGTTGTCCACGTACTTCTCTTTGTCGTCCGGGTCGCGAAGCGAGAGCTGGTACGAGTACTCGGTGATGCCGAGAATGTCGTACGCTCGCTCGACGAGTTGCATGACGCCGGAAAACTCTTCCTTGACCTGACTCGGCTCGCAAAAGATGTGCGCATCGTTCAGCGTCATCGCGCGTACGCGGCTGAGGCCGCCAATGACGCCCGAGCGCTCCCAACGGTACATTGTGCCCATTTCGGCAAGGCGGAGCGGCAGCTCTCGATAGCTACGCAGCTTGGAGCTGTAGATCAGGATGTGGTGCGGGCAGTTCATCGGTCTGAGCACCATCTGCTCATGGTCAAGGTCCATGGGCGGGAACATGTCGTCCTTGAAATGGTCCCAGTGACCGGAGCGCTCGAATAGCTCGCGTTTGGCCAAGTGCGGGCTATAGACGTGCTGGTACCCTGCCTCGCGTTCGAGCCCGGTGATGAACTCCTCAAGCTTCCTGCGGACGGTTGCGCCTTTCGGGAGCCAGAGCGGCAGTCCAGCGCCGATGTCTTCGTGCGTCGTGAACAGCTCCAGCTCGCGGCCCAGGCGTCGATGGTCCCGGCGCTGCGCGTCTTCGACACGCTCTAGGTGGGCGTCCAGGTCCTCCTGCGTCTCGAACAGCGCTCCGTAGATGCGCTGGAGCATGGTGTTGTTCTCGTCACCGCGCCAGTATGCCCCGGCGATGCTCGTGAGCTTGAACGCGCCCACCTTGCCGGAGCGCTTCACGTGGGGGCCCTCGCACAGGTCAACGAACTTGCCGTGCGCATAGATGCTGACGTGGTCGTCTTCGATGCCGTCAATGAGCTCCAGCTTGTATGGCTGATCAACGAACATCTGGCGAGCTTCATCTTTGCTGATCTCGCTGTGCTCGAACGCGACGTTGCGCTTGATTGTGCGACGCATACGGCGGTCGATCTTCGCCAAGTCATCGTTTGTTAGTGACTCCGGAAGCTCGAAGTCGTAGTAGAAGCCGTGCTCAATGGGTGGCCCGATGGCGAACTTGGCGCCGGGCACCAGCTCCAGCACTGCCTCCGCCATGATGTGCGCGGCGGAATGCCGCATGGCGTACAGCGCGTCGTTTGGGGTGATATCTTCAGCCATCACAAGCCTTCCTCTGTTAGAAATGCAACAGCCTCCCGTCTGAGGGACGGGAGGCTGACTCGCGTGGTTCCACCCTCATTCACCCCAGCGCGAACTGGGGCCTCTATTCGGCCGCTATCGGGTGCCTCCGGGGCTGCCTCCGGCTCTCCTCCGGAGAGCTAGGGAGTTCTCTTTGGGAGAACTCCAGCTTTCACTAAGGGAGCCTTCGGGGCCCGGCTCACAGGTGGTGTTCGCGGCGGCAGGCCGGGGCGCTCTCACCTCTGCGCCCCTCTCTGGCGACCTTCGGGCCGCCGCGACTCGTCCTGATCCTAGCCTTGTCTATGTGAGACCGCATGCAGCTGAGCCACGTGGCCTCTTGTACTCGAATGGTGGGCGATACTGGACTTGAACCAGTGACCTCTGCCATGTCAAGGCAGCGCTCTAGCCAACTGAGCTAATCACCCAGTTCTGTTCATGCTATCAGAGGACGCTTGAAGTGGTCAACGGACCGGTTGCCGCCGAAAAATGTAGTGTGCTATACTCGCCCAGCACTTGGGCCGCTAGCTCAACCAGGCAGAGCAGCTGACTCTTAATCAGCAGGTTACAGGTTCGATTCCTGTGCGGCTCACCAACATGAGAGAGTGCGGTGGGGCTGAAGGTAAGAATGACACAGGGTCGGAATGATGCCCTCGTCACGCCTTCAGCCGCCATCTGCTATCTAGGGGAAGTGTCGGAATTGGCAGACGAGCATGATTTAGGTTCATGTGCCGCAAGGCGTAGGAGTTCGAGTCTCCTCTTCCCCACCATCCTGGGAACGTCTCTCCTCTCTCGTTTGGAGCCGGTTCGATAATGGCGCCGCTCCTCCAGATCAAAGACCTGCGCACCTCCTTCTTCACGGATGACGGCGTCGTTCGCGCTGTGGACGGCGTGACGTACGACGTCGAAGCAGGTGAAACTCTGGGCCTGGTAGGGGAGAGCGGCTGCGGCAAGAGCGTGAGCGCGCTGTCGATTCTGCGCCTGATCCCCTCGCCGCCAGGCAAGATTGTCGGCGGCGAGGTGATCTTCGAAGGCGAGGACTTGCTCAAGGTCGACGAGAACGAAATCCGCCACATCCGCGGCAACCAGATTGCGATGGTCTTCCAGGAGCCCATGACGTCGCTCAACCCGGTGCTCACCATTGGCCGCCAACTGACGGAAGCGCTCGAGCTCCACCTGAAGATGGACTCCTCCGCAGCCACCCAACGCGCCATCCAGCTCCTCGAAATGGTCGGCATCTCGGACGCTGAAAGTCGCATTGGCGACTACCCGCACCAGTTCTCGGGCGGGATGCGGCAGCGCGTCATGATCGCCATGGCGCTTTCATGCAACCCCAAGCTCCTGCTCGCGGACGAGCCGACGACGGCGCTCGACGTAACGATCCAGGCGCAGGTGCTGGAGATCCTCGCGCGGCTCAGCCGCGAGTTGGGTACCGCCATCGTCATCATCACCCACAACCTGGGCGTCGTCGCGCGCTACGCGGACCGCGTGAACGTGATGTACGCGGGCAGGATTGTCGAGACCGCCGACGCTGCCACCCTCTACGAACGCCCAAGGCACCCCTACACGGTCGGGCTGCTGAAGTCGGTGCCGCGCCTTGACCAGACGCGAAAGACGAAGCTGGAAGTCATTGAAGGCGTTCCGCCGGACCTGATCAACATCCCGAAGGGCTGCTCCTTCTACCCGCGCTGTACGTTCCGGACGGACCACTGCAAGGAAGAGGTGCCGCAGCTCATGCAGGTCGGGGAAAAGCACCTCGCGGCGTGCTGGGAGTGGCAAGCCGTTGCGGAGGCGCAGACGAAGCTGAAGGCGCAAGGGGCGCCAGCACAGACTGAGGTTGCAGAATGACGACTGACGCAACAGCTACTGAAGACAGCGCCGCTGGTCGCACGGGCGCTGGCGACGTCCTGCTGGAGGTCAAGAACCTCAAGGTCTACTTCCCGATTACCGCAGGCCTGATCTTCCAACGCAAGGTGGCCGACATCAAGGCTGTCGACGGCATAAGCTTTCAGATCAAGAAAGGCGAAACGCTAGGCTTGGTTGGGGAGAGCGGCTGCGGCAAGTCAACGACTGGCCGTGCGATTCTGCAGCTCTACCGGCCGACCGAGGGAACAGTGCAGTACGGCGAGGTGGAGTTGACGAAGCTCAAGGGCGGCGACCTCCGCCGGATGCGACGCAAGATGCAGATGATCTTCCAGGACCCCTACGCGTCGCTGAACCCGCGCATGTCTGTCGGCGCCATCATCGGCGAGCCGCTCGCGATCCACGGCCTCGCCAAGGGTGAAGGACGCCGCGAGCGAGTCGCGGAGCTGATGCGGATCGTTGGGCTTAACCCCTTCTACGCGAGCCGCTACCCGCACGAGTTTTCAGGCGGCCAACGGCAGCGTATCGGCGTCGCTCGGGCGCTGGCCGTAGAGCCGGAATTCATCGTTGCCGACGAGCCCGTCTCCGCACTCGACGTTTCGATCCAGGCGCAGATCATTAACCTCCTGGACGACCTGCAGGAGGAATTTGGTCTGACCTATCTGTTCATCGCCCACGACCTCTCGGTCGTGCGGCACATCAGCGACCGCGTGGCCGTGATGTACCTAGGCAAGATGATGGAGCTGACGGATCGCGACGAGTTGTACGAGAACCCGCTTCATCCCTACACAAAGGCCCTGCTCTCCGCAGTCCCCATTCCGGACCCAGCAGTCGAGAAGAAGCGCGAGCGGATCATCCTCAGCGGGGACGTACCCAGCGCCATGGCGCCACCGCCAGGGTGCGTCTTTAACACGCGCTGCCCTATCGCAATTGACGAGTGCCGCACAGTCATACCTGAGTGGCGAGAACTTTCCAAGGACCACTGGGTCGCCTGCCACCGCGTCTAACGCAGTAACCCCGACTAGAATCTGCTTTCTTCATCTTATGAGTTGGCCTGCGCCAGCTATCTGAGCACCGTGGTACCATAACGTTTGTATGGAACGATCCCACATTCGCAACTTCTGCATCATCGCCCACATCGACCACGGCAAATCCACCCTCGCAGACAGATTTCTGGAACAAACGGGCCTCACCAGAGGTTCGCGCGTCGAAGTTGAGCAGGTGCTCGATTCGATGGACCTGGAGCGCGAGCGGGGCGTCACGATCAAGGCGAAAGCCGTTAGGCTGCCGTACAAAGCGGACGATGGCGACGACTACCAACTCAACCTGATTGACACCCCCGGCCACGTCGATTTCTCTTACGAGGTATCTCGCGCACTCGCCGCCTGCGAAGGAGCCGTGCTCGTGGTCGACGCCAGCCAAGGCATCCAAGCGCAGACGATCGCCAACGTCTACGTCGCGATGGAACACAACCTGGCGATCATCCCGGTCGTGAACAAGATCGACCTGCAGGGCGCCGATCCGGAAGCGGTCGCCAGCCAGATCTGCGACGTCATCGGTTTCAGCCGCGATGAGGTCCTCCTCGCATCGGCCAAGGAGGGCATCGGTACCCCAGAGATCCTGCAGGCCGTTGTGAGGCTCGTGCCTCCTCCCAGCGGTGATGAAGCCGCGCCGCTGCGTGCGTTGGTGTTCGACTCCAAGTACGACTCCTACAAGGGCGTCATCGCTTATGTGCGCGTCATCGACGGTTCTGTTGAGCGTGGCCACCGACTAAGAATGATGTCAGCGGATATCGCCATCGAGGCGCTTGAGATCGGCAGCTTGACGCCGGGGCCCGTTCCCGCCGACCGCCTGGCTACTGGTGAGGTAGGGTATGTGGCGACCGGCTTGAAGGACGTGGGCCTCTGTCGAGTCGGCGATACGCTGACCGATGCTGAGCAGCCCGCCGCTGAGCCGCTCCCTGGCTACGAGGAAGCCAAGCCGATGGTCTTCTCCGGCCTTTATCCAACACAACCGAACGACTTTGGGCCGCTCCGGGAGGCGCTCGAGAAGCTGCGTCTGAACGATGCCGCTCTGTCGTTCGAGCCGGAAACTAGCGTCGCGCTCGGCCCCGGCTTCCGGTGTGGATATCTCGGCCTTCTTCATATGGAGATCGTGCAAGAGCGGCTGGAGCGTGAGTACGACCTCGATCTCCTGATCACCGCGCCTAGCGTCGAGTACCGCGTGCGGAAGACGAACGGCGAAGAGATCGTTATCGATAATCCTGCCGCTTTGCCGCCGCCAACCGAAGTGATGGAGATCGCCGAGCCTTGGATGACCATCACTGTCGTCTGTCCGGACCGCTACATCGGCGCCGTGATGGAACTGGTGACAGGCCGGCGTGGTGTGTTCGACAAGATGGAGTACCTGCAGGGCGAAGCGTCCCGCCAGAACGAGGACTCCGTGCAGGCGGGCGAACGGCGTGTGTCGTTGCAGTACCAAATCCCGCTCGCGGAGATACTGGTCGATTTCCACGATAAGTTGAAGTCGATGACGCAAGGCTATGCGTCTTTGGACTACGCGTTCTCGCACTACGAAGCGGCCAAGCTGCAGAAGCTGGACATCCTCGTCAACAGCGAGCCTGTCGATGCGCTCTCGCTGATCACCCACAGCGAGAACGCGCACGCGCAGGGCAAGCAGCTCGTGCAGCGCCTGCGCCAGCTGATCCCACGCCAGCTCTTCGATGTACCGATCCAGGCCGCCGTCGGCGGGCGCATCGTCGCACGCGAGACCGTGCGCGCATTGCGCAAAAACGTGCTCGCGAAGTGCTACGGTGGCGACGTCACGCGAAAGCGCAAGCTGCTAGAGAAGCAAAAGGCAGGCAAGAAGCGCATGAAGCGGGTCGGCAACGTGGAGATCCCGCAGGAGGCCTTCATGGCCGTCCTCCGGCTTGAGAGGAAGTCCTAGCCCGCTAGCTCCTTCATCTGCTCCATCCGCGACAGGAATCCCTCCACAGTGGCGCCGTCTGGCGAGAACGACGGATCGAAGTGCAGTTCGTCGGCTCCGAGTTCACGCGTTTCGGCGATGTCGGCCTTAATCTGGTCCGGCGTCCCGGTGAAGATGAAGCCGTCCTCCGCCCGTGGTTCGTCACGGACCTCTATGTTTGCGCGGACGATGATTTCGATCTCGGCCGGGTCTCTCCCGGCTTCCTGAGCCATCGCTCGCAGCCCACCGATCATTTGCTTCATGGCGTCAGCCGGCAGGCCGGCTGGTAGCCAGCCGTCGGCCATCGTCGCGACCCTCTTTAGGGCGCTTGGCGCGTAGGCAGCGAGGTAGATCGGGGGGTGTGGCTTCTGTATAGGTTTCGGCTGGATGATCGATTTCGGGACGGTGTAGAACTCACCCTTGAACTCGACAGGGTCGGTCGTCCAGATTGCCTTGAGGACGCTGATGAACTCATCCGCACGCTTGCCGCGACCCTTGAGGGAGGCGCCTACCGCTTCATGTTCGTCCTCCGACCAACCCTGGCCCATGCCGAGGCGCAGGCGGCCACCGGACAACACGTCCAGCGTCGTTAGCCGGCGGGCCAGCATCACAGGGTTGTAGTAGGGGATGTCGAGGACGCTCGTGCCAAGAGCGATCTTGCTCGTGTGCCCGGCTACGTATGTGAGCGTCTCGATCGGGTCGAAAACGATCTTGTAGACGTCTGGAAGGGAGCCATCTGGAGTTGCCATGTACGGCGTCCGGGGTTCGATCGGGAAGAGCAGGCGCTCCGTAACCCAGAGGCTGTCATAGCCCAACTCCTCAGCTCGCTGAGCGACCTGCACCAGTGCCTCTGGACTCGCGGCAGGCCCGATCTGGGGGAGAAAGTAACCTAGTCGCATTGCTGTAGCTTCCTTTCGAATTAGCCTAGCTCTGGAATGCGCTTCGTCAGTTCGGACCAATCGTCCGCAACAAGCGAATCCCGGATCAGCGGTTTCACGCCTGCGAACACCTCCTCAGGCATCAGATCCACCCAAACCCGCGTCAGGGTTTCGCGATCGTCTTGCTCAAGCAGGCGCATGACCCAGTCGACAAACCTCGGCATTATTTCAGGCGGTGTGTGGCTTGCCATTTGCCCAACAATCGGGGCTTGCTCGGCCTCGGTGATGCGGTCACGTAAGATCGGGTAGAGGTGGACATCTTCCTTGTACATATGGATTCTCAGCTGGGCCCAGAGCGCAGCAGTGGCGCGGGCTACGACGAGTTCGTCGGGTGCACTCCGGATCTTCTCTAAGCCGTCGGTCATCATGTCCATTTCGTCGTGGTCTAGCGAGTAGGCCTTCGCAACGAGAGGAGCGACCTTTTCAAGCGCCGGAAACACAGCGTCCTCCTCGCCCTCTGCATGAATGCTGAGGATCTGGCTGTGGAACTGAAGCCTGTCCAGCACAGGCGAGAGATCACCGCCATGCTTAGCGACCTTGTAGGCCGCTTCGTCGATCTCGGCCATGTCCCTTCGGAGCGCATTGTGGATCGAGGTCACGGCATCGAGTGGAGCTGGCATTGGAACTTGTCTCCTTCCGTGAAGCTACTACGGGCTCTGACGTGACATCGTACCTCTAACGACTACCATTGAGCTAAGACGCCTGGCTGAAGTCCCACGCGACGTGCTTATCGGGTGTGAAGCGGATGTAGATCCGCTCTCCCATGCTGATGAGCTGACCGGCGTACTCCGTGGCTCCGGCGACATCCCCGCCCATGTAACGGGCGAACATCTTCCCCATGCTTTCCTGGTCGTTCGCGGGGCCTTCTACGACGGCGGTGCCGCTGTAGTGGATGCCGGCGTGCGGCATTTCAGGCGTATCGATCAGCAGCGCGGCCTTCGAGTTGTTGTTTAGGTTCCTCGCGGCCCTGGTCGTACCCCACGTGTTGAAGAAGATGTCGCCGTTTCGCTCCTCGAACCAGAGGGCCGAGATATGGGGATTGCCCTTCGACGAGATCGTCGCGAGTTTGGCGACCAGAGGCTGGCTGAGCATCTCCTTCAAGGATTCGTCGCTAAGGGGTGGCATCTGTGGCATGAGGACCTCCGAGTGTTGTTCGCGCCTGCGGGTTGAGAAGAACTGGTGGGTGGTTGCCTCCAGCGCGGTAATGTTACCAGCGCCGAGCCGGTGAAGTCGAGTGACGCAGCCCACGATCAGGGCGCATACCGCCGCGGGCTACCCGTCCTTAGGCCATCCAGAGTAGCGATCACGGCGTCGGCCATGACGCGGTAGCCGGCATCGTTGGGGTGGATGAGGTCCCCGGAGATCAACTCGGACGCCCTGTCCTGAAACGGCTCATAGACTTCGGCGACCGGAATCCCGCGCCGCTCCGCCTGTTCGCGGATAATGTCGTTCAGTCCTCCAGGGAACTCGCTGTCCGGCACGCCCTCCAGCGCCAGTACGGCGATCTCCGAGAACGTACGCAGGAGACCCGAAAACGGATCGTAGAGCGTCATTAGCAGTAGCGTGAGGGACGGGTCTACCTCAAGAAGCCGGTCGAGCGCCTCGCTCAAGTTGGCGTCGAACTCCGCGAACGTCGCGGCCAGCGCCTCGGTACACTCTTCTTTCGCGAGGGCGACCGTTACATCTGGGCAGACACCGGTGAGGACGACCCCGAAATAGAGTCCCAGGAGGTCATTCCCGCCGATCTCTAGTGTGACAAGCGCTACCTCATTGTCCTCGATTCCGTCGCCGGTCCGCTCTTCGATCGTCTCGATCGCTGCGTCGAGATGGCCGTGGTCCATGAGGTCGGCGCTCGTGTCGCCGCCATGGCCGAGGTTGATCAGTTGGTAGTCATCGCCCAGGTTCTCAAGCACCAGCGGCACAAACGAAGTTTCGCTGGGCCTCGAGGCTCCGAAGCCCGCTGAGAGCGAGTCGCCCAGCGCGATGTAGGTGAGGCTATCGCCAGACAAGGTCGGGGGCGGAGCCTCGGAGGGAGATCGGCTATCGGACGTTGCAACCTCTCCGCTGCAGGCGGCGCTCGCGACGAACACGCTGAAGGAGAGCGCCAGGAGTACGCCTTGTAGACGGATCATCTGAGTCAGAGAAGCGTTGCCACGCGCTCCAATATCTGCGACGTGATCGCGATGCGCTCTTGCGTCGCATCGACAACCAGCCAGCGCTCAGTGTCGTGCTCCGCCAGCGCCAAATATCCTTTTCGCACACGCTCGTGGAACGCCACATCCTCCGACTCGAAGCGATCTGAGCCGCCTGAGCGTTGCAGGCCGTCCTCCACGGGGAGGTCCAGCAGAACGGTGAGGTCCGGTAGCAGGCCGCCTGTGGAAATCTGGTTGAGCTGGCCGATCGACATGAGATCTACGCCGCTCGCGTACCCCTGGTAGGCAACCGTGGAATCCGAGTACCGGTCGCAGATGACGAAGTCGCCGCGGTCCAACGCCGGCTTGATGACAGTCGAGACCAGCTCAGCACGCGCTGCCGCGAAGAGCATCGCCTCCGCAAGCGGGTCGAACTCCGAGTCGAGGTCTAGCAAGACCTCCCGGAGCCGGTCGCCCAGGGGCGTTCCCCCGGGCTCACGCGTCGTAACGACGTTACGACCCTGGCCGGAGAGCTCGGCCGCCAAGGCATCCAACTGCACCGACTTGCCGGCTCCTTCGCCGCCCTCCAGCGTGATGAAGAGCCCGTTCAAGCCGCAGGCGGCGCGCATCACCGGCTAGCCATCGCCCAGCTAACCATCGCCCAGCTAACCATCGAATGGCACATCGTTGTCCTTGAAGATGCGGACACGCCGCTTCGGCTCTCGGCCGAGGCTGCGTGACGAGAGGTTGTAGCGCTGTGCCAGTTCGTGCTGGAGCCGGCGGATGTAGGCGTTCTGCGGCGACAGCTCCGCGTCGCGTTCTCCTTGAGCAATGCCCACCGCCGCGACCTCGGCCTCCTCTAGGGCGGACGTCATCGGGTCGATGGCGGGCGCGGGCTGCTGCAGCGACAGCAGGCACTGTTCGATCTGCGCCACGGTGTTCGCCCGCAGCACGTAGATCGGTATGCCGCGCGCCTCGGCATCGCTGAGCGCAGGCAGCTTGCGCCGGTAGTAGTTGCGCAGCGTGATCACGATGTCCGCGTCGGTCAAGTGCTCCGCCAGTGTGACCTGCGCTCCCGTCTGGCGCACCGCTTGCTCCAGCCGTCGCCGGGAGATGCCAAACGGGTAGATGTGGCGCGGCGGGCCTGAAGGTTCTGGGCCCTTGCGTTCGAGCGCGCGTTGCTCCGCCGCCTGTTCGCTCGTCGATACGACGACTACGTTGCCTTCCTGGTCGACTTCGCGGATCTCTGGCGCCTCTTCGAACCCCCGCAGCAGCGCGTCCACGGTACTGGCGACATCGCCGTGGATAGCGACGCGGTCCCAGCTTTGGATCTCGACCAGCACGTCGAACGTAGGCGGCGCGCGCCGTTCGAGGACGCTCTTTTGCGTGTTGCGCCGGCGCGCCTCTTCGTCGGAGAGCGTCACCGACTGAATGCCGCCGATTAGGTCGGAAAGCGTTGGGTTCATCATCAAGTTTTGCAACTCGTTGCCATGCGCCGTAGCGACGAGCTGAACCCCACGTTCGGCGATCGTGCGGGCGGCCGCCGCCTCCAGCTCGGTGCCGATCTCGTCGATGACGATCACCTCCGGCATGTGGTTCTCCACCGCCTCGATCATGACCGCGTGCTGGAGGGTGGGCGATGCCACTTGCATACGTCGCGCCTTGCCGATGGCAGGATGGGGGATGTCGCCGTCCCCGGCGATCTCGTTCGAGGTGTCTACGATGATCACGCGCTTGTTCAGATCGTCAGCGAGGACGCGCGCGACCTCGCGCAGCATCGTCGTCTTGCCCACGCCCGGCCGTCCGAGCAGGAGGATGCTCTTGCCGGTCTTCACCAGCTCCTCGATCACGCGGATTGTGCCGAACACGGCGCGGCCAACGCGACACGTAAGCCCGACGATGCGGCCGCGCCGATTCCGGATGCAGGAGATGCGGTGCAACGTCCGTTCGATGCCCGCGCGGTTGTCTTCGCCGAAGTCGCCGATGCGCCCCACGATGAACTCGATATCGTCCTGGCTCACTTCGACGTCGCTCAACGTTGCCTCTCTGCCTGGGAAGCGCGCCTCCGGAGGCCGTCCGAGGTCGAGGACGACCTCCAGCAGTTCGTGCTGGTCGACCCGCTCGCGCAGGGGACCGACGACGTGCGGCGGCAGCGCTTCGAGCATCGCGTCGAGGTTGTCAGTGATCAGCTTCTGGTACGGCAGGATGTACTCCTAGGTAGGGAAAGACTGGATCGCTTTCGGCGCTAGCTGCGGCAGTTTGACAGTCTTCGTCGTGCGGCGGGCGAGAACGGTAAATTCACCCTGCTCTACGAACCCGCGGTCCTCAAGGTGCCGCATAAGGGTGGTCGCGAACAGCGGGGCGAGTGTGAATAGGGTCGATTGCTCGCTCAAACGATCGATCGCGCCTTCGATGAGCGCGTCCAGGACGTCCGGGTCTGCCGGGTCTGCCATCAGGTCGAAACGGCCCAGTTCGCCGTCGGCGGCCGTCCGCAGCCATCCCACGAGGCGGCCATCGACCTCCAGTACACGCTGCTGCGTGCCCCGCTTCGTTGATACGCGTTCCCGGGCGCTTTGCCACTCCCGGAACGTGGCAGCCTCAACGCGGCGTACAGTCTCAGGGGTCCAGCAGTTGTAGAGCCGGTACGTTGGATAGGCATCGGAACGGCTCCAGCGGCGTAGCTGATGTTCAGCGGTCTGGTTGGTCGTTGGCCGGGCTGTGTCGTCCGCGAGCAGCCTCTCGTTCATGTACGGAGTGAAGCCACAGCGCGTCGCTGCTGCGACAACCGGGCTGTCCGCGGCAACTCTGAGGAAAATCTTCTCGGCGCCGCCACGGCTGGCGTCGGCGGCGACCCGCTCCAGTAAGCTCGTTAGCACGGAGTCATCATCCTCCGCGGCGTCGATCAAGCAGTCGACTTCCCATGCCGCTTTGGAGCCACGACGCCTCGCAGACGCCAAGCCTCGCAGCGTGGCGCCTTTGATGCTGATCCATGTATGGCGGCCCGTCGCGAAAGAGAACCACTGCTCAAGGGCCGTCTCCAGCGGGTGCGGTGACGCCTCCGTTCCGATCCGATCGCGCGTCAACGCGGCGTTCGGGTAGACTCGGCCGTCGTACGAAACGAGAGCGACAAGGTCGGTTGGTCTGACAGTACGCGCGTTCGTCATGGCGATGCTAGCCGTGCTGTCCTCTTGATTTCAATCGGCACGACGTCGCCGGCCGCCATGTCTAGGAACAGCTGGTGGAACCTATGATCATCCGTTAGCTCGGGGTGGAACACGGACGCGAGCATGTTGTCCTGACGGGCGGCGACGATCGTTCCATCGGCGAGCTCCGCGAGCACCTCGACAGCCGGACCGGCATCCCTGATGCGCGGCGCGCGAATGAAGATGCAGTGGTAGGGAGCTCCACCGAAGGCGTCGACGAGCAGGCCCGCCTCGAAGCTGTCGACCTGGCGCCCGAACGCGTTGCGTTCGACGGCGATATCCATGAGCCGCAGACCTTCGCGGTCGAGGTCGCCGGCCTCGTTCGCCAGCAGGATGGCCCCGGCGCACGTCCCCCAGACCGCCATGCCGTCTCGTACGCGCTCGCGGATCGGCTCTAGCAGCTCCCAACGGTGTAGCAGCCTGGCGATCGTCGTGCTCTCGCCACCAGGGACAATCAGGCCGTCCAGGCCGTCGAGGTCGTGTGGCAAGCGCACTTCGATAGTGTCCGCGCCGAGTTCGGTGAGGATTGCGACGTGCTCCGCGAAATCGCCCTGGAGGGCGAGGACGCCGATCTTCATACGCTGTTACCAGCCACGGCTGGCCAGCAGCTCCTCCTCCGGTATCTCGCTCAGTTCCAGGCCACGCATCGCCTCTCCGAGGCCGCGGGAGACCTCCGCGATAATCTTTGGGTCTTGGTAGTGAGTTACGGCTTGCACGATCGCGTTTGCCATGCGGGCAGGGTCT
>JADFPV010000099.1 GCA_022562155.1 Chloroflexota bacterium
CGAGACAACGGCAGGCAAGTTCTTTACGATTGTCTACCTCATTTCCGGCGTTGGTCTGATGATGGCGTTCGCGACGGCGATCGTACAGCGCTCGCGAATGTGGGTTCGGGTCGAGGAGCGGGTGGCCAAGGACAATGACGAAGGCGAAGCCAATGAGACTCCGGCGATTTTCCCCTCGGCGCCCGGACTCGACGCCTCTTCCCGGCGAGACGACGAAGCGTGATGCCCGCGAAAGCTACCCCGTCTGGTGGTGATCCGGGCTCGGATCGCCGGCGAGAACGTCGGATGGAGGAGCGCTGCCGACGCCGATTGAAGGCCGCATCTACCGATAAATCAGTACACGCGTACTTATCTTTAGCAATGCCTTGAGAGGCTTTGGCGGGCTACGATCCAGCGAGTCGTGGCTGGAGCGCTACGTATGAAGGAGGCAACAGATGAACGCTGTGATGTTGACATCGTTCTGGGACGTGGTGTTGTGGATCGTCATCGTCTGGTTCTGGGCGATGGTCATATGGATGTTCATAAGTGTCTTCGCGGACATCTTTCGCCGCCGCGACCTCTCGGGAATCGCGAAAGCGTTCTGGATCTTTCTGATCTTCATTCTTCCCTTGATCGGAATCCTGATCTACTTCATCGCGCGTCCAGCAGACGCCACAGCCGAGCAGGATGCGGAGCTGGTTGCGTCAGCACGGCGTGCGGCAGGTTACTCCGCCTCGGCGGAGATCGAGAAGGCGCAGCAGCTACTTGCCGCCGGCACAATAACGCAGGCTGAGTTCGACGACCTCAAGGCGAGGGCGCTCGCTTAGACGTCTGGTATCGCCGCGGCAGAGGATAAGTACGAAGTTCCGTAATTCGACATGTTCTGCTGCCAATCCCTCCCCGACGCGGCCAAGAGAGGACTTCATGACGGGACTAATAGTTGGCGACCAGGCAGATTCGGTTAGTAGGACACATCAGCTGCCAACGTCCGGGCGTGCAGGCGACTCTACGGCAGAAAGCTTCGATGACGAGTCTCGGCTGGTAGAGCGCGCCCAGGATATGGACGAGCACGCCCTGGCGACCCTCTACTCCAAGTACCACCCGCGAATCTACAACTACGCGTTTCTGCAGCTAGGAGACGTCCAGACAGCCGAGGATCTCGCGTCTGACGTCATGCTGAAAATGCTGGAGTCGATCAATGGGTACCAGTTCCGAGGACGGCCGTTCGCCGCCTGGGTGTTCCGCATAGCGCGAAATAAGCTGATCGATCTCCACCGGAAGCGCAAGCGGAACGGAAACCTGGATCTGTGGGACCCGCCAACTGCGATTGAATTGGCACCCGAGACTCTGGCCGAGCGGGCCCTTGACCGCGGACAGCTTCAGATAGCGCTGAAGTACCTCACCGAAGTTCAGCGGCAGGTCGTCGTGCTCAAGTTCATCGAGGGCTTCGATAACGCCACTGTTGCGCACGTCCTGGGAAGAGGAGAAGGTGCCGTCAAGTCGGTGCAGCATCGGGCCCTCAGGTCGCTCCGCCGCATCCTCTCGCCCAACGGGCGGTAACGCCGCCTATCGTGTTGCTCTCAATTGTCCGCCGTAGTCGAAGATCCGGCGCTGAGCGGCAGAGCGGCAATAGCTACCGAGAATTCATTAGCAAAATAATGAGCCCTAGCCATGCGTCGTCCCCTCACGACTCCGGATACTAGGTGCAACGTTAAGCACGGAGGATCGGCGGGACTTCAACCATGTGATCGCGCCGCAGGGGCGCCTTCGCTTTGCGATGGCTCAGTAATAGCCTGCCACAGCATCCGCCGTGGGAATTTAGAAGGGAGTGTGATCGAAGATGACTATCGGACCTATCCAGTTGATAGTACTTGGATTCAACCGGCCTGACTTCAAGGGAGAGGTCATGGCTGAGTTCGACTGGCTCAAGGACAACGACGTCGTTCGAGTGATCGATGGGCTCGTAGTTCGCAAGGACGCGAAAGGAGAGGTCACAACGATCAAGCGAAGCGATCTCAGCGGCAAGGAGGCGGCGGAGTTCGGGGCGGTTGTCGGAGCCTTGATCGGCCTCGGTGCGGCCGGGATCGAAGGCGCCGAGGCTGGCGCCGAAGTCGGGGCCGCCGCGACGGAAGAAGGAGTCGACATATTCGATGAGGACGAGATCTGGGACGTCGTAGACGAAATACCAAATGACTCCGCGGCGGCTCTCATCCTCATTGAGCACCGCTGGGCGATAGGCCTGCGTGATGCCATCCGTAGAGCGGGAGGATTCCATGTTGCTGACGCTTGGATCCACCCGGAGGATCTGGTGGCCGTAGGCCTGCTGGCCGCGGAGGAAGCGGAGGCTCTGATGGAGCCCGGAGGGGCTGCCTAGAACGACGGTTATGTAGGGACTGGTGGCTCTCCGGCGACGGCTGGCCAGCAGACCGAGAAATGAGGAGATTTTCATGGTAATTCGAGTGATAGTGGTCCTGATCGTGGCACTTCTGGCGTCGGTGGCGGCCGCGTGCGGTGATGATGACGGTAGCAGTGACACCGGCAGCACTTCGACCCCCTCCGTCTGCGATCAGCGCGACAATCTCAATCAGTCTGTCAACGATCTTGCACAGCTTGACGTGATCGCGGGGGGCACTGATAGCCTGAACGCCGCGATCGAAAGGGTTGAGTCCGACGTCGACAGCCTGGCGGCGGTTACTAGCTCCGAAGTGCAAGCCGAAGTGGACGCCCTCAATGATGCCATCGATCGGGCGGAAGAGACCTTCGCCAACCTGGACGATGAAAGCTTGCTGGCCGCTACGGCCCAAGTGGCGCTCACCATCGCAGATGTGGCTATAGCTGGCGAGGCGTTGGTAACGGCACTCGCAGTCGAGTGCGATTGATCGAGTAAGCGGCGGGTAGGTCATCGACATATCGAATTTGGGAGCTCGGGGGAGCCGATGGTGCGCGCGAGTGAGCCGCGACGGGCTGCAGACTGGGCGCCCGAAGACGCTGCGCGGCTGAGGATGACGAGACGAGACGCCGCGAGGCCTTTAGCTCGGATGCGTTGGTGTTGGCCTGAGTACATCCTGAGCACTTTTGGCGAAGCATCGAAGGGAGACTACAAGTGACTGAGCTAAACGAATACAAGCCAGGTACAGCGTTTTCGGGCGTCATCGGACGGACGTACGACCAGTCCGAGCCTGCGTGGCCGGAACCCCTCCGCGCGAAAGAGGGGGCACCCAACGTGCTGTTCTTCATCCTGGACGATACGGGGTTTGGCCAACTTGGCTGCTACGGCAGCCCGATCAACACCCCGAACCTGGACGCGCTCGCGGCCAACGGCCTCGTCTACAACAACATGCACACGACGGCGCTCTGCTCGCCGACGCGGACGTGCGTGCTGACGGGGCGGAATCATCACTCGAACGCGATGGCTGGGATCACCGAAATATCTACTGGATTCCCCGGCTATAACGGGAACGTCCCGTTCGAGAACGGCTTTCTGTCGGAGATCCTGAGTCAGCACGGCTACAGCACGTACGCTGCCGGCAAGTGGCACCTGACGCCGGCCGACCAGATCTCGGCCGCGGGCCCTTACGACCGCTGGCCATTGGGCCGCGGCTTCGAACGTTACTACGGCTTTCTCAGTGGTGATACGCACCAGTACTATCCCGACCTCACGTACGACAACCATCGTGTCGAGCCACCGAAGACGCCGGAGGAAGGCTACCACCTGACTGAAGACCTGGCCGACAGAACGATCTCCTTCATCGCCGACTCCAAGCAGATCGCGCCGAACAAGCCGTTCTTCTTCTACTTCGCTACGGGAGCGATGCACGCGCCGCACCACGTGCCGAAGGAATGGGCCGACCGCTACGCGGGCAAGTTCGACGATGGATGGGAGGCCTACAGGGAGAAGACGTTCGCCAGGCAGAAGGAGCTGGGCATCGTCCCGCAGGATGCGGAGCTGTCGCGACACGACCCGGATGTGAAGCCCTGGGACGATTGCTCGGCGGAAGAGAAGAAGCTCTACGCGAGGATGATGGAGGTCTACGCGGGCTTCCTGGAGCACACGGATCACCAGTTCGGCAGGATCCTCGACTTCCTTAAGGCGATGGGCGAGCTGGACAACACGCTGATCATGGTGATCTCCGACAACGGCGCGAGTCCCGAGGGCGGGCCGGAGGGTTCTGTTAACGAGAACCTCTTCTTCAACTTCGTGCCGGAGTCGCTTGAGGAGAACCTCGCGGCGATCGATGAACTGGGCGGTCCCAAGCACTTCAACCACTATCCGTGGGGCTGGACCTGGGCAGGCAACACCCCCTTCCGCCGCTGGAAGCGCGAGACCTATCGCGGCGGCATCAGCGACCCGTTCATCGTCCACTGGCCCCAGGGGATCAAGGCGAAGGGCGAAGTTCGCACCCAGTACGCCCATGCCACCGACCTGGTGCCCACGGTGCTGGACGCTCTCGGCCTGGAACCGCCCACCATGATCAAAGGCGTCGCCCAATCTCCGATCGAAGGTGTGAGCCTTGCTCACACGTTTGACGATGCGAACGCTCCCACAAAGCACGGCACCCAGTACTTCGAAATGTTGGGCCACCGCTCGATCTACCGCGATGGCTGGCGAGCCGTCTGCCCCTGGCCCGGCACGTCGTTCATCGAATCCGGAAGGACGTTCGGAACGCCGATCCCGGCCGAAACGCTGACCGAGCTCGACGCGAACGACTGGGAACTCTACCACGTCGCCGAGGACTTCGCAGAGAACCACGACGTCGCGGCCGACAACCGGCCACGCCTGATCGAGATGATCGCGCAGTGGTACGTGGAGGCCGGGAGGTACAACGTGCTGCCCGTGGACGGGCGAGGTCAGCAGCGGTTCGTGGAGCCGCGGCCTCAGATCGCGCCGGGCCGCGACAGCTACACGTACTACCCGGGCACACAGGAAGTGCCCGTCAACGCGGCTGCGAAGATCATTAACCGGCCACACAGCATTACTGTAGACGTGGATGTGCCGTCAGGTGGCGCACAGGGTGTGCTGATCTCACAGGGCGGCATTGACGGCGGCTACACCCTGTTCGTAAAGGACGGCAAGCTCCGCTACACGTACAACTACGTGGCGCGCACGTACTTTCGAATCGAGTCGAACCGGCAGGTGCCCGAGGGCCGCCATCAGCTTCGCTATGAGTTCGAGGTCACCGGCGAGCCGGACATCCTCAAGGGTAAGGGAGCTGCCGGCCGCGGCCAGCTCTATATCGACGGAGAGTTAGTCGGCCAGGTCGAGATGGCCGTTACGAACCCGATAATGCTCGGGCTGGCCAGCGGCGTGGCGGTCGGGGCGGACGCCGGTGCTCCCGTCACCGACGAGTACGAGCCACCGTTCAAGTTCACCGGCACACTCCACAAGGTGGTCATCGACGTGAGTGGCGAACTCATTAGGGATACCGAGGCCGAGATGCGTGCCATCATGGCCCGGCAGTAGGCGGGGATGATGGTGCGCGAGTGATCCGCTGCCTGGCTGCCGGGGCCAGGCGCATGAACACGGCTGCGCAGCAAGGCGATCTGTAAGAGCGATGGAGAAGCGTTATGAGCGATCTGGTTGTGGTGGCCTTCGACAATGAAACCGATGCCGAGAAGCTGCAAGCCCAGATGAAGCGGCTGCAGAAGGAGCACCTTGTGACGCTTGAGGATGCCGCTGTCGTGGTCAGGAAGGCGGACGGCAAAGTCAAAGTCAAGCAATCAACCAGCCTGGTGGGCGCGGGCGCGCTCGGCGGGGCCTTCTGGGGCCTGCTGATCGGCCTGGTGTTCCGGGCAATGTGGTGGGGTCTTGCGATCGGCGCTGTCCTGGGCGCCCTCCGAGGTAAGTTCAAGGACATCGGCATCGATGACAAATTTATCAAGGAAGTCGGCGAGACGATTCAGCCGGGCAACTCCGCGATCTTCCTTCTGATCCGAGAGTCCACACCGGACAAGCTGATTGACGAACTGAAGGGGTACAAGGACACAGTGTTGAAGACCTCGCTGTCGACGGACGATGAGGCGAAGCTCCGCGCGGCCTTTGGCGCGGAGGCCTAGGCAGGTGGTTCGTCCGCCACCAGAAACGGCGGTGCAGAATGAGAAATAGCCAGAGGCAGCCGAACATCCTGTTCATCCCGGTCGACCAGGAACGATAGCGATTCAGAAAGGAGAAAGGCGATGACCGCTGAAGAGAGACAGAGTTCGACGCCTGAAGAGGCGAACGTTGAGCGCAAGGAAATCCAGGCCTTGTTTGTGCAGACGGCCAAGAGCGTTGTATTCGAGAATGGGAGGCTGACCCTGAATGGCCTGGCCCCAACAACGCTGTACTTCTCGGATCGTCCCGACCGGGTCGTCGGCCACATCACATCCGATGAGTTCTTGGATGCCTGGGACGAAGGCGAGGACAACTTCGCCGACGACCCACCAAATGCGGCGCTTTCCGTGTTCAGCCATGACGGTGACGAGATCCACGACATCGTCGTAGTGCTGAAAGACCCGGCCCTCAATGGCGATGTGATGACGTATAACGTCGAGGTCCTGGATGGCGAGATGCCAGCGTCAGGTGGCCCAAGCTCGCTGTTCATCGATGTGATTGGCCGTCCGCTGACTCCCGTATCCGTCGCCGGCGCTCGCAGGCGGCGGCGGCGAAGAAGATAGAGAGAACGGCTGAATGGAAATCAGCAAAGCGGCCAGCACGGAAGACACGCTCTAAGAAAAAGAAGCAGGTTAACGAAGGGAGACATTCTATGGTTCGAGCACTCGTCCTTCTGGCATTGATCGGCGCGGCGTGGTATGCGGTTACCCGGTTCATGGCGCAACCAGATGGCTCCTTCAGAAAGAGTGCTACTCGGGCCGCAGCATCCGTCCGCGAGCACGGCCCAGCCGCGATTCAAGACGTTGCCTACGGCATCGAAAAGGCGGGCGAAGCGGCGGAGGCGGAGGCTAAGACACTCCGCCAGCGCAAAGCCTCCGAGACGGAAGGGGCTTCAGACGCTGACTAAGGAGCAAGAATCGTATCTGGAGCGGGCGATGGGGGCACGACAGTAGGCAGGAGGCAGTCGAATGGCAGTCGTAGAGTATCCACAAGGAACCTCGTTCCCCGGCAAGATCGGGCGTACGGCTGAGGAATCC
>JADFPV010000042.1 GCA_022562155.1 Chloroflexota bacterium
TCTGGATCATGGCCGGTCTCGCGCTCTTCGGTCTCGCGCTCGGCTTCGTCGGCGCGCGCTGGGTGCGCCCCGTCTGGCTGATGGGCGTGTACCCATTTCGGTGGTTCTCGCGGGACCTGCGGGAATCCGCCTTATCGATCGTCAAGAGGTTCCTGGATGGGATGCGTGCGCTGCGAGAGGCGCGGTTGGCCGTACCGGCCATTGCTCTATCAATTGCCGGGTGGCTGGTGGAGGCATCTGCCTACATGCTCTTCGGGCAGGCGTTTGGGCTTGACCTGAGCTTTGCCGACTACATGCTCATCATGATGGTCGCCAACTTCGCCGTCTCGATTCCGATTACGCCCTCAGGCATCGGCCCGTACGAGGTCGCGACGCAGGAGCTGATTGTGCTGTTAGGGGCCGGTCGCGCGCTCGCCGGCGGTTTCGCCATCGGCATCCACATCTGCTTCATCATCTGGATCACGGTCGTCGGCCTCGTTTCGATGTGGCTGATGAAGCTAAGTCCGAGCGAAGTCTTCTATTTGAGCAGCCCAGACCAGGACGCGCGAGTGCAGCCGGAGGCGCCATGATCGTCACTGCAGTCGAACGGAAGCGCGGGCGCGCCAGCGTCTTCGTCGATGGCGAGCCGGCGATCGAGATCGGAGTGAAGCTCGCTTCCGAGCGGGGTCTGAAACCGGGCCGGACCGTTACGACAGAAGAGCTTGCCGAACTACAGGCCGCCGATCAGCGCCGGCGCGCGATGGACTATGCGGTGTTGCTGCTGTCCTACCGTCAGCGCGGCGTCCACGAGCTGCGCGAACGGCTAGGGCGGAAGGGCATCGATCGCGTGTTCGTTGAGGCCACCATCAGGCGGCTCAAGGAACTGGGCTACCTGGACGACGCTGCGTTCGCTCGGTCCTGGACGGAGACGCGGCTGGCCTCGAGCCCCAGATCGTCAAGGCTGCTGGCGAGCGAACTGCGACTCAAAGGCATTGCCCCTCAGGTCGCGTCCGATGCGACATCTGAGGTCTCGGATGAAGAGGCGGCCTATAGGGCGGCATCAAGTCGCCTGCGTTCGCTCAAGGAGCTGGAGTACAAGCCGTTTCTCGAGCGATTAGGACGGTTTCTCACCAACCGCGGATTTGCCTACGGCGTCGCGCGGGAGACGATCGACCGCTGTTGGGCGGAGCTTCACGGCGACAGCGAGGGCGTCGAAATCGACTAAGGCTGCCTGGATTGGGACGCTCCGTGGCTTCCTCGCCCGTCAGCTTCGAATTCTTGACACCTTCTGGGAACGGTGCGTATGATGAGTCAGATTGCAGAATCTAGGAAAGGAACTTCACCTATCGACTAGAATCCGCGTACAGAAAGCGAGGTATGCCAGTGGCCATCGTATTGAGCGTCGTAATCGGCGCCGTGGCGCTGGCGGTAGGGGCTCTCCTCGGATACACGATCAAAGTCCGAGTAGGTAAAGGCCGGGTAGAGGGTGCGGAGCGTAATGCCGCAGCCATCCTGGACGAAGCGAAAGCGAAGGAAAGGGAAACCCTTCTTGAAGCCAAGGAAGAGGCAATTCGGCTACGAAGCCAGGCGGAGGCAGAGTTTAGAGGACGCCAGGAGAACATCCAGCGCCAGGAGCAGCGCGTAGCCAGTAAAGAGGAGAGCCTAGACCGCAAGCTAGAGAACCAAGAGCGCCGCGTACAAGAAGTTGCAGAACAGCGAACCCAACTAAGCGAGGAGAAGGAACGGGTAGAGGAGCTTCGGCAGAAACAAATCAAGGAGATAGAGCGCGTTGCCCGGCTGACGGCTGACGAAGCGCGCGACCTGCTCCTCAAAGAGCTAGACGAAGAGATTCGCGATGACGCTTCCCGTCGGCTCCGCGTGATAGAGGCGGAGACCAAGGAGAAGGCTGATCTCCGCGCGAGAGAGATTTTAGCGGCATCCATGCAGCGGCTCACCACAGACGTGGTGGGCGAAACGACCGTGTCGGTCGTCCCCATTCCCAGTGACGAAATGAAAGGCCGCATTATCGGCCGCGAGGGTCGCAATATCCGTGCGCTCGAGGCGGCGACGGGGGTCGACCTGATCATCGATGACACGCCGGATGCCGTTGCGCTGGCCTGCTTCGATCCGGTCCGTCGCGAGATCGCGCGGGTGGCGTTGACCCGCCTTGTGCAGGACGGCAGAATCCACCCCACCCGCGTCGAGGAGATGGTCGAAAAGGCCCGTAAGGAGGTCGAGGACACCATCATCGAGGCAGGTGAGGAGGCCTCGATTGAAGCCAAATGCGCCGGCATACATCCGGAAGTGTTGAAGACGTTCGGGCGGCTGAAGTACCGCATGTCCTACGGCCAGAACCAGCTCCAGCACGCCGTCGAGAGCGCGCACATCGCGGGCATGCTGGCGTCTGAACTGAAGGCCGACGTTGACGTGTGCCGCCGCGGTGCGCTGTTGCACGACCTGGGCAAGGCGATCGACCATGACGTGGAAGGCACCCACGCGCTGCTGGGCGCGGAATTGGCACGCCGCTTCAAGGTCAACGACAAGATCGTCCACTGCATCGAGGCGCACCATGACGAAGTCGAGCCGTCGACGGTCGAGGCCGTGATCGTCCAGATCGCTGATGCGGTCAGCGGCGCCCGGCCCGGCGCGCGACAGGAGACGCTGGAGTTCTACATCAAGCGTCTCGAAGCGTTGGAGAGCGTCGCGAACGAGTTCGAAGGTGTCGAAAAAGCCTTCGCGATCCAGGCTGGCCGTGAAATACGCGTCATCGTGAAGCCGGAAACGATCGACGACATCGATGCGATGCGGCTCGCGCGCGACGTGAGCAAGAAGATCGAGGAGTCACTCGACTACCCGGGCCAGATCAAGGTGACCGTTGTGCGGGAGACCCGCGCCGTGGAATACGCGCGGTAGCGAACGCGGGACTCCAGGGCTCCTATCGTGAAGCTCCTCATGATCGGCGACGTGATGGGCAAGCCGGGCCGCCAGGCGGTGGCAGGGCTGCTGCCCGCGCTCAAGGATGAGTTGGGCATCGGCTTCGTCATCGTGAATGGCGAGAACACGGCGGCGGGTCGTGGCATCACCGAGAAGACCGCGAACGTACTGTTCGAAGCAGGCGTCGACGTGATCACGTCTGGCAACCACATCTGGGACCAGCGCGAGATCGTGCCCGTGCTGGACCAGGAAGTCGCGATCCTGCGGCCGGCCAACTATCCGCCGAGCGCCCCGGGCCGGGGCATGATGAAGCACAAGGGTGTGACGGTCCTCAACCTGCAGGGCCGGACGTTCATGCTGGCCATCGATTGCCCGTTCCGGGCGGCCGACGCCGCGCTGGACGGGATTCCCGAGAGCGATACCGTAATCGTGGATATGCACGCCGAGGCGACGAGCGAGAAGGTGGCCATGGGCCGCTATCTGGATGGCCGTGTGACAGCCGTGGTCGGGACGCATACACATGTGCCTACCGCGGACGCGCAGATACTGACAAATGGCACCGCCTACGTCACTGACGTCGGTATGGTGGGGGCCAAAGAGTCGATCATTGGCGTCGAGATCGACTCCGTCATCGGGCGCTTTCTGACCGGGATGCCGAGCCGGCTTCCTGTCGCTGAAAAGAGCAAGGTCGTGCAGTTCAATGCGGTGCTGATCGAGACCGACGACTCGACCGGACGCGCGAACAGCATCACCAGAATCGACAGGGAGTTCGAGCGCGATGTCTAACAATGGTTTCTAAGGGAGACTTTCACTGTCATAGCACCGCCTCTGACGGCGTCCTCTCGCCGACGGAACTCATCAAGCTCGCCTACGACCAGGGCGTTCGCGTCATGGCCCTAACAGACCACGACTCGACCGAGGGTATCGCGGAAGCACGCCAAGCCGTCCCGTCCGGCCTCACACTGATCCCCGGCGTGGAGATGGGGACGGACATCCCCGGCTCTGAGGTGCATATGCTCGGCCTCTACCTGGAGCCTGACAACCCAGAGCTGCAAGGGATACTCGGGAAGCTCCGAGACGGCAGGCTCGGGCGGGGAGAGGGCATCGTCAAGAAGCTGAGGGAGATGGAACTCAATATCAGCTGGGAACAGGTCCAACGCATCGCCGGCGACGCAGCTGTCGGCCGGCCTCACATCGCCACGGCGCTAGTCGACAACGGCCAGGTTGCGACTGTCAAAGAGGCGTTCGATAAGTACATCGCGCGCGACGGCCCGGCCTATGTGGAGCGCGACAAGATGACACCCGTCGAAGCTGTTGAGACTATCGTCCGCATGGGCGGCATTCCGTGCATCGCCCATCCACGAGACCTGGGGAACTTGGATGACGTGCTTGTTGAACTGAAGGCGGCCGGCATGGTGGGGATGGAAGTCTACTACAAAGACTACGCGCCGAACGAGGTCGAACGCCTGCGACAACTCTCCGAGAAGCACGACCTGCTGGCGCTCGGCGGGAGCGACTACCACGGCCTCCACGGCCCGGACGAACCGCTCCCTGGCGGCCAGCACACACCGGTACCCGAGGAATCGATCCAGGCGCTGCTGGCGCTGGGCCGTGAGCGCACGGCCGGTCCGGCCGGATAGCGATTACGGCCCGGCGAACGCCCCTGTGAGCTTCACGGCGTCGATCTCTTCAATGTCCGCCATCTGCGTGGAGATCTTTACGCCGTTGACCTTGTAGCTCGTTTGGGCGAAGGTAATGGTGAACTCGCCCGGACACGCGGTACTATCCGTGCCCTTCCAGATCGTGTGATACGTGCCTAGGGTGTCGATGAGGGCCACCCGAGTAATGAAGCCGGTGTTGAAGGTCTCGAAGACCGTCACTCCCGTGGCGTAGACATCCAGGGTGAACGAAACCTCCAGCCACTCGGCGCCGGAACCCGTCGTGGCGGGTGCCCAGGCCAATACAGTGTTGTCGCACCCGGTGACGTCTGGCAGACCGGACGCCCCCATGGCGTTCGAGGCGCCGTCGCTGAACTGTGAGCTTGCCCTGGCGGAGCTGGCATGTTCATCCACTGTGCTGCCGGTGGCCAGATCTGACTGGCCTACCAGTTTGACGGCGTCGAGATTCTCCCCGCCGTTAGTGGCGGTATAGATCTTTACGCCGTCGACCTTGTAGCTCGTTTGAGCGAACGTGATGGTGAACTCGCCCGGACAGCCGGTGGGGTCGATGCCGGTCCAGATGGTGTGATAGACGCCGCTCGTGTCGATCAGGTCCACCTGGGTGATGTAGCCGCTCTTGAACGTCTCGTAGACGGTGAGGCCTGTGGCGAAGACCGGTACCTCGAACGTGGCCTCCAGCCACTCTGGGTCGCTCTGCGCGGCGAGGGGCGCCCAGGCCGTCTCGATGTCGCCGCAACTCGCGGTGTCTGGCGCCCCAATGGCCTGGGCCGTGCCATTATCGCCGGGCAACCACTCGGAGCTGGCGGTCGCCGAGGTGGCATACTGCGCCAGGGCGAACATCGACGGCATCGGCGCAGCCGTGGCCGTCGGGCAGAAACCGGCGCAGGGCGTGGCGGTGGAAGTGGGTGTAGGCGTGGGCGCGGGTGTGGGTGTGGGAATGGTGTAGGTCACGTCCAGCTTCGGGCGCTCGGCCGTGGTGCCGTTCTCCCAGGTGCGGTACTTGACGTCGCCGCTGCTGGTGTCTTCGGTCTGATCGCCGAGGCGCCAGCCGTGATTGGCGGTGCCGTCCAGCCAGGCCTGGACGTCGGCCGTCACGGTGAACGTCAGACACTGCGCTGTGGCCGGCACCGCGATGGTGTCCGTCACCGTCCCCGACACGGTGGGCTGGGTGTTCCATGTGACTCCCGTCTCCGTCCAGGACGACGTGACCAGACGAAGTTCTTCGGTGCGGCCCTGGGAGCCGCTCGCGGGGTCCGACGATAGGCAGAGCGTCAGGGTGGCCGAGCTGACTGCGGCGATGGCCGGAATCGTCGAGACGTCGAAGGCGACCAGCGAGCGCTTCACGCTGTTCGCGTCGGCCCTCATTTGCATGTCCGTGTCAGTTCCAAAGTTATCAGTAGCCCTGTCCTCCTTCACGTAGGTGTCAGCCACCGCCCCAAAAGAGGCGCGGATGAGTGGCGGCGTTGGCGTGGCCGTCGGCAAGGAGGTGGCCGTGGTGAAGGTGTTTCCCGAGACAGGCGCGGTATCGGTGAAGACGGCCAGGCTGCCGCGGGGCATCGTGGCTACCAGCACCAGCGTCAGGCCAGCGAGGAAGAAGAGGCCGATTAGCTTACGCATCAAACCACTCTACGCCGCGCTCGAAAGCTCCCGTTGGCGAGCCGGGTCGACGAAGCGAAGACGCAGGCGCTGTGGTTGAACCTCTTCGATCAGAAAGCGATACCCAGTGCCGGCTTGCAGCCCTTCAGCGATCTCAGCGGCAAGCAGCGGGACGCGAAGCGTGATCTCCAGTACTGCGGTACCGCTCTTGAAGCTGATGATGGACGCATGCTTCGCAGCGGGGAACTCGCTCAGCGTACGCGCCGCGTTCATGAGCCCGCGGAAGTCAGGTAGGTCTACCAGAGAGACACTGATCGGCTTTGCTGCAGGCTGGAACGTGGGGCTAGGAGGAACGAGGGTCAGGTCACCTGATGCCTCAGGGGTTTCGCCAGAAAACTGGCGTGATTCGGGTCGCTGTTGCCTGCGTCTCCGAGGCGACTTCTCGTACAGAGTAATCGACGCCAGAAGGACGAGCGGCGCTCCAAGAAGCAGGACGCGTCCGAGTGTGCTCTCTCCGAAGTTGAGGATGTAGCCGGCGTAGGGAACGCTATAGATCACCTTGTCGCCGCTGCCCAGGAGCATGACGGGCTCCGGGTCCGCCGCCGGGTCTGCGTCGCCCAGTGTGTACAGGAGACGCCCGGTGTCGTCATCCGTGATGCGGACGATGCGGTGGAGGACGGCGGGGCCTTGGGGCGATTCTCGTCGCGCAATCACGTCGCCGACCTCGAGGCCAGACGGGCTGGTCGCTTTGGCCACAGCCACGCTGCCGTTCTTTAGGCCAGACTCCATGCTGCCGCCGTTCACCACGTATGTGTGGTAGCCGAAGAGGACGGGCAACGTGGCGGCAGCCACGAGCGCGCCGATCACCAGGAGGATGGCGAAGACAGCATAAGACAGCAGACGGAGTCTGCTGCCAATGACACGCGGCAGGGCAGGCGCTCTCAGAGCCTGCCCTGCCGTGGTGGTCTTCGGCCAATGAAAAAGTCTTGTGCTGTCATCCTTGCTCATGTCGGATAAGCCGCGTGCCATTGCGGTCACTGGCGGCGTTAGCCAACGGGTTGCTCACCGTCCGCTCTGACGCGAAGGTGAAGGTCGCCATCGTGCTGACGCCCCGTGGCCCTCGCCTTTCGACGGGTTCGCCCTTCTCGGAGTAGCGTGGGGTTCCAGCCCTGTTCATTGACGGGCTTTTCATGACTAATCATCGACCGTCTGGCAGAATCCCTGAAGCGGTAATTAAGGGTCTTTCCCTAATGGAGTCTCATACATTTGAGCCTCTGTGCCCTTCGACGCCCCCATGTGTGCGTGATAGGCTGAGTACGAAGCCTCGGCTTCAGCAGTGGCATGCAGTGCGCTACCCACCCATCCACCGAAACGGAACTCGCGTGTGGCAAGTGCGAGAAGCCGATCTGTCCCAAGTGTCTCTACCATACGCCCGTCGGCGTACGGTGCCGCGAGTGCGCGAACCTGAAGCGCCTGCCTCAGTACGACATTAGTGTCGCCTACCTGACGCGGGGGCTCGGCGCCGCGTTCGTTGCGGGAGTGATCTTGGGCACTGTCTGGGGCGTGGTGATCCCGTTCTCCTTTTCGTTCTTCTTCGGATTGATCGTTGGCTTGGGGCTGGGCTACGGCGTCGGTGAGGCGGTGAGCCAGGCGACGAATCGAAAGGTGGGGCTGCCTCTACAGGCACTGGCGGCGGGCGGTGTCGTCGTGGCCTATCTGGTGCGCAGCGCGATCCTGGCGTCCGCGTTTCGTGGTGTCGATGTCCTCGACATTCTCACCGAGGATCTCTTCGGCTACATCGTCGTTGGGCTGGGTGTCTTTATCGCGGTAGGGCGCCTACGCTAACGCCTAGTGCGCTAGGGCCGTAGCTCGTTCGGGCCCGTAGCTGCGCTAAGGGATGAAGAACGAGAGCGCGACGATGATGATCAGCACGGCACCTGCTAGAACGGCGATCCGCTGGAGGTCACGGCGCACGTAAGAGTAGTCGCGTCGCGTCACTCTGGATGTGACGGTGCGCTCCTTGGGAGCGGAGACCGTAGGAGCTTCGCCAGCCGACGCTACTGCTATCGGCTGCGCGACGACGCGGGCGGCCTGCTGGCCTACGGGCCTGGCGTCAGGCTTGCGGCCCTTGCGACTCCTTCTGCTCGATCTACTCTTCGGCATGGTGCTCTCTCTATCCAGAACGATTATACGGCGAGCTTGTGTCGACGGTCGAGTTCGTGAGTGCTATACTATCCTATCGGTTCCATAGAACTTGTCGATAGGGAGGGGCCAGCTTAGTGGACCTGGGTCAGCTAGAGGCCTATCTGAGAGTGGCGGAGCGTCGCAATTTCAGTCGTGCCGCGGAAGATCTAGGCCTCACGCAGCCCTCGGTAACCGCACGCATCCAAACGTTGGAACGAGACCTTGGTGAATCCCTGTTCGAGCGGAACGGCCGCGGCGTACGCCTCACCGAGGTGGGAGAGTCGTTTCTGCCGCACGCGCAACGCGTTCTCAAGGCGCTCCACGACGGCCAAGACGCTGTGCTGTCCATGCGAAAGCTGGAGTTGGGCACATTACGCCTCGGCGCGGCCCCAACGATCAGCACCTACGTCCTGCCCGAGCTGCTGAAGGAGTTCAGCTCGCGTTACCCCGGGCTGGAGATCTCGGTGCGGACCGAGTACTCACAGCAGATTGTGCAGATGGTGCTGGCCGATGAGGTGCAGATGGGCCTGGAGCGCGGGACGACGCATCCAGAAGTCGAGACGATTCCGCTCTACGGCGACGAAGTGGTGCTCGTCGCATCAGCCAAGGATGACTTCGCGGCGCGCGGCTCCGTCAGCCTGGAGGATGTGGCAAAACGAAGATTGATCATGTTCAATCGCGGCTCCAGCTATTACGCACTGGTCGACAGCGCGCTGCGTGACGCGGGCCTGCCGGTCTCACCAGCCATGGAACTGGACAACATGGAAGCGACGAAAAAGATGGTCCAAGTCGGCCTCGGGATCGCGATGCTGCCGCGCGTGGCAGTCGCGCAGGAAATCGCGCGGGGCGAGCTGCGCGAAATCAAGGTCAAGAAACTGACGATGCCGCGCCGAGAGGTAGCCCTCATCTACCGGCGAGGCCGGCCTCTCAGTCGCGCTGCCAGGGCCTTTATCGAGCTGCTCGAGGAGCGCTACGGCGTGAAAGCGCTTCCCAAAGAGTAGGGCGCCTGGGCCTTGGCTACCGCCAAGGTTACGCCTTCGTTACTTTCGTTCGGATCTTCTTGAGGAGTGCCACGTTCGGCTTATCCGGCCCTTCGTCGTCCAGGCCGGGGACCTCAAGGAGCAGCGGCAGGTCTGCGAACGCCGGGTGGGCCATGATCACTTCGAAGCCTTTGCGGCCAATGTAGCCCTTCCCGATGTTCTCATGGCGGTCGACGCCTCCGCCGAGTTCGATCTTGGAGTCGTTGGCGTGGACCGCCACGAGCCTGTCGAGGCCTATCTCCTTGTCGAACTCGGACATCGCTTCGTCCATGCCTTTGGGGTCGGCGAGGTTGTATCCGGCGGCGTAGGCATGCTCGGTGTCCAGACAGACCTTGAGCCGCGGGCTACCGGCCTCTTTGATGATCGTGCCCAGCTCACTCAGCTTGGAGCCGACGCTGCCGCCCTGTCCGGCGCTGTTCTCCAGGATGATCCAGGCATCGTCCGGCGTCTCGTCCAGCACGTCGTTCAGGGCCTTGACCATCTGTGGCAGCACCTTCTCGAACCCGACGCCCTTGTGCGAGCCGACGTGAAAGATCACGCCCTTCGCGCCGATCGCTGAGGCGAGCTGGACGTCGCCGGAGAGCGCCTCTTTGGACTTCGCGAGCTGGTCCTTCTTTTCAGTGGCGAGGTTGATCAGGTAGGGGCCGTGGAGGAACACGGGTCCGATGCCCGTTTCTTCCATGCCGGCGCGGAATGCTTCGCACTCCTCCTCACGGATCTTGCGCCGTCGCCAGACCTGGGGTGGTGCGCCAAAGATCTGGATCGTCTCCGCGCCGATGTTCTGTGCTCGCTCAAACGCGGTAATGAGGCCCCCGGATGACCCGACGTGCGCGCCGATCTTCATGCTCCCCGGCCTCCGAGCCACGCGAGCAGGCGCCTAACTGGCTTCAGTACGATCGCGGCTTCCACCGCTGCGATGAGTTCGCTCGTCCCCACGCGCTCGCCGTCGTACATGATTGCGGCGATGCCCTCCTCTAAGTCGACGTCGACGGACTGCACGCCCTCGACGGCCTCGAGCCGGCCGTTCACGTTGGCCGCGCAGAGACTGCAGAGCAGGCCATCGACGCGTAAGATCGCCGTCGATCCCACGCCAGATTCGTCGATTCGCTGGATGCTGACGGCAGGCTCGATAAAGGCACGATGCGGGAGGATTCGGAGCATGTCGGACGTAGTATAGCGCGGCTCCTGATGGAGCCGAGGCAGTTCCTCCAGAACTGCGGCGGGTTCCTGCGGAACCGCGCGCTCCTTCGGAGCCGAATCAGATGCGGGCGCCGACGGCCCAGAGGTAGCCGTCCGGGTCAGCGATCATTACCTCTCGCCAGCCGTGGCCCTTGTCGGCTGCGGGCACAACGATCGAAGCGCCGGCCTCCTTGGCGCGCGCCGCGACCGCATCAGGATCCATGCCCAGAAGCCGCATCTCGGCGCCCAGGCCGCGGTCGTTCCCGGCCGAGAGGCTCCCGTGCCAAGGGTGGCCGTCGTAGGTGTGGTCGGCATGGAGCATCAGCTCTTGTTCGAGCACGCGGATAGCCGCGAAGTCGGGATCGAAGTAGTGTAATGACGCCTCCAGGACGGTCGTGTAGAAAGAAACCGATCGCGCCACGTCTCGGACGATCAGGTTGACCGAGAACTGTGGCATCTGATGGCCGTAATCGGCGGCGGCCATCCACGGTTCGCCCTGTCGCTTCTTGGTCATGTAGGTCTCCTTTGTGCAGGTGGGCGAAAGTAGAGCGCGGTCCCGAGGGCACGCGTCTTCGGTCCCTCTGTGGCGAATCTAACACAGCGTGTCCCGTGCCGCTCTCTCTATCTTGTCAGCCTCACGTGATGCAGGCTATGCTGAGCGTATCCAGCAAGCCAATCTAGGAGGAGCCTCAGCAATGGCAGACGGCACGGTAGTCCTGATCACCATCGCGAAGGCGGGCGGCGAGGCGATAGCCTCCATAGATCAGGTGCGCGCGGTCGCGGGGCGAGGTTTGGAGGGTGATCGCTACTTCAACAAGGTAGGCACGTTCTCTAGCAGTCCTGGAGGCGGCCGCGACGTCACGCTCATCGAGTCGGAGGCGATCGCCGACGTCGCACGCGACTGTGGCCGCGAGCTGGACTACAAGGACACCCGCCGGAATATCGTGACCCGTGGCGTCGCGCTCAACGACCTCATTGACAAGGAGTTCCGCGTAGGCGACGTCCGCATGCGCGGCGTCCGGCTGTGCGAGCCATGCAAGGTCTCGTTTCCAGATGCCGACGTGAAGAAAGCGCTCGTCAACCGAGGTGGGCTGCGCGCCGATATCCTGAGCGACGGCGTCATCAGCATTGGTGATAGCGTACATGTACAGTGATTAGATCAATCTGCGAGGAGCCTCAGCAATGGCAGACGGCACCGTAGTCCTGATCGGTATCGCAGGTGGCAAACCCGGCGATGGCAAGGCGTCCGAGGTGGTTGAGCAGGCCACCGCCGTCGCGGGCAAGGGCCTCGAGGGCGACCGCTATTTTGACCACGAGTTCGACAGTCAGGTCACGCTGATCGAGGCCGAAGCGATCGATGCCATGGCAAGAGACGCTGGGCTAAGGCTTGGGTACGAGGAAGCTCGCCGAAACATCGTGACGCGCGGGGTTGAGCTGACCGGCCTGGTCGATAAGGAGTTCAAGGTCGGTAGCGTGACCATGCGTGGCGCCCGCCTCAGCGAGCCCTGCCAGCACCTGGCAAATCTCACCAACCAACAGGTGATCAAGGGGCTCGTCCACAAGGGCGGGCTGAAGGCGCAGATTGTCACCGACGGCCAGATTCGCGTGGGCGACACCATACAGACGCAGTGAATCTTCTTCGGGTCAGCCTGACCGACCTCACGGTCTCCACTCAGAAGGCGCCGGATAAGTATGCGCTGCTGGGCGGTCGGGCGCTGACGTCTCGTATCGTCCTGAACGAAGTGCCGCCGAATTGTGACCCGCTTGGCCCAGATAACAAGCTCGTCATGGCACCCGGTCTGCTCGGCGCAACGGCCGCGACCACGTCGGGCCGGACGTCGTTCGGGGGCAAGAGCCCGCTCATGGGCGGGTGTAAGGAGGCCAACGTAGGCGGGACGCTTGGCCACCGGCTATCGCGGCTCGGCATCAAAGCTGTGGTAATGGAAGGCGCGCCGAGCGACGATGTCTGGCGCGTCCTCCGTATCGATAGCTCCGGAGCGCGATTAGAACCCGCTCCGGAAGATCTCATCGGCAAGGGAACTTACGAGACGGTCGAGCGGCTCTTAGGCGACGATGAGCGGACGACGAGCGTCGTCTGCATCGGGCCTGCCGGTGAGCAACAGCTGGGCGCGGCGTCGATCGCCGTTAACGACCCTGAAGGGCGGCCGACGCGGCACGCTGCGAGAGGCGGCCTTGGTGCGCTGATGGGCGCCAAGCGGCTGAAGGCCATCGTTGTCGACGACGGCGGTGCCAAGAACGTCGAGGCCGCCGACAAGCAAGCCTATCGCGAGCTGGTGCTCAGCTTCTCCAAGACGACGCTTGAGGACCCTCGCACGAAGAACATGAATGCGTATGGAACTGCCGGTGTCCTGGGCTATGTCAACCGCGATAAGATCGCTAGCCTGCCAACCCGAAACCATCGCCTGGGCACTTTTGCGGGGGCAGAGAAACTGAGCGGTCAGCGCATCGCGGAGTTGGCGCCCGAACGCGGCGGTAAGATGCTGCCGTGCATGGCTGGCTGCATCATCAAGTGCGCGATCCTCTTCAACGACGAGGAAGGTGAGCACATCACGACCGCGCTCGAGTTTGAGACGATCACACTGCTTGGCTCCAACCTTGAAATCGACGACCTGGAGGCCGTTGCGAAGATGGACCGTTTGTGCGACGACATCGGGCTGGACACCATCGAGACGGGGAACGCGTTCGGGCTCGCGATGGAGGCCGGCGTCGCTGCGTTCGGCGACTGGCAGGCGGCCATCAAGCTGTTTGATGAGATCCGCGAGGGCACCGAGCTGGGCAAGCTGCTTGGCAGCGGCGTCGTCGCTGTCGCGAAGCACTACGGTATCGACCGTGTACCTGCCGTCAAGGGCATGGGCCTGCCGGCCTGGGAGCCGCGTACGCTGAAGGCGATGGGCATCACCTACGCGACAAGCCCCCAGGGCGCGGACCACACAGCCGGACTTGTCACCGCGCGCGGCGTCACGGATGAGACCTACTTGCAGGCGTCGCGACACGAGCAGGTGTTGCAGGCGGCGGTGGACTCGGTAGGGCTCTGCCAGTTCTCGAACCCGCCCGCCGAGGATATGGCGAAGCTGGTCAGTGCCCAACACGGCGTCTCATGGGACACCGACGACGCGATGGCGCTGGGGAAGCAATGCCTGTTGGACGAGCGCGCGTTTAACCAGCAGGCGGGCTTCGGCCGTGACGCGGACGAGATCCCAGAATTCCTTCGCACCGAAGCGATCGCAACGGCTGACGGGGATTCCGTATTCGATCTGCCGGACGAGTTGCTGGACAAGTTCTGGGTAGACCTTTAGGTAGTATCAGAGGGGGTAACGACATGGCCGAGTTCAAGACGGTGGCGCAGCTCTCAGGCATCGAGCCAGGCTCGTTGAAGCACGTTGAGCTGGACATGGAGACCGAAATATGTCTCGCCAACATCGATGGGACGATCTACGCCATCAACGGGCAGTGTTCGCACGAGGGCGGCCCGCTCGGCGAGGGCGATCTGGATGGCACCACTGTCATCTGCCCCTGGCACGCCGGTGAGTTCAACGTGACGACCGGCGAAGTAGAAGGCCCGCCGCCGGAAGGACCGGTCGCTAAGTACGAAGTCCGCATCGAGGGCGATGACATTCAGGTGGCCTTAGGGGACTGAGCCTGCCTGCCAGACGGCAAGTAGCTAGGGAATACCCTAGTTGACGCCCTATTGCGCGTCTCGTTACACTAAACTCCACAACTGAATATAGCCGCGACTTGTTCGCGGCGACTCATCCAGAGTGGTGGAGGGAACGGCCCGAAGAAGCCCAGCAACCGGTCCGCCTGTGGACGCGGTGCCAACTCCGGCCTCTGGCGTAGCTAGGGGCAAAGATGAGCGATAAATTCGCGACTTCTCCCACCACGAGAGGTCGTTTTCTATTGTGTGAGACATGACAACTGAAGCAAATGCCCAGGTAGCCGTAATCGGTGGCTCCGGCTTCTACGAGTTGGAGGGGCTCACGGACGTCCGCGAGCACCGAGCGCAAACGCCGTTTGGCGATCCAAGCGACGCGATTGTACTAGGCACGCTCGCAGGGGTCCGGATGGCCTTCCTGCCGCGTCACGGCGTCGGGCATCGAATTGTGCCGTCGGAGGTGCCCGCACGCGCCAACATCTGGGCGCTCAAGCAGCTTGGCGTTGAGCGCGTCATCGCTGTGAGCGCGGTCGGCAGCCTGCGGCGGGGGATCGCGCCGCTGCATCTCGTCGTGCCCGACCAGTTCATCGACCGCACGCAGGGCCGGCCTAGCACGTTCTTCGGCAGGGGACTGGTCGCGCACATTGCGTTTGACCGGCCGGTCTGCCCGGACGTTAGCTCGTCGCTGGTTGCCTCCGCTGAGTCGGTTGGGGCGGAAGTCCACAAAGGCGGCACCGGCATCGTGATCGAGGGGCCGGCGTTCTCCACGAAGAAGGAATCGATGCTCTACCAGTCGTGGGGCGCTGACATCATCGGAATGACGGCACTGCCGGAGGCGAAGCTCGCTCGCGAAGCGGAGATCTGCTACGCGAGCCTCTCGCTGGTGACCGACTACGATACCTGGCACGAGAGCAGTCAGCCGGTGACAGCCGAGTTGATCCTCGCGAACCTCACGCAAAATGTTGAGACAGCGAAGAGCGTAGTGGCGGAAACCGTTTCAGCGCTGTCCCAGGCACGGGAGTGTTCGTGCGGCTCCGCGCTGTCCAACGCTCTTGTCACGGCGCCGGAACTCGTACCCGAGGACGTGAAGCGAGAACTGGCCCCCATCATCGAACGCTACATGTCTGTTGGAGCGGGCGTGTAATGGCGGATCGACCCTTGACGGGGCAGCTGGCTCGAGCACAGACGGAGTACGTGGTGCGCCCGATCCGGAATCCGGAGGAGATCCGCGCGATGCTGTCGCCGCACCGCGCCTATGCGGCGTATGCGTTGGGCCAGCTACAGCCCGGCCTGTTCGAACGCACAGAGTGGCACGTGGCGCGCGGGGCCGCCGGCGAGGCGCTTCTGCTGCACTCGAGGGGCGGGCTCGGCAATGCGCTCTTTGCGTTCGGCACCGACGAGGCGCTGGAAGCGGCGCTACAAGTTCACCCTGGCTCGCGCCACACGTTCCTCAGTTGCCAGCCGCACCACCAGGAGACGATCCTGCGACACTTCGCCCTGCCGGAAGCATCTTCCATGGTACGTCTGCAGGTGGACCGCGAACGATTTCAGCCTGCGGCTGGGGAGGTCCGCCGTTTGGCCGGCGGCGAGGCCTTCAGGATCAACAGCCTCTACCGCTCGGATGGCACCCCCGCGTTCTACACAGCGGACAACATCGACCAGGCCGTGTACTATGGCGCGTTCGAAGAAGGGCGCATGGTGGCGGTGGCGGGCACGCACGTGATCTCAGCGGTCGATGAGATCGGCGTGGTCGGCAACGTGTTCACGCACCCGGCGTACAGGGGTCGAGGCCTTGGACGCCTTGTCACGAGCGCGGTGACGAGAGACGTGCTGAAGAGCTGTCGAGAGGTCGTGCTGAGCGTCGACCCCGCAAACCTCGCTGCCCTGCGAGCGTATGAAGTTCTCGGATATAAGGAAGTCACCCGACTCATCGAAGGGCCCGCCGTGCGACGCGAAAGCGGAGCGGGCGCGTTTATGCGACGCAGATGGGCAGCCATACGCGGCCGCCGATATGGAGGAGAGCTGGTCAGCGTCTGACGCCGGCCGTTCGAAAGGGAGGAACCAATTGACGACTGTAGAATCGTCGGCAAAGGGAGACATTCGAGACCCAAGTCTGGCTGAGGAAGGCGTTCGCCGCATCGAGTGGGCGGAACGGGAGATGCCCGTCATCCGCAGCATCCGCGAGCGCTTCAAGAAGGACAAGCCGCTTCAGGGCGTACGTCTGGCCGGTTGCCTGCACATCACGACAGAGACGGCCAACTTGGCGCTCGCGCTCCGTGATGGCGGCGCGGATCTGGTGATGTGCGCGAGCAACCCGCTCAGCACCCAGGACGATGTTGCTGCCGCCCTGACCGTCGAGTACGGCATCCCGACCTACTCGATCAAGGGAGAGGACGACGATACGTACTACAAGCACCTCCACTCTGCGCTGGACCACAGACCACAGCTCACCATGGACGACGGGGCTGACCTCGTCGCGACGATCCATCAGAAGCGGCGCGAGCTGCTGGACACCGTAGTCGGCGGTACCGAGGAGACTACGACGGGTGTGATCCGGCTGAAGGCGATGGCCAAGGACGGTGCGCTCGGCTACCCGATCATCGCCGTGAACGAGGCCAACACCAAGCACCTCTTCGACAACCGTTATGGCACGGGCCAAAGCACGCTGGACGGCATAACGCGCGCCACGAACATCCTCTGGGCCGGCAAGAACGTGGTCGTCGTTGGCTACGGCTGGTGCGGCCGGGGCGTCGCGATGCGCGCCCGCGGCATGGGCGCGAAGGTGATCGTCATCGAGGTTGACCCACTGCCAGCGCTCGAGGCCGTCATGGAGGGCTACCAGGTGATGCCGATGCAGGAAGCGTCCGAGATCGGCGATATCTTCATCAGCGTCACCGGCGACATCCACGCCATCGACGGACACCACATGGAAGCGATGAAGGACGGAGCGATCATCGCGAACTCCGGCCACTTCAACGTCGAGTTGAACATCGAAGCGTTGGCGGGGATGGCGGAGGGCCGCCGCCAGGTCCGGCCGTTCGTCGAGGAGTTCAAGATGGCCGATGGCCGCAAGATCTTCCTGCTGGGTGAAGGGCGCCTGATCAACCTGGCGGCGGCGGAAGGCCACCCGGCCAGCGTGATGGATATGAGCTTCGCGAACCAGGCGCTCTGCATCGAGCACATGGTGCTGCAGGAAAAGCCGTTGGCGCCCGATGTCTATGTGGTGCCAGAAGAGATCGACCAAGACATCGCTCGGATGAAGCTGGAGGCTGTCGGCGTCCAGATCGACGAGCTGACCGAAGAACAGAAGAAGTACCTGTCGAGCTGGGACGTTGGTACCTAGCGAGCGACATCGGAAGGAGAGAATCGATGAGCGACACAACCTTCATGACGTCACCCTCCCTGTTCCTGACGTCGGAGTCGGTAACCGAGGGCCATCCGGACAAGCTCTGCGACCAGGTCTCAGACGCCATCCTGGACGAGATCATCGGGCAGGACCCGAACGCCCGCGTCGCCTGCGAGACGGCGGTTACAACGGGCCTCGTGCTGGTCACTGGCGAGATCACCACAGGGTGTTACGTCGACATGCAAGAGGTCGTCCGCAACACGGTGCGCCAGATCGGCTATACCAGCGGCGACTACGGGTTCGATTACCACACATGCGGCGTGATCATCTCCGTCAAAGAGCAGTCCGGCGACATCGCCCAAGGCGTCGATCGCTCCACGGACCCCCTGGAGCAGGGCGCCGGCGATCAGGGCATGATGATTGGATTCGCGTGTGACGAGACGCCGGAGTTGATGCCGCTATCGATCTCACTTGCGCATAAGCTCACCCGCCGGCTCGCCCAAGTCCGTAAGGACGGAGTGCTCGACTACCTGCGTCCGGATGGCAAATCGCAGGTCACCGTGGAATACGCCCTTGGCAAACCGAAACGCATCGACACCGTCGTCATCTCGACGCAACATGACGCTGACGTGCCACAAGAACAGATCAAGCGGGACGTCATTGACAACGTCATCGGCGAGGTGATCCCGCCAGAGCTGATGGACGACAACACTCGCGTCCTCGTGAACCCGACGGGCCGCTTTGTCGTGGGCGGTCCCATGGGCGATGCCGGCCTGACCGGACGCAAGATCATCGTAGACACCTATGGTGGCGTCGCGCGGCATGGTGGCGGCGCGTTCTCCGGCAAGGACCCGTCGAAGGTCGACCGCTCGGCCACGTACGCGGCCCGCCACCTCGCGAAGAATCTCGTAGCGGCCGGGCTTGCCGACCGGCTGGAAGTCCAGCTGTCGTACGCGATCGGTATCGCCGAGCCGACGTCAATCGCGATCGAAACGTTCGGCACCGGCCACGTCGATGACGAAATCATCATGAAGCTCATTCGAGAGAAGTTCGATCTGCGGCCGGGCGCGATCATCCGCGACCTCGACCTGCGAAGGCCGATCTACAAGGCGACGGCTGCGTACGGCCACTTCGGCCGGGAAGACATCGACGCGCCGTGGGAGAAGACTGACCGGGCCGAGGAGCTGCGCAAGGCGGCTGGCTTGGGCGCTAGCGTGGCCGGCGGTTAGCCGGAACGCTACGCGGCTCAAGGAGCGAGTCCTGTGTACGCGATCATCATTGCAGGAGGCAAGGGAGAACGGCTGCGGCCGCTCACCAGCGATCGGCCGAAGTCAATGGTGCCCTTGCTGGACAAACCTATCCTTGAGCACCAGCTGGTGTGGCTGCGCGAGAACGGCGTTACCGATGTCGTCGTGGCGTGTGGCTACCTTCACGAGGTGATCGAGGACTACTTTGGCACTGGTGAGAAGTGGGACCTGCGGCTTCAGTACTCCATCGAGGACGAGCCACTTGGCCGCGGCGGGGCGCTCAAGCTCGGCTACCAGAACGTCCCGAACGATGAGGCGTTTGTCATCGCGGCCAACGGTGATAACGTCAATACACAACAGCTCGCCCCGATGATCGAGCAGCACAAACAGACAGGTGCCATCGGGACGCTCCTGCTGACGCAGCTTAGAAGTCCCTTTGGCATCGTCCAACAGGACGGCGACCGGATCACCGGATTCGAGGAGAAGCCTCTCTTGCCACACTGGCTGAGCGCTGGTGTCTACGTGCTCGACAGGTCCTTCTTCGCTGACCTTCCGGACATCGGCGACCACGAGGATGAGCTGTTTCCGAGGCTGGCCGATGAAGGCCGCCTTTACGCGTTCCGGTCACACGAATACTGGAAGGCTATCGACACGGTAAAGGACCTCAGCGAGGCCAGCGAACAACTCGCGGCGGCCGCAAAGAGCAGTTCATGAGCGCGGACGTCTTGGACGACCGCGCTACTGTCGACCGCCTCGATCGGGACGGCATGCTGGCGCGCATCGAGGCGCTGCCCGAACAGTGTGAGGAGGCGTGGCAACACGCCGCGGATCTGAGGCTGCCCGAGTCGCACGCGGACGTGCGGGACGTCATTCTGGTGGGCATGGGCGGCTCCGCAATCGCGGGCGATCTCCTGCGGTCACTCTCCCTGAGGTTGGGTAGCAAGCCCGTGCAGCTTATTCGCGGCTACGACCTGCCCGCGTCGGTGGGCGAATCGACGCTCGTCGTAGCGTGCAGCCACAGCGGGAACACGGAAGAAACGCTCTCAGCCTTCCAGCAAGCGATCGAGGCCGGCGCCAGAACGTTCGCGATCACGACAGGCGGAGAGCTCAAGCAACTCGCCGAAGCCGCAGGGCCGCCAGCTTTCCTGTACACGTACGACGGCGAGCCGCGCTCCGCTATTGGACATCAGTTGATGACGCTGCTGGCACTCGGCCAACAGCTCGGGCTTGTGGAGCAGCAGAACACGGCCGTTGCCGAAGCGGTGGAGCTCATGAAAGCGCAGCGCTCCGAACTGGGCTTCGATTCTCCGTCGGCGAACAATCCCGCCAAGCAGCTCGCCGCCAGACTACACGAGCGAGTGCCTGTGATCGTCGGAGCGGGCGTGCTTGAGCAGGCAGCCTATCGCTGGAAGACCCAGATTAACGAGAACGCCGACTCATGGGCGATCAACGAGACGCTGCCTGAGCTAGACCACAACAGCATCGTCGGCTTCGGCTTACCGGACGTCTCCCGCCTTCACGTTGTGTTTCTGCGTCATGCGTCGCTCCACCCACGCCTGCTGCTACGCTACGGGGCGACGGCCGAAGCCCTAGACAAGGTGGGTGTCGCCCATGAAACGGTCGAGGCGCTTGGCAGCAGCGCGCTCGCGCAGATGCTGACGGCCATCTACCATGGCGATCTCACAAGCTACTATTTGGGGCTGCTCAACGACGTGCACCCGTCATCTGTGCGGCCCATCGACGATCTTAAGGCGAAGCTCTCGGAGCGGTAGGGGAACCCGCGCCGCGTAAGCGGTGTATCTTTGGCGGAGGACCAACCGAGAGATGGCCTATCGACTTCTTGGAATCGTTGCGGCGCTGGTTCTGCTTGCCCTCAATACGAATACTGCGAGCGCGAAGCAGCCAAGCTTCATTATCACAGGCGGAGACCTTGGTGACCATGCGGCGGTCGTCTACCCACCTTGGCCCGAGGGCCCCTACTTGCTCCTCGGTGCGCCCATGAGCCAGCTTGAGCTGATGCCCAGCCCAGACGTTGCGCCTTCGCTTCGCTATGACGTGTACAACGGAGGGCTGTTTGGGGTCGCAAGCGGCCCTAGCTACCACTACTATCCGGCGGGGCGCATTCTGTATGACGCTGAGTACAACCGCTGGTTCGACGTTCTGCCAGACTGGGCGGCGTTCATGGAGTCTGCGATCGGGGAGGCGCTAGCCGAAAGAGAACGCGGAGAGTTGGAGATTGGGCCAATCGCCGCAGCTCTGCGGAAGTCGCGAATTCCGGAAGGCACTGTATGGCTGAGGTCATATTCCCCAGGTGAAGGGCTCGAGCATGCATTTGCGTACGAAACCTCGCTCTCATTTGACAGGTGCCCTGAATGTACGCCGCTACCGAGGGGCGCGGAGCAGTTCGCTATGCGAGACATGGTCGAGACGTTAAGCAGAGAGCCCATCACCAAGCCCTCATCGCGCCCGCCAGCGTACGCAATGGAGTACTATAGCGCAGTCGGCAGGGGCGGCGTGGGCGGGCTCGTCGGGTACTATGCGCCACCGGAGGGCGGCGAGGCCGGCCGCTTCTGGCCGCCTGGGTACAAGAACGACTCGGGAGAGCCCTATTATGAGACGACTCCAGGCTTCGACCGAACGATCTCAAACGCGTTCGCGTTCTGGCAGACGTCTGCGGGGAACCTGGAGAGCTGGGTGTCGGCCGCCCAACTTCGAAACATGCGTCTGCCTGAAGCAACCTTCCTCCTGCGCCACTACGCTGTGCCCGGCGAGGGCTATAACTTCAGAGGCTCCGGCGAATGTCCGCGCTGTCTGGTGATCTCGGGACCAAACGAAGCGTTTGTCAAGCGCGATCTGGCCAGGGTGATGCTAGGCCCGCTCGTCGGTCCGGCATCGGAGATGCCGCCGTACGCAATCGAGTACGAGATACCTAACCCGCCAGACGGTTTCATCCGCCAGCTCTTAGGCATGTACAGACCGCCCGAAAACGGTGCTCCTGGCCAGTTCTGGTTCAGGCAATACTCCCGTGCCACGCTGTATCGCGAGACGACGCCCGGCTTCGACGCCGTCATCGCGGATGCTCTAGCGCGCTCAGAACCATGGAACAGTGTGCCTGACGATCGCGTGGTGCTCGAAAGCGAGTCAGGAGGCGGGCTCTCGATGCGGCTACTGATAAGCGGACTGGCGGGCGGAGCGGTTGTGTTCCTGGCAGGCAGTGCCATCCTCTACAGGCGTCGCACCGCGTAGCGACGGGCCAGGACTCCTCTAGCGCTTCGTGTACTGAGGAGCCTTCCGGGCGCGCTTCAGCCCGTACTTCTTGCGCTCCTTGACCCGCGCGTCGCGTGTCATGTGCCCGGCCTTGCGTAGCGTGCCGCGGTAGCCTTCGTCAGCGACGACGAGCGCGCGGGCGATGCCGTGCGCGATCGCGTCCGCCCAGCCTGTGATGCCGCCGCCCGCGACCTTCACCTGGGCATGGAACTTGTCTGTGGCCTCGGTTGCTACCAGTGGCTGAAGGATCTTGTAGCGATGATGAAGACGCGTGAACACTTCTTCCATCGGCCTTTCGTTCACAATGTGCTCGCCTGCGCCCGGGAACAGCCGTACGCGCGCGACCGCGTTCTTCCGGCGTCCGGTACCGTAGTAGTAATGCTCGTTTGTCACGCGGAGGACTCAGCCTTGACCGCCTCAGCTTCAGGCTGAGCCTTCTCAGTCCCAGACTCGTCCGCCGTTGCCTTGCCCTTGCCAGCGTTGACCTGCGCCTCGTGCGGGTGGTCGGGACCTGCGTAGACCTTCAGGTGGCGGAGGATCTTTCGGCTCAAGCGATTGTGGGGGAGCATGCCTTTGACGGCCTGCTGGATGATCCGCTCCGGACGCCGCTCCAGCATCCGTGCAAAGGGCGTCTCCGTAAGGCCGCCGGGGTAGCCGGAGTGCCGGTAGTAGATCTTCTGCTGCGACTTGCTGCCCGTCACCTGCACCTTCGCGGCGTTCACGACGATCACGAAGTCGCCGTTGTCCATGTGGGGGGTGTAGGTAGGGCGATACTTGCCTCGAAGCAGGTGCGCGACCTCGGTCGCGACGCGCCCCAACGGACGGTCAGCAGCATCGACGATGTGCCAGCGGACCTCCACTTCCTTTGAACTTAGCGAGTATGTCTTAGTATTCATTACCCTATAAAGCCCGCCTGAGGCGGGCTCAAGGCTTATCATAGCGCGTCTGTGTCCATAAGGTCGAGGCCCGGATAGACAACGCCTTCAAGGCAAAGGCCCTGCGGAGGCGCAACCGGGCCCGCTGACGCCAGCTCAGGGACGTCTAGGAGCCTCTGAAAGCCGTCGACGTTCAGCTTGCCACCCCCGACCTGTACCAGGGCGCCGACAGTGCGACGGACCTGATTGCGGAGAAAGCCGTTCGCCTCCATCTCGACGAACACGTTAGGAGGCTCAGCTGACACATGGCATCGGCGAACGCAGCGGACTGTCGGGATGCGTTCGTCGCGCGTGAACGACGCGAAGTCGTGCTCGCCGACGAGTAACGACGCGGCCTGCTGCATCGGGGCCGTGTCGAGTGCCTCACGAACGTGCCACGCGCGAAAGCGAGCGAGGGGCGAGCGCGCAGGCTGGTTGTGGATCGCGTACCGATAGGTGCGGCTTACGGCATGGCGTCGTGGGTCGAATTCAGCGTTGACCTCACAGGCACTGCGGACTGCGATCTGGTCGGGTAGGTGAGCGTTCAGCCCGCTCACGAAGACCGGCGTCTGGAGGCTGGAGCTGGTGTCGAAGGCGCCCACCTGGCCCCGGGCGTGCACCCCCGCGTCCGTGCGTCCCGCGAAAGCCACACGCGGCCGTGCGCCTGTCAACTGGTCGATGGCGGTTTCAAGCGCGTGCTGGATACTAGGGGCGTCCGGTTGTGCCTGGGAGCCGCTGAAGTCTGTGCCGTCGTATTCGAGGACGAGAGCGATTCTACGCTGCGGGGCGGCCTCGCTCACTCCTCTTCGGCCAGGAGTTCGATTCTGGCCATCGGAGCGCCGTCTCCACCGCGCGGCCCGAGCTTGAGGATGCGCGTGTAGCCGCCGTTGCGGCCGGCGAAGCGCGGTGCCAGTTCTTCGAAGACCTCCGCGACGAGACGTTTGTCGTTGAGGTACTTGAGCGCTTGGCGGCGCGCGTGCAGGCTGCCGTCCTTGGCCAGCGTGATCATCTTTTCCGCGCTGCGGCGCATCTCCTTGGCCTTCGGCTCTGTCGTGCGTATCGATTCGTAACGCAGCAGGTCCTTGACCAAGTTTCGCAGCAGCGCCTTACGGTGGCCGCTAGGCCTGCTGAGTTTGTTGT
>JADFPV010000100.1 GCA_022562155.1 Chloroflexota bacterium
TTTGCCAAAGGAAACCGGGTGATGGCTCTGGATACCGCGTTCCAGGAACTGACCATGCTAGCTGTAACCGGCGCGGGCTTCGGTGCTGAGTTCCCCGAACGGTTCGAGGAGCTTTACGCTAACTCCTACGCAAGACAAGATCCAGCCGATTGGAAGCGCCTGCATGAGGCCGGACTTGGTATTCCGCCCGAGCAAGACGAGTTCGTCTCACTAGATACCCGCACCAAGAACGATCTGACCATGTTCGCCGAGTACTGCGCCGAGTTCTACCCGGACTACGTCGCACAGCTTGGACTTGAAGAGTACGTAGGGGGCTAGGTCCTCGGCAGAGGGGTGCGCTGAGCCGGTAGCTGGACGAGGTCGAGTGCCTCCGGGCGCAGCAGGCGATGGTGCTGAACTAAGGGAGACGATGAGTACGCCAGTAATCGTAGCGGTCCTCACCGCCGCCGCTCTGATAGTTGGGACGCTGATCACGGTGGTGGTCGGGCCGGTTATCTATCCCTGGTATGGAGAGCGGATGAGCAAGGCTCAGTTGCGAGTGCAGCGACGCATCCGAGTTCGGGAGATGATCGAGCGCGAACTCTCAAAGGGTATCCTCGACCTGGGCGCTGTTCGCGCCTACTTTACCTATGAGCTGCAACAGGCGGCAGAGGCCCGGAACTGTTTCATCCAGGTAAGCATGAAGAACGAAACTGACTATGGCGTCTGGCTGGGCTACGCGGTAGAAGATTCCGACCTGCGGAATTTGTGCGAACAATACCGTGACCTGATCCGAGACATTCGAGTGGTTGCGATCCAGCCGCCGCCGCCAGCGGACATGGAAGCGCGGATTGAGAAGGCCAATAAGGCTGCGGATAAGATGGCCGGCGAGATCATGGAGGCATTAAACAGGCTTGGGTGGTAAATGCCGCCAAGGGCGAAACTCTGCGGCGAAGTGGAGCAGCCATGAGAGCAGCGCCGTACACCAGGGCGAGCATGGGGCAGCACTGCCCCGAGCACGCCGCTAGCCCACCCGCACCGTCGCTGCGACGCCGAGGTGGTCTGAGGGGAAGAGGTCTGCGTCCAGCGCGTGCGGCGTGTCGAACGCGAGCGAGGCCTCCTGCACCTCGCCGCCGGCCACGAAGATGTAGTCGAGGCAGCCGGGCGGGGACGGATCGAAGGTGTTGACCGGCGTCGGCCAGGTCTTCTCCGGCTCCCGGCCATGCACGGCCTCGAACGCAGACGCGAAGCGGCCCTTCATGAGATCGAGCGTCGGTTCGCCGGGGTAGGCGTTGAAGTCGCCGACAACGACGGTCGCGTTCGCTCCGCTCCACGTATCGGTCCAGGCGAGCAGCTTCTTCGCCTGCGCGAGGCGCTCTTCCGTCGCCTCCGGCGGGAAGTGGAGGTGGGTGTTGTAGAAATCGAGCGCCTCGCCGCCCTCCAGCCGCAGCCGCAGTCGCTGTGCCACGCCTTCATACGAGAGGTAGTCGAGCCCCTCGTGCGCCTCGACGGGCAGTCGTGACATGACCGCCAGCCCCTGGACGTGCGCGGCTCTGCCCGGCCGGCCCATGTGGTAGACCCGATAGCGCGGCGCCTCGCCCACGTTTGCGTTGACCAGCCGGCAGAGCGACATCCCCTGATCGATAGTCAGGTCTACCTCCTGTAGTCCGATCACGTCGGGTTGCAGCGCGACAAGCTGCTCGACGGCGAGCGGCAGCCGCTCGCCCCAGCGGCCGACTTTGTTGAAGAGGTTCAGCGTCGCGACCTTGATGTCTGTCATCGGGAGACCGGGTCTGTTCGTGCTGCCGCCACGAGCGAGTGCAGCGTCGGCCTGCGCGCCTCGAACGACGCGTACTCTCGATAGCCGGCGCGTGCGGCGAGCGCGGCGAGGTCGTCGAAGCGCTCGCCTACGCGCTCCGGCCTGTGCGCGTCCGAGGCGAAGGTAATCGATAGCCCGGCGGCGCGCGCGCGTTCGATCACCGGCAGCGCGGGGTACGCCTCGGCGACCGGCGCGTTGTAGCCGTTGCTGTTCAGTTCGACCGCGCAGCCGCCGTCCGCAGCCGCCTCGACGATCGCCTCGTGCAGGGGTGTGAAGCTCGTCGGGCGGTGGCCGTGGATCTTGGGCAGGTCGGGGTGGGCCAGCACGTCGGAGAGCTTGCTCGCTGCCAGCTCGCGCAAGAGCACGCCGTACTCGGCGTGGACTTCGTCGATGCTTCGCTGTACCCATTCGGCCCAGTTAGCGCCATCGGGAGTGTCGATCTGCCAGGCGCCGATCCAGTGGACAGAGCCGAGCACGATGTCCCAATCGTACGGCGCGAGGAAGCGCCGCAGGTCGTCGGCGCGCCCTGAGAGCCAGTCCATCTCGATGCCGAGCAGGACCGGCAGTCCGGCCGACTTCGCCTCTTCGACGACACGAACGTAGTCCGCGACATCTACCGAGACGTGGTCCTTCCAGTACGCGTGGGCGATCGCCGAGAGGGCGGGATCGGCCGAGTCTGCGTCCCACCAGCCGTGGAGGAGCTCGTAGGCCTCCCGGAAGCGGAAGAGATGTTCGGTCAGCGCGATCTGCGCGATACCGTTGGCCGAGGCCGCCTCCACGTATCGCCGGATGCGCTCCAGCGTGATCGGCGGCTGCTCGCCGTGAGGCTGCAGGTGGACGTGGGAATCGACATACATCTCGACCAATCTACCAGATGCCGGGCAGCGGCGCAGAGCACCGCTGTCATGTCGCGATCCCAAGCGTAAGCACACCGCCGAGGACGAGCAGCGCACCGCCGATGCGAGAGCCGCCCAAGCCTTCTCCCAAGAAGAAGACGCCGAGGATCGCACCGAGGACGATGCCGATCTCTCGCGAAGGTCCGATGTAGCTGACCTGACTGGTGGTGAGGGCGAACAGGACCATAACATACGCCACAGGGGCCAGCACGCCGGCGACGAGCAGAATTAGGCTGATGCCTTCAGCCGCGCGAAGTCGGCTGATACGAAGGAGTCGACCAGAGATGCGACGATGGCGTAGAAACCACTACCGATACACCGGTGCAAACGCTCGGCGAACAACGGTGCCCAAGGGCCCAGATGGTTCTCCATGAACGCTAGCTCCCGCGACCTGGTCGACCTAGCGCGCGATGGCTCATGTGACAAGATCGCTCCAGCTTCGGAGAAGGACAAAGCCTGCATGAGCGCCAGCTCAGACACAATGTGGTCAGGCGGCAATTGCGGGAAGGCCACAACGTCGACCTTTTCGCGAAAAGACGCGAGGGCTGCAAGTTCTGTGCTAGTTAGCGAAAGAAAGTCGCGCTCAAGCAGGCTGCAGCTCTTAGTCTCGTTGCCGAAGGCGGCTAAGTACTGGGTCAAGAGAGCGGAGCTGCTAGTGGCTCGCAGTTGGCCTTCAAGCATGCCGAGTGCTGGAACTGTTAAGGGTGGAAGCAACGGTGCTTCGTCCAATAGCTGTGGAAGGTCGACCGTAGCGAGAGCGCTAGCGACTTCCGGAGCTGGGTAGCAGAGGCTCCGACCTAGCGTGCGATACACGATCGAGCGGACGAGTTCCGTTCTGTCGTTCTCAATACGTCTAGTCACAACGCCCTAAAGCTTCCAGATGATCACGTTAGAGGACGAATCGCGCACCATAACTTAGCACTCACTAGATTAAGCTGTATGGGGCCGGATGGTACCAATTGGCTGCGATTACAAGAGGCTGGCGACCAGGGCCGCTAGAACATGCTGTTGGTGAGCTCACATCAGGTCACAATGTTGCCTATGGCCTGTGGCCATAGGGCCAGATGGCCCTCCCAGCTACAAGGCTGTCGTGGGATAGTGAAATCCTGCACAAGAAGGAGCGGCGAATGGGTGTGAGTAGGGACCAGAAACTAAACAACAAGGTCTTCGAACCTGAAGACCCAATGGAGCTTGTTGGCGCCAGCTTCGAACAAGAGCCCGACGAGGAGGCTCTCGACGAGATGGCGTGTTCTATCGTCGAAGAGTACATGCGCATGGGATGGACGGGAGAGAACATCCTACGCCTCTTCCGTAATCCAGCATTCAAGCTGACCCACAGCATTCTGCAGCAAAGGGGCGAGGCCTACGTTCGAGGCCTCGTCGACGCTGTCGATGAGTTGCGCGGCGAACTAGCTAGGAAGGTGAGGGGTCCGTCATGAGGCCAGTCAGTCGACGCACGTTCTTGAAACTCGCCGGCGCCGCCGCCGCGACGGGGGTGGCCCTCAGTAGCCCTGCCGTGTTGGCCCTGCGGCGCTTCCAGCCCGTCGCCATCGGCAACCCGCTCGAGAACTATCCAAATCGCGACTGGGAAAGCGTGTATCGCGACCAGTACGCCTATGACGACAGCTTCACGTTCGTATGCTCTCCCAACGACACTCATGCCTGCCGGCTGCGAGCATTCACGCGAAACGGCATCGTGACGCGGCTTGAGCAGAACTACGACAGCGGCAACATCATGGACCTCGAGGGCAACAAGGCGTCGTCGCACTGGAACCCCCGCGGCTGTCCGAAAGGTCTCTCCATGCACCGGCGGGTCTATGGGCCGTATCGCCTCCAGCACCCGATGATCCGCCAGGGCTGGAAGCAGTGGGCGGACGACGGCTTCCCGGAGCTGACCCCTGAGAACCGCGACAAGTATCTCTTCACGGCACGCGGCCAAGATACGTTCGTGCGGGCCACCTGGGATGAAGCACACGACTACGCTGCGAGGGGCATGATCGCCATCGCCGAGGCCTACAGCGGCGATGAGGGCGCGCGCCGGCTAGAGGCCGAAGGCTACCAGCCGGAGATGATCGAGGCGATGCAGGGCGCCGGCACACGCACGTTTAAGATCAGAGGCGGCATGGGCCTCCTCGGCGTGATTGGCAAGTACGGTATGTACCGGTTCGCCAATACGCTGGCCTTCCTCGACAGCCACGTCCGCGGCATCGATGTCGACGACGCGCTGGGCGGGCGCAGCTGGTCGAACTACACGTGGCACGGCGACCAGGCGCCAGGACAACCCTTCGTGCACGGCCTGCAGACATCCGACTGCGATTTCAACGACATGATCTACACCAAGCTGCACATCCATGCGGGCGTCAACATGATCGAGAACAAGATGCCCGATACGCACTTCTTCTATCAGACCATGGAGCGCGGCGGGAAGATCGTGATCATCTCGCCGGAGTACAGCCCCCAGGCGACCAAGGCCGACTACTGGCTCTCCGTCCGCCCGGGCATCTCCGACACCGCCATATTCCTCGGCGTGTCCAAGATTATCATGGACAACGGCTGGCACGACGAGCCGTTCGTCAAGCAGTTCTCCGACTTCCCGCTTCTCGTGCGCACGGACAACTTGAAGCGCCTGCGGGCGAGCGAGGTCTTCCCGAACTATCGGTCGAGCCTGTCCCAGAGTGGTCCCAGCTTCGCGCTCCAGGGCCTGACGCAGGAGCAGCACGAGCAGCTCGGCGATTTCGTGGTGTTCGACCAGAACAGCAACAGCCTCAAGGCGATCACTCGTGACGACCTGGGCGCGCGCATGGTGCAGAAGGGCATCGACCCTGCGCTGGCGTACAAGGACACGATCACGCTCGCGGACGGCAACGAGGTCGAGGTGATGACGCTGTGGGAGATGTACAAGATCAACCTGCGCGACTACGATCTGGACACCGTGCATGAGATCTGCGGCGCCCCCAAAGACCTCATCGAGCGGCTCGCTAAGGACATCGCCACGATTAAGCCCGTCGCGATTCATGTCGGCGAGGGAATTCAACACTGGTTCCACGCCACACTGCACAACCGCGCGACCTACCTGCCGCTGATCCTGACAGGCAACATCGGCCGCAAGGGTGCCGGGTGCCACCAGTGGGCAGGGAACTACAAGGCCGCGATCTTCCAGGCTTCTCCGTGGACGGGGCCGGGCTTCAAGGGCTGGGTCGCTGAAGACCCGCTCCGGCCGAACCTGGACCCGAACGCGTCGGGTTCGGACATCGTGGTGAAGGGCCACGCTAAGGACGAGGAGCCAGCGTACTGGGACCACGGCGACCAGGCGCTGATCGTGGAGACACCCTCGCAGGGACGCAAGAACTTCACCGGCCAGACTCACATGCCGACGCCCACGAAGGTGATGTGGTTCAACAACGTGAACATCATCAACAACGCTAAGTGGGCCTACGGCATCATCAAGAACGTCAATCCCAAGGTCGACCTGATCATCAATCAGGATATCGAGATGACGGCAACGGGCGAGTACTCCGACCTCATCCTCCCGGCAAACTCCTGGATGGAGTTCCAACAACTCGAGGTGACGGCCTCCTGCTCGAATCCCTTCCTCCAGATCTGGGGCAAGGAAGGCATTAAGCCGCTGTACGACACGGAAGATGACATCACCATCATCGCCAATATGGCGGCCAAGCTCGCCGAGTTGCTAGATGATCAACGCATCAACGACTACTGGAAGTTTGCCCTGGAGGGACGGCCCGAGGTTTACCTGCAGCGGCTGTTGGACGCGTCTACGACTACCACCGGCTACAAGGTCGATGACATCATGGCCGGCAAGTATGGAGAGCCGGGCGCCGCCTTGCTGATGTTCCGCACGTACCCGCGGGTCCCGTTTTACGAGCAGATGGAGGACAACGTTCCCTTCTACACGGACACGGGCAGACTAAACTCATACTGTGACATTCCAGAGGCCATCGAGTATGGAGAGAACTTGATCGTCCACCGCGAAGGACCAGAAGCGACACCATATCTGCCGAACGTCATCGTCAGCACGAACCCGTACATCCGGCCGGAGAACTACGGCATCACACCAGAAATGCTCCAGAGCGAAGTGCTCGATGCGGACCTGCGGACGATCGCGAACAACAAGATGTCCTGGGAGGAGGTCAAGGCGACATCGAATCCGCTCTGGAAAGACGGGTTCAGTTTCTATTGCCTGACACCTAAAACCCGACACCGCGTCC
>JADFPV010000043.1 GCA_022562155.1 Chloroflexota bacterium
GAGGCTTTTGCCGTGGAGCGGGATCTGGGGATGCCCACCGAATTCGTCCGGCACGCTGATGCCGGTCACGTCGAGCACGGTCGGGGTGATGTCGGTGACATGACAGAACTGGCCGCGGACTCCGGTCTTCTCGATCCGCTTCGGCCAGTGGATGATGAGCGGATCGCGGACGCCGCCGCCGTAGGTGTTCTGTTTGTACCACTTGAGCGGCGTGTTCCCGGCCTGCGCCCAACCCCACGGGATGTTGCTGTGGGCGCGGGCCGTGCCGATGTCGTCCAGCCTGTTCGCCACGATGTCATCCAAGTCCTCGCGGATCAGGTTGAAGGTGCTGAACTCGTCCATGACGCCGCGCGGGCCACCCTCCTGGCTGGCACCGTTGTCCGACAGCAGGATAAACAGCGTGTCGTCGAGCAGGTCCTGCGATCGCAGGAAGTCGGCCAACCGGCCAATCTGCGCATCGGTGTGTTCCAGGAATCCCGCGAACGCCTCTTGCAACCGGGCCGCAAACGTGCGCCCGTTCTCTGGAAGCTCATCCCAAGGCAGCACGCCCGGGTTGCGCTCCGCGAGCGACGTGCCCTTCGGTACCACGCCCATCTCTAGCTGGCGAGCGAACCACTCCTCCCGCGCGACGTCCCATCCAGCATCGAATCGACCGCGATACTTCTGTAGGTATTCTTGCGGCGCCTGATGCGGCGCGTGCGTCGCACCGAACGCGACGTGCAGGAAAAAGGGCTTGTCTGGGCGCACGGACTTGATGTCGCGGATCCAGCCCATCGACTGGTCGATCAGGTCCTCGCTGACGTGGTAGCCGTCCTCAGGCAACGCCGGCGGGCTGATGTGGTGGTTGTCCTCAGTCAGCTCCGGATGGAACTGATCGGTCTCGCCCTGCAGGAACCCGTAGAAACGATCGAAGCCCTTCTGCAGAGGCCAGTTGTCGTACGGGCCGGCTGCTGAGCAATCCTGCATCGGCGCCAGGTGCCACTTGCCCGCCGCGAACGTGGCGTAGCCGTTCGCGTGCAGCAGCTCCGCGATCGTCGCCGCTCGCGGCGTGATGCCGCCGCGCATGTTCGGGAACCCGGTATCGAAATTCGACACGCCGCGCATGCCGACGGCGTGGTGATTCCGGCCCGTGAGCAGACAAGCTCGCGAGGGTGAGCACAACGCAGTTGTGTGGAAGTTCGTGTACTGCGCGCCATTCGCCGCTAGGGCGTCGATCGAAGGCGTTTCGATCGTTGAGCCGTAGCAGCCGAAGTGGGCAAAGCCCGTATCGTCCAGGACGATCATGACCACGTTAGGCGCGGCGCCGGGCGGCCGGAGCGGCTCGGGCCACCAGGGCTCCGACTCCGCGATCGTGCGGCCGATGCGCCCGCCGAAGTCAGGCTCGCTTGTGGTCACGTAGGGCTCCAAGCTACTCATGTCTGGGGGTTCACGTGCGAAGGTTGCCACCGGCTCCTTCGCTGCGCTAGTGTATGCCACTGCGGGGGCCAACACAAGCGTTAACATTGAATCTGTGTTGAATCTGCCGCCGTGAGGAGGATGGTCATGGCAATCTACCCGAACAAAGAGCAGATAGAAGAGCTGCTGAAAGGGCCGGCGGACCAGCCGGTCGTGATGGTGAACCTGCTCAAGTTCAAGGAGCGCGCCGATGCTACCGAAGGCGATTCCACGGGCCAGGAAGCCTATGGGCGTTACGCCGAACAGATGCGCAAGGTCGTCGAGTCGCAGGGCGGCCGCTTCATCTGGGCCGGCCGTGTCGACTCCAAGGTGATCGGCGAAGACGGCGACCCGGAGTTCGACGTCGTTGCGCTGGTCGAGTATCCGTCGCGCCAGAAGTTCCTCGAGATCGTGGGCAGCCAGAAGGTGCGCGAAATCGGCGAGCACCGGAGCGCCGGACTCGAGATGCAGTGGCTCATCGCGACAACGCAAGCAGGCATCGAGGCCATGACCTAATGAACGTCTTCCGAACGCCGGAGGATCGCTTCGAGGCGTGGTCGGACTTCCCGTTCGAGCCAAACTACATCAATGTCTCTGACGGAGAAGGTGGCACACTTCGCATGCACCATGTCGACGAAGGGCCACGCGATGGACACGTCATGCTGATGCTCCACGGCATGCCAACATCGTCGTTCCTGTACCGGCGCATGATCCCGCCGCTGGTCGAAGCCGGCTACCGTTGCATCGCGCCGGACCACATCGGCTTCGGTAAGAGCGACAAGGTGCTCGACGACGCTTGGTACACGATCGCGCGGCACAGCCAGGCCTGCGCGGAGCTAATCCAGCAACTCGATCTCACGAACATCACGCTGGTCTGCCAGGACTGGGGCGGGCCCATCGGCCTCCGCCAGGCCGTGGACATGCCAGAGCGCTTCGAGCGCCTCTGCATCATGAACACCTGGCTCCATCACGAGGCGTTCGAGTACACAGAGGCGATCCGAAACTGGAACGCCGCCTGGCACGAAGGCGGCGCGATGGTCGAGGCGCAGGGCTGCGGCCTGATTATGCAGATCATGCTAAACAGGTTTCCCAGGGGTTCGTCGCCCTTGTCAGACGAGGAGGCGTTCGCCGCCTATGAGGCGCCCTTCCCGGACCGCGAGTCCAAGGCCGGGCCCAGGCGCTTTCCGCTCTCGCTGCCATTCGACGACGCCGAAGCCGCGAACGCGGACGTGCAGAAGGCCGACTTCGAGGCGTTGCGCACCTGGCAGAAACCAGCGCACTTCATCTTCGGGATCAAGGATGAGATCTTCACCGAGGCCTGGGGAAAGCAGTGGGCTGGCATGTATGATCAGGCGACGTTCGATGGCCTGGAGGCGGGACACTTCCTCCAGGAATCGCATGGACCGGAGATAGTCGATATTCTGCTCCAGCGCATCAGCGAGGAGTAGCAAGCGCAGCGAGCCGGGCCGGAGTGCCCGATAGCCGGAAAGGAAACACGATGAGCGCAGACGGATCTTGGGACATGACCATGAACACGCCAATGGGGCCGCAGACAGGCAAACTGACCTTGAAGTCCAACGGCGACGCGCTGGAGGGCACAATGGTGGGGCCGCAGGGTGAGGTTCCGCTTGAAGACGGCAAGATCGACGGCGACAACCTATCGTGGAAGATCACGGCCGCGCAGATGAACATGGTGATCGAGTTCAAGGCGACGGTCGACGGTGACAAGCTCACCGGAGAGGCAGAGCTAGGTTCGTTCGGTAAGGCGACGCTGGAGGCCACAAGGGCGTAGGCCTACCCCTTCGGGGTAGGTTTCCAGAAACCTGCGGTTTCTCGTGCCCACTCTCATGACCAACACCGACAAAAGCCTTGCGTTCGAGGTAAGCAAAGCCGACCACGCGCAGACGCGTGTCGTATCTGACAGCATCCCCGACCATCTCGCTTCGGGACAGGTGCTGCTCAAGGTCGACCGCTTCGCGTTCACGTCCAACAACATCACGTACGCGATGGTCGGTGAGGCGATCGGCTACTGGAAGTTCTTCCCGGCAGAGGACGGCTGGGGACGCATCCCAGCGTCGGCGTTCGCCGACGTCGTACGATCGAACCACCCTGACGTCCGTGAGGGCGAGCGCCTGCTCGGGTGGTTCCCCATGGCACACCATCTGCTGATCGACGCGGGCGCCGTAAACGCCCACCAGATCGTCGATCAGGCTCCACACAGAGCGGACACGGCGCCGGTGTATCGTTCGTACACGCGAACGGCCACGGACGCCCAGTACGACGCAGCTTTTGAGGACCAGCATCTGCTGCTCTACATCCTCTTCATGACGGGCTTTCTCGTTGACGACATGATCGCGGACAACGACTTCTTCGGCGCGGAGGCGTTCGTCATCGGCAGCGCATCTAGCAAGACGGCCATCGCGCTGGCCCATCAACTGCACGCTCGAGGGGGAGGCGAAGTGATCGGCCTGACCTCGCCGGGAAACGTCGCGTTTGTGGAAGGGCTCCCCTACTACGACAAGGCCGTGCCGTACGACGACATCGAGTCGCTCGCGAACGTGCCGATCGTCTTCATCGACCACTCCGGCGACGGCGAGGTCGTGAGCCGCCTCCACCGGCACTTTGGAGACAACGTGAAGTACAGCTGCATGGTTGGCATGACCCACGTCGGCGCAGCTCCGCGAGACAGCGACCTGCCCGGCGCCGAGCCGGCGTTCTTCTTTGCGCCGGGTCAAGTCCAGAAGCGCTCGGCCGATTGGGGCGCGGAGGGCTTCCAGCAACACCTCGGCGACGCTTGGCAGCGCTTCCGAGGCGCCAGCGTTGACTGGCTCAACGTAAAGAGAGCCACCGGCAAGGATGCCGTCGAACGCGTGTACCAAGACGTGCTGGCAGGCAGCGCCAAACCAGATGAGGGCCATGTGCTCTCCATGTGGGAGTAAGACGCATGTCTGACGAACGGCGAGTCGCCCTGATCGCGAACACGAGCTTCTTCGTGGGTCCGCCGCTGGCGCGTCTTCTGGCCGACCGAGATCACGACCTCGTCGTCGGCGATCCGGAAGAGGGTCTTGTGGCCGATCTCGAAGCGCGGGGAGCTGCGGTCGAGGTCGTCACGGGCGTAGGTCGAAACGGCGACGCCAACCCGTTCGCCCAAATCGTCGACGCAGGCCTCAAGCGCTTCGGAAGGATCGACGCCGCGTCGATGTTTTCGGGCCGCGTGGTTACCGGGAGGTTTCTCGATGCTCCGATCGAGGACCTCCATGAGGTCATGCAGGGCTGCATCGAGATGCCATACCACTTCCTCAAAGCCGTGGCGCCGTCCATGGTCGAGCGAGAGTCCGGCCAGATCCTGGTGTTGACGAGCGCCGCGGGGGCTCGGCCGACCAACAACGCGCCGCTCTACTCGGCAGCCCGGGCCGGCGCGAACATGCTGATCAAGAACGTCGCTCTGGAAGTCGCGCGGCACGGAGTGCAGGTTAACGCCGTCGGCACCAACTTCATGGACTTCCCCGAGTTCCTACGGGCAAGCGGGGGCAACGATCCCGCCGTGCGCACTAAGATCGAGGCCGCCGTGCCGATGAAACGGTTGGGCACAGTCGAGGAGTGCGCTGCGTTCTGCATGGCGTTTCTCGACGGCACGAGCCAGTTCACCACCGGCCAGTTCGTGGGATACGCGGGCGGCTGGGTCTAACCAAGGAGTAAGAACATGTCGAACGCAGTTTGCGACCTATTTGGCATCCGCTATCCGCTGATCATGGGCGGCATCACGCCGAAGCCTGAACTCGGCACGGTGGTCTCCAACGCGGGAGGACTCGGCTGCATCGAGGGCGTCATGCCACCCGACGGGCTGCGTGATGCCATCCATCGTTTCCGCGAGCTGTCGGACAAGCCGTTTTCGATCAACTTCCCGCTGGCCATGGGCAGCCCTGAGATGACCACCGAAAAGGCCAAGGTCTGCATCGAAGAGAAGGTGCCGGTGGTGATCACGTCCGCCGGCAACCCGAAAATGCTGACCGCCCAGCTCAAGGAGGGTGGCATCACGGTCGGGCACGTTGTCGCGAGCACCTACCACGCGCGAAAAGCAGCCGGCGCCGGCGTCGACTGCCTGATCGCGGAGCCGACGGAGTCCGGCGGCTATCGTGGCGAGCAGGAGATCGCCATGATGGTGCTGATCCCGTCGGTCCGGCGAGCCTTGCCTGACATCCCGCTCGTGGCCTGCGGGACAGTAGCCGACCGCGCGGGCATCGTCGCCGTGATGGCGCTCGGCGCGGACGGCGTGCAGCTCGGCACGCGCCTGATGGTGACCAAGGAAGCGGCGGCAAGCTACGGCGACCACGTAGCCAAGCTGGTCCTGGCCGCGGACGACGCGTCGACGATGTCGGCGGAAGGCCGCATCCGCCCGCGCATCTCCAAGCCGGACTTCGCGGAAGAAGTCTTGGGCACCTCCAGCAAGCGGACGCAGATGGGCCAAGTGGCAGCGCTGATCGATGAGGTGGTGTCGGTGGAGGACGTCTTCCGGGAGCTGTTCGAGGGCGGGCCGGAGCACGCGCGGGACGTGGTGGCCAAGTTCGACGAGATCGCGCAGACGGCCCCAGTTTCCTAGACGATGGTGCTAGCCAGCGACATCCCCGTCGCGCACACGCCGGAGGGCGGCTGGAAGGGCAAGATGCCGCCGCCCATACTTGAGAGCTGCACCGAGCCGCTGGCCGGCGACGCCTTCGACATGCGCGGCCTCTGGAAGGCATATGCGGTGGAGGTCAACGGCGCACCAGTCGACGACATCAGCCACGTAGAGCGCGTCGAGCAGGGCGGAAATCGCGTCGTCATCACGAGCGGCGCCATCATCCACGACATGGTCTGCGATGGCACGATGGAGAACGGCGTGAACGACGTCAACGGGTTCACCGGGGCGCCGCTCACGGTCGCCGCTACGTGGGAAGACGGCAAGCATGTCCTCCGTCCTAACAACGAATTCATCGCCGTCACGCGGGAGCTGGACGGCGACGTACTCATCTGGACGATAAACCCGCTCAAGCGAGTGACCCGCATGCGCCGCATCGAAAACTGAGGAGCGTGCAAGGATGAAGTTCGAGTCGTTCGAAAGCCTCTCCAGGCCATACCTTTCGTGACCGGCCTCGACCGCTCCGGCCCTATCCCCGGTTACTACCCGTCCGCCTGGCCGTGCGAATGCGGCGGCCCCCGACGTCAGAAAGCGGCTGCAGGCCCAGGCCTCAGCCTTCAGCCCAGCAAGAGTTTGAAATCGACGACACGGCGGCTCGAAGGCCGCTGGCCCGTGATGTTCGTCCAACGCGACGCCGGAGAGTTGTACCTCCAGGGCGGCGCACGGCCGTTTCAGTCAGACGAGTCGTTCGGCTGGCTGGAAAAGGTCGACCCGGTATCGCTGGAGCCCATCGCGAAGTCGCCGAAGCTGCCATCCGGCGGACACAACTGGTGCGGCGCGGTCGTCGTGCACGAAAACGGCGACCTCTACGTCACCAACGGACGCTATTGTCATCGATTAGCGCCAGACTGTTCAGTAATCGCGGAGCGACAACTGCCAAAGGACTGTGGCTATAACGGCCTGCTGATCCTCTCCGACGGCAACCTGATCATGAAAGACATCCAGCTCAGCGAGCCGTCCCACTTCTCCGTGCTGGAGCCGGACAAGCTCGAGGAAGTCGATCGCTTCGAGTTCCCCGAGAACTCCGTCGGCCGCATTTCGATCGACCGGACGCCCGACGGTGAGTTCGTCTACGCCACCAGCGATACCAAGGTCTATCGCCTGCGCTACGCGGACAGGAGGCTCGCACTGGACGACGGCTGGATCGGCGACTACAACGTTGCCGGCGACAGCCAGTCGTTCGCCTGGGACACCTGCGTCGGCGACGACAACGTCTGGTTCATGGACATGGGCGCCGCGGCCGGCGCGCTTGCCATCCTCACGCCTCGTCCCATCGGGACCGCCCCATTTGGGCTGTATAAGACCGCGTCAGGCCCGCAGCATGTCTTTCGCATGTCGACGGCCGACGCCAGCGATCGAGACGCCCTCACGCCGTTCAGGCTACCGGATGCCGGCATAGTCGCACCGCCATTGTACGAGCAGGAAGCGCGCGTGCTCATCGCCTACGACTCCAACAACGGGAAGCTCGGCGGTTGGCGCTACGAGAACGACGGTGAGCTAGAGCAACTGTGGGTGAAGGACATCCAAAACTTCCAGCAGCCGATGCTGTTCGCGGAGACGAACGAGCTGATCGTCGACGACGTCCGCGAGGACGGCGATTACGTCGTCGTGCTGGACCTAGAGACCGGTGAGGAGCGAGGCCGCGTGCACACAGGCGCCGCTCGTTCCTCAGGCATGTTCTTCTGCCCCGGCTGGGACCGTGACCTCTACTACGCCACACTCTTCGGCGAAGTGGCTAGGATTTACGTCAGCTAACCCTTCTCGCGCGTCACGCCGTGATCGCCTCGCGCCCTTGGCGTCGGGACGTTTGGCGAGTCTAGCTTGATTCTCTCCAACAGCCGCTGCAGGCCCGTGGCGTTTAGTTCGCGCACGGATGCCTGCTCACTGGGATCCCAATGCGTGGCGAAGCTGACGGGCATTTCTGATACTCCGCGGTAGTAGAGAATCATGGCAACGCATGGAACGCAGAGGCGAGCGAAACCATCCCATTCGCCTGCACCCGCCTCACGAAAGTAGATCTCCCCTCTCACGATGGAACATCCCCTGGCGCACTTGTGGTCTTTTCTCGCGTTCACTTGCCGAAAACGCGGCACATTGGGGTATGCTCGCCAAAGTCCCTCCCATATTGCCCAGATATGCCCTTTGTCCTGTGCGTTGCAGTACTTACTGTCTGCGAAAGCCGCGAACAGGCATTCGTCTAAGGAGATGAGCTTGTTCTTCATTGCGTGTCCCTAGCCGCGGCTCATGCGGTTACCCAAGGTAAACACGAACAAGGCAAGGATTCCAATACCGAGAAGAGCTTCCACGGCACTCGCTACTTCGATGCCCGTTCCTCTGGGATCGAGGCGAGCAAGATTGAAGGTTGCGAAGGTAGCCATGCTGTAAATCATCGCGTCCTTTAGGCTTGTGATGGCTTGCGTAAACCTGAAGCCCAGACCGAAGCCTAGGATCATCAGTCCTCCTACAATGATAGGATTAGCTGGGCGCTCTCCGTAGCCGGTGAGAAGCTCATACGACCAGTTCCGCAACCAGCGCCGGAGCGGGCCGAAGGCTTTTGGTCGAGATAACCACGATACTCCCAGACCCCCTTTCTTTAGGTAACGCCAGCTCAGGAGGAGTCGCCACCGCTTAGGGCGCCACCAGTGGTGGCGGAGCCGCGGCCAGCCTTGATGTCGCCACTCCCAATAGAAAGCCATTTTCTCCATCTGTTGTTCCTTGACGTATGCCCATGACGCGTCATCATATCGACCGGTCTGAATGAAGTTGTTCTTTAGGGACAGATACGCTTCCTTGGCCACGCGGTACGAATAACGCCTCGGCTCCCGATGAGCCGACAATTCATCGCCGATACGTCTCCCAAGCGAGTCCCGCTGGATGCGCGTGTTGTCAAGGACGGCGTTGTACCAATGAGCACGTGCAAGGCTACTGACCTCGTAAAGGTCAACACCCTGAAGCTCTGCGCCTTGGAGCCAGGCTCCGGGAAGTTGTGCGCGGTAAAGACTAGCCCCTTGCAGCTCTGCGCCTTGGAGCCAGGCCGTGTTCAAATCTGCGCCAGCCAGGTCGGCGTTCTGAAGCTGTGCGCCTTTGAGGTAAGCCCCCCGAAGCTGCGCGTTTTGGAGGAAAGCTCCTCGAAGCTCTGCGCCTCCGAGGTAGGCTCGCCGGAGCTGTGCGCGCCGGAAGGTAGCACCCTTGAGGATAGCTTGTGCGAGATTTATGCTGTCACAGTGAGAAAGCCAAGGCGGATTTTCGCCTCCATTTACTTTCCGATACTCTTCGGCCGGCTCGGTAAGCGCCTCTGGACTCAGGTCTATATCTCTCTCTGAAGCGTAATCCTCTGGCTTGTCGCCTACGAAAACCGCGCCCCGAAGGTCCAACCCTGCGGGACCGTTGTGCTGTTCTATTAGCCGCAGTAGGTCACCGCGACGAATGAGCGTGCGGTTTCGCGGCCACGCGGAGCGGTCCTCGTCTCCGGCGGATTCATCAGGCATGTGGTTTCCTCCTGGCCAAGGTCATCCAGCTCTGGCTTCGCCCATCATGCCATAGTAGAGGGACTCAAGCTCCACCCTGCAGCTTCTCGTACCACTCCTTGATCTTCGCCTCAAAGCCCAGCTCGCCGGGCTCGTAGTACTTGCGTCCCGCGAGGCGATCGGGCAGGTGGGTTTGCTCCACCTGGTGCTCGTCGTAGTCGTGGGCATACTTGTAGCCCTTCCCATAGCCCATGTCGCGCATCAGGCCGGTGCTGGCGTTGCGCAGGTGCAGCGGCACCGGCTCGCCCAGGCTCTCGCGCACGTCGGCCAGGGCGCGAGCGTAGGACGTCATCGCGCTGTTGCTCTTGGGCGCCGTCGCCAGGTAGATCGCCGTCTCCGCCATCGGCAGGAAGCCCTCCGGCAGCCCGATGAAGTGCACCGCCTGCTGGCAGGCCGTCGCGAGGACGAGCGCCTGCGGGTCGGCCAGGCCGACGTCCTCGGCGGCGAGCAGCACCATCCGGCGCACGATGAACAGCGGGTCCTCGCCCGACTCGATCATGCGCGCGAGCCAGTAGAGAGCGGCATCCGGGTCGGAGCCGCGCACCGATTTGATGAAGGCCGAAATCGTGTCGTAGTGCGCGTCGCCCGACTTGTCGTAGAGGTACGTGCGCGCCTGCAGCGCCTCTTCGATCTGCTCGCGCGTGACACGGCGCGGCCCTTTCTTCGTGGCCGCGGGCGCGCTGGCGGCCGCCATCTCGAGCGCGTTGAGCGCGATCCGCGCATCGCCGCCTACGCTCTCCGACAGCGCTTCGATCGCTTCGTCGTCGAATTCAACGTTGCTCGTGCCTTCTTTCGCGGGCAGGCCGCGCTCCTTGTCCTCGGTCGCGCGTCGCAAGAGCGCAGCGATCTGCTCGCGCTCTAACGCCTGCAGCGGGAACACGCGGCAGCGTGAGAGCAGCGGGCCGATCACTTCGAACGACGGGTTCTCCGTCGTCGCTCCGATCAAGGTGACCGTGCCATCCTCGACAAAGGGCAGCACGGCGTCCTGCTGGCTCTTGTTAAAGCGATGGATCTCGTCGATGAAGAGGATCGTCGGCCTGCCCTCCAGCCCGCGCCGGTCCTGCGCCTCAGCAATGATGCGACGGAGGTCCGCGACGCCTGCTGATACGGCCGACACGGCCGAGAACTGGGCCGCCGTCATCGCCGCGAAGATGCGGGCGAGCGTCGTCTTGCCGGTGCCCGGAGGACCCCAGAGGATGATCGAAGGCAAGGCGTCAGACTCCATCAGCCGGCGCAGAATATGCCCGGCGCCGATCAGATGTTCCTGTCCGATGAACTCGTCGAGCGTGCGCGGCCGCATGCGCGCCGCTAGTGGCGCCTCACGGTCGCGGCGTTCGTCGGCCGCCTGCGAGAACATGTCAGCTTTCGGAGTTGGCTTGCGAGGGCTCATGGCGCCCAATTGTAGCGCCTTTACCTACCCGCCAAGTGTGAAGATCGTGCTCCGGCGGTCGATGCTGATACAGAACCTAGTGATCTGGGGAGGTAACACATGACCACAACCGAAGCTGAACTTGCCGAACTAATAGTCGGCGCGAAAGCGCCCGACCTCACGCTGCAAACGCCCGACGGTTCGTCGCTCCAGCTTTCGACCGTATGGAGCAAGAAGCCGGTCGCCATTTTCTTCTTAGGGCCGTTGGACGGCGCGTTCGCATCCGAATACGCCACCCTGTGGCGCGACGCCGATGAGCACATGCGCGAGGCCGGCGGCGAGATCGCCGCGATCTGCGGCGCGACTCCCGAGGAGGCAGAAGCCTTCCGCGAGCGCTGGGACCTGGTGTACCCGCTGTTCTGCACGACCGGCGAAGGCTACGCTGCGTTCAGCGTCAGCGGTAGTCAGCCCGGCAGCTTCGTCATCGATGACGACGGCACAGTTCGCTACGCACACCGCAACAGCTTGGAGCTCGACAACCCTCCTACGTGGGACCTGATCGAAGCCGTCAGTGAACTAACCGGCCAGACCGTCGAACGTCCCGAGGTGGTACCGATTGGCCAGGATGATACAGCCTCGGACGCAATGGACGGCAAAGAGCATGATGCTCCTACGCCCACCGACGACGTGAGGCTGAACTTTACCTGCGCGAAATGTGGACACTCCGACTATGAAGTGAATGATATGTCGACGACAGGCGGCATGATGTCCCGCATGGTCAACCCGCAGCACCGGCGCTTTTCCGCTGTGACCTGCCGCCGCTGCTCCTACACGGAGCTTTACAAGACCAGCAGCAGCGCGCTGCGTAACGTATTCGATGTTCTGATCGGGGCTTAGCCCCAGGCGCGGGGCTGACCTCCCCCTGCCGAGAAGTACTGGAGCCCGTGCCATACGGCGCGGGCTCCAGCTCTTTGTTTCTGCGGACAGGCTTCCTCGCCTCTGTGGGACAGGCGTTAGCCTGTCGGGCCGCTCTAGCCATCCAGATTATGGAAGTCTGGATCCCGCTTCTCGCGGAAGGCCGTCACGGCTTCCTTGAAATGCGGCCTACGTTGCGCCGCGACGAACTCGCGCATCTCTTCGCGCATGACGCGGCGGATGTCGACGTTCGTGACGTTCTCCCAGATCTGACGTTTCGCGGCACGCACGGAGGGGGCCGGATTGAACGCGTACTCAGCAGCGAGCGCGATCGCTTCGTCGAGCAGTTTGTCCGGCTCGACCACCCGATTCACAAGGCCGATCCGTCCGGCCTCGTCGCCGCTGATGATCCGGCCGCTCATCGTCAGGTCGAGCGCGTGGCTGACGCCGACGATGTGCGACAGCAAGTAGGTGCTCGCCAGCTCCGGCATGACGCCGACGCGCACGAACCGCATCGAGAGCCGTGCTTGCGGCGACGCGACGCGCACGTCTGCGCCGAGCGTGATGGTCAGGCCGGCGCCGATCGCCGGGCCGTTGATCGCGCAGACAGACGGCTTGGAGCGCTGCCACATCTCCGTCCAGCTATCGTCTCGTGCGGGACGAGCCGGCGCCCGGCGCTCGCCGTTGGCGCCCTGCTCCCGCGCCTCGATCTGGCGCTGCCAGCCTCCCATGTCGGCGCCCGCGCAGAACGCGCGGCCTTCGCCGGTGAGGACAATCGCGCCGATCGATGGATCGCTATTCCACTCTTCGATCTGCCCGCGAGCCTCCGCGGACATCTTCCCGTGTAGCGCATTGAGCCTGTCAGGCCGGTTGAACTTGATAACACCCACGCGGCCGTGTTGCTCCGTGATGATCATCTCGTGGTCCATCGTTCGGTTCCTTTCTCCCACCAAGCTCTGAAGCGCGGCAAGTATAGCAGGTTGAGCGAGGCCCAGAATCGTCTAGTGGTGTCGGGAACCTCGGCGCTCACCCTGGTGTAATATCGAGATGGATCTGATTCGGTGATAGCTCGTGCTTGGCGAATAGGGGGCCTTGCGGCTTCTCTCGGGCTGTTCCTCGCAGCCGCCTGCTCCGCGGGTGGCGCGACGGCGCGTTAACGGCGCGGCCAGCCTGGTGGTGACTAGGGGATGTGTTGACAGGTCGATTCGAGAAGGACGAGCCGAGCGATAAGCTCTCCGCCGGGGATGAGCCATGCTAGGATACACACGGCTTCGCCCTTTTCAGGAGCGGCTTGACTGAGCACCATGCCCTGCTCCGGAGCCGTTTCCTGACGAAAGAAGTGGTTTCCGGGACCTTCGGCTTCGTCCAGCGTGAGGACAACAGGCTCTCCCGTCACGAAATTGAGAATGATCAGCTCTTCGTCTTCGACGGAAACGGAGTCGAAGCTGCCGCCGACGTAAAGCGGCGTAATGTCGTCATATACAGTATCCGGCGTTTCGTCGGGAGACGCCGTCTCTGCTGTTGGGGACGGCGCTGGAAGCGCCGGGCCAGCGTCCGAACAGGATGCCGAGAGGAGCGCAACGGCCAACCCAATGGTACACCAGGCGCCGAGGAGGCTAGCCAGGAAAATGCGGCGTTGCATGTTGGTCTATCTTAATACACCGCCGCCGAGAAGAAGGTTCCCCCGACGTAGGACCACACCGAGCATACGATATTGCGCTTCGTGCCGCTTTCGATTCCAGAGGGCTGAACGAGCACCAATCCCTGAAGCGCCGGAAGTTTAACACAACATGTAGGGGCGAGTCTGAGACTCGCCCACGTGGTCTCGGAACCTCGGCGTTCAAGCTGGTGTAGTATGAGCAGGGTTCTGATAAAATGGTAGCTCCTGCTTGGCGAATAGCGGGTCTCGCGGCTTCTCTCGGGCTGTTCCTCGCAGCCGCCTGCTTCGCGGGTGGCGGGGCGGACGCAGAGACCGCGGCGCGCCTAGAGACGGTCGTGCGAGAGTACCTCCGAGCGGTTTCGGAAGCTGATGCAGAGCTGTTCTGCGCGAGAATAGAACCCCAGCTCGGCTTCTTCTCCGACGAAGAGAACTGTCTCGAGGTTCAGCGCTACATGAAGGGCGGCCGTGGCGATTTTGCACCGCGTATCAGGGGCCAGCTTCTTTCCGATATCACGAGTCAATTGGTCGCAATCGAGGGCACGGAGGTGAGCGGCGATAAGGCTTTCGTGCTTGCCGCCATCCGGTGGACGGGCGAAGGGCCGGATGGCTTCGCGGACCTGGGTGAGGCAGAGCTAACTGTGCGGCTCGTGCGAACTGGCGATGCATGGCGGATCGCCTCCTTTGAGAACAGCGCTTCTCCGCCGAGTCAAGATACGGAGGTCCAGGCCGCGAGCCGAGCCGTATTTGATTACTTCCAGGCTCTGGCGAAGAAGCAAAGCACATCGTTACAAACGCGCTTCATGTTGGAGACGCCCGTATCGTTGGGGGAATATCGCTCCCGGCGTATTGTGAGCGCGGTGATCGGCGTCGAGTTCAAGGAAGGCTACGCCGCGGTGACCCACGATACACATTGGGTCTCCAACGGTGCCATCGGCTACCCATCCCGGAATCGGCTCGTGTTGGAACGCAGTACTAGTGGTTGGCGGCCGGCTACCGACACCGACCTCGCATATTCTCTGTTTGAAGACCCGTAAGGGCGGTTCTTGAACCGCCCTTTGTAATTCCTACGATGGCCATTGTCAGGAACACCGCGATACCCCGAAAGTCCGCCGCTTCCTGCTGATCGAGATCGTCGTTGCGGTAGAGGGCATCGTGGAAACCCGCGATGCGGAACCCTTGTGCCAGGGCAAACTCAATAGCGTCTCGATTGTCGTTTTGGATCTCCCACTGAAGCGCTCGCAGCCCACGATCTCGCGCGTAGCCTTCCGCCTCTTGGACGAATCGTTCCCCGATGCCTTGGCGGCGATGCGCGGCGTCCACCAGAATCAGCGTAAGCTCTGCCGTCTTATTCCAGTTCTCGCCAAGCATGAGACACCCAGCGGCGCCGCCGTCGACCTCGGCGATCACGAGACGGTCGGATCGCTTCCACTCAGTTTCGAATTCAGCCACGCTGTCGTCCGCGTCGATGCCGCGGTGGCTCCCGGCTTGCTTCACACGACGCCATTTTAACTCGATCGTTTGTTCGTCCGGCTCGCCGCTTCGGGCGACATGAAGCACCCACTCTGTCGAGGCACTGCCGTCGATCCGCGACAGGGCCGGAAAGTCCTCCGGCGAACCCTCGCGCAACTGTAAGTCAACGTCAGCCACGTCGCTAGGCCGTGTGGATCAGCTTCGCCAGGTCCGGCTCCGCGCGTGGCCTCGGCTCGCCGGCCGGATAGCCGATCGAGACCAACGCCTGCGCCTCGTACTCGGGTGGCAGGTCGAGCGCCTCGCGGACGGCGTCAGGGCAAAAGAGCGGCGCCGAGATCCAGTAGCTGCCGAGGCCTTCGGCGTTGGCGGCGACCATGATGTTTTCGAGCGCGCAGCCGATGCTCTGCACGGCCATCCGGAACTCCGCGCGCTTGCGCTTCTCGTCGGGCCAGTGGCGCAGGCCTTCCGCGACGATGCAGGCCAGAATGAGCGCAGGCGCGCTCTCGATCTGCCGCTGCGACCGCGATAACAGCATCGCGATCTGCGTATCGCTGACGCCGTCGCGTTCGAGGTCCTCACGCCATGCCGCGCCCATCGCCTCGGCCAAGCGCTTGCGGGAGCCGTCCGATTCCAGCATCACGAATCGCCACGGTTTCGTGTGGTGTGGCGCCGGCGCAAGGACGGCCGCGTAGAGCAGCTTCTGGACGAGTTGCTTCGCGACCGGAACGGTATTGAGCTGTCGGAGCGACCGGCGCTCGATAATAGCCTGATAAGCGTTCATGGCTGGTGTATCCTCCTGGGCTCCGGAATGAGACCGAGCGACGTCAGTGCGACGACGGTGTGTGCTCCGGTTGAATGCCCTGATTCGATCGCACTCTGCAGACGCTCCAGGTCGCCTGGCGTGTCGATGTCTAGCGCAAGGTCGGGCAGGTCTAGCAGCTCCGGCTCTAGGTCCGCATCCCAGGCGGCCTCTCTGTGCTGTTGAGCGCTGCCGGGGCCGTACTGGAAACGGAACGCCCCCGCTGGGCAGACGAGGGCGTTCGTACCGCCGTCACCCGACGCCACGAGCGCGACATCGCTGCTGGAGCGGGCGATCGTCTCGATCGCTTCCGCCGACACGAGCGGCAAGTCCGCGTGGAGCACGAGCACGCGGTCGATACCACGATCGGCCAGGGTCTTGGCCGCGGAATCGAGCGAGTCGTTGAGGTCGCCTGGTTCCGCCATGGCCTCCGCGCCGGCTTCGCTCGCCAGCGCCAGTGCGTCGGCATCGCGGGACACCACGCCCACGCTGTCCAGGGCGGGACAGTCGAGGGCGGCCGCGAGAACGTCGCGGTAGAACGCCGTTATCAGCTCGCGGCGGCCCGCTTCGTCCAGCACGGGCGCCAGGCGTGCCTTCGCTTTGGACAGCTCCTTGACGGGGATCAGGGCCACTAACACGGAGTTAGCTTATCGACTTCAACGTTGCCTCGGCCAGGGCGGCCCGGCTCTCGGCGTCACGCATGATGGTGTTCGTGACGACGGCGTCGATGTCGAGCGCTTCGATATCCGATGCGAGGCCGGCGTCCTCGCTATCCAGCACGAGCACGTCGAGGATGTCGGCGTAGAGCTTCGCGACGCCGATGGCGCTCGATTCATGCCCTAGCGACGTCAGCATGCGATCGGCGGGACCTTTCAGCGCACGCCCGCCAATGATCGGGCTGATCGCCGCGACCTTGGCGCTCGTCGCGACGAGCGCATCGCGGATGCCGGGCACCGCAAGGATCGGTCCGATGCTCACGAGCGGGTTGGACGGCGCGATGATGATCGCGTCCGCGTCTTGAAGCGCTTCCAGCACCCCGGGCGCTGGCCGCGCATCTTCCGCGCCCTCGAACCGTAGTGCGCGTACGTCGTCCTTCTGACGCCGGTGCACGAAGTACTCCTGAAACGAGACGTCTCCTTGGTCTGTCGTCACGATCGTCCGGATACGGTCGTCCGTCATCGGCAGGAGGCGGCATTTGACGCCGAACGCCTCTACGACCGCCTGTGTCGCCTCCGATAGCGTCTTGCCTTCACGCAGCAGCCTCGTCCGTAGCAGGTGCGTGGCGATGTCCTTGTCGCCAAGCTTGAACCAGGTCGATTGGCCCAGCTTCTCCGCCTGCTCGAGCGTTGTGTAGGTGTCGTTCGCGATGCCCCAGCCGGTCTCGGGATCGACGACGTCCGCGAGCGTGTAGACGACCGTATCCAGGTCGGGCGAGACGTGGAGGCCGAGGAACTCCTCGTCGTCGGCGGTATTGCCGATGACGGTGATGGATGCCGGATCCGCGACGTCCACCAGCCCGCGCAGGAACTTGGCCGCGCCCACGCCTCCGGCAAGGACGGCGATCACGGACGCCTGTCCTTCAGAAGGGCGATAAATTCTTCGGTTGTCAACTCGGCGTCCTCAATGATCGACCGCAATGTTCCCTTTGGGATGTCGCGTCGATGCATCGGCACCGTGATCACGAAACGGGAGCCCTCCTTCTTCATCGATACGTGGCTCCCGCGTTGACGGTGCACTTCCCAACCAGCTCGTTCGAGCGCTCGCACCACCTACCGTGGTCGAACCGCTGGCAGCGGGCCGCTCATTTCCTGGCGACTTCAACGACTTCGTGCTCGGGAATGCTGAGGCCCAACTCCTGTGCGCTCTCAAGCCACAATTCGATTGCTTCCGCAATATTCTTGCGAGCCTCTGCCTTCGTCTTACCGAAAGAGTGGCAACCCTTGAGCAGGGCGCAGTAGACGTGATAGCCACCTGCATCTTCCGGCTCGAAGATGACCTCGAACTTGCCGACCGTACCGCGTTGCACCATGTCGGTTGGATTATACCAACGCTACACTTGGCTAGAGTTTAGTCAGGTCCTCTGGAAGCACTGGGGTCTTCGTCGCCATAAAATTCGAGAACTGGCTTAACAGTACCTGCACGGCGATCAGCACGATGGCGGCGAAGATGCCGCGCTTGCCCGCGAAGGGCAGGATCTTGGCCGCCGTGTTGAGCGCCTTCAAGAGCTGAGTCGACTGCGGCGGCTCGACAGGTACCCAGCGGGAGCCACTCTCGGTGATCTCGATGAAGCCGACCGGCCGCACGCCGCCGCCCCCACCGCCGCCGCCTCCGCTACCGCCGCCGGTGTTGCCTCCGCCCTCGCCGGTTGGCCCGGTGCCTCCGCCGCCGCCTCCTCCAAAGCCGAAGCGGACCTCGGCAACCGGCACAACTGTGACGTCCCCTGCGGTGATTGGGTCGCCGTAGATCGTCTTCGTAGAGAGCGAGTCCTGTACGCTGCGCGCCAGCGATTCAATTGTCCCGAAGATGTCGGGCATAGCCCTACGCCGAGATGCGGCTGCGGAAGCTATCCATCGGTGGCAGGTTTGGCTGCGAGATGCGCCCTGCGATTAGTTGTCCGATCAAGAGCACGAGGAACCGTCCGATCAAGCCGCGCCGGCTGCCGAACGGTAGCAGGACGGCCGCCAGCATCAGCGCCCTGATTGCCAGCTCGGCTCGGGACGGCTCCAGCGGCACCCACCTGGCGCCCGTCGAGTCGATCTCGATAAAACCGAGCGGCTGCACCAGCCCGCCGCCGCCGCCACCGCCTCCTGCGGGAGCAGCGGCCTCCTCGCCGTTGCCGGAGAGCGTTGGCTCACCAACGCCTCCGCCCGCGCCGAAGCCGAGCATCACGCGCGCGACGGGGATGACCGTCACACCGTCAGCTTGTATCGGTTCGCCGTAGGCTATTTGGGCGGACAGCCGGTCGCCCAGCGCGTTCTTTACGCCTTCGATAGTGTCCGTGATGTCCATCATGGGAGTGCCTCCTCTGCACATGCGAGCCGCAGCGTCCACCGCGGTGGGAAGCACAGTATAGCAGGGCGGGCACAAAGGGAGGTGCCGGACCGCCTACAACGAGGTGATCGTAGGAGCGGTTCTGAGAAACGCCCCTGACGCTTCGCAGCAACCCCGTACCAGGCTCGGGGGTAATACCCATCCGTGGGACAGGCTTCAGCCCCCGCCTGCCGGCGGGCAGGTGTCGCGGCGCGCGGCTCTGCCGCCAAACAGACGTAGGTCGGGGTCTTCAGACCCCGACACGGCGCTTGCCGTAGGGGAGGCGTCGTAGGGGCGGTTCTTTCCGCCGCCCGCCTATTCCGCCAAGTGTACTACGGTCACGCCCTCGCCGCCCTCTTCGCGCTTGCCCGTCTCGTACGACTTCACCAGCGGGTGTTTGGCGAGCAGCTCGCGGACTTGCGCGCGGAGCGTGCCGGTGCCGCGACCGTGGATGATGCGCACGAACGGCAGGGCGGCGCGAAAGGCCTGGTCGAGGTACTGGTCGACGGCCGGGACCGCTTCGTCAACCGTCTGCCCGCGCAGGTCGATCTCCAACGGCGGCGGCTCCGGCTCCGGAAGCGTCGATGTGGCAGACGTCTGCGGCGCAGGGCCCGCGCCGTGTTTCGGGCGCTGGACGCGCTCGACCTGATCGAGACGGATGCGGCCACGTAGCGGCCCCAGGTGCAGCTCGATCTCGCCGCGATCGTCCGGTGTCGAGGTCGCCTCGCCGTAGCGGTCGTAGCCCGCGATCCAGACGAGGTCGCCGGGCTGGATCTCCTCAGGCGCCGGCCCGGCGCTTTCAGCCATGGCCTTGGCCTTCATACGCTTCTTGGGCCGCGGCGGGCGCTTCTCCTCGGTCTGCTTCTTGCGTTCGAGCGCCTTCTCCAGCCGCTCAGCCGCGCGTTTGGCGCGACCGCGCTCGGCGGCGGCTTCAGCCTGTGTCACCAGCCTGCGCACGGACTCGATGTCGGCCTCTAGTTCCGCCGTGCTGCGCTCGACCATCTCGTCCAAACGGTCTTCTACGTCGGCGAGGCGCTGTTCCGCCTGCTGTTTCGCCTGCTCGGCCTCACCGCGGGCGCGGACCTCGGCCTCCCTGGCCGTCGCTGCCTCGTCACGCTCGCGGCGGATGTCGGTCAGCAGCGTCTCGACCTGCGCCTGGTCCGGATCGATTGCGCTCCGTGCCAGCTCGATCAGATCGTGCGGCAGGCCGAGCCGCTCGGCAATTGTTAATGCGTTGCTGCGGCCGGGCAGCCCGATCGTCAAGTGGTACGTCGGCGCGAGCGTTACCGGGTCGAACTCAACCGACGCGTTCGTGATGCCTTCGGTCGAATGCGCAAACGCCTTCAGCTCGCCGTGGTGCGTCGTCGCGATGACGAGACAGCCGATCTCCAGCAGGCGGATCAGGATAGCACGGGCCAACGCCGAGCCTTCGATCGGGTCTGTGCCGGCGGCCAGCTCGTCGAGCAGCACGAGGCTCTCCGGCCGCGCCCGCTCCAGGACATTGATGATGTTCGTCATGTGGCTGCTGAAGGTCGAGAGAGACTGCTCGATACTCTGCTCGTCGCCGATGTCGGCGTGGATGTCCTCGAACACGGGCATCGTCGATGCCGCGTCGGCTGGGACCGGAAGGCCGGACTGCGCCATCACCGCCAGGAGCCCCGCCGTCTTCAAGGCGACCGTCTTGCCACCAGTATTCGGGCCGGTGAGCAACAGGGCAGTATGGTCGTCGCCGACGGTCACCGTCATGGGGACGACCCCGCCCTCTCCGGAGCCGATCTGAAGGGTCAGGAGCGGATGGCGGCCGTTCACGATGTGGAGCGAGCCGCCGGGCTCGACGATCCAAGGCTGCTCGTCGCCTTCGTGCGGCAGCTCCGTCCCGCCGAACGAGAGGCCGAGGTGTCCCTTCGCGAACGCCAGATCGAGGTCGGCGAGGACGCCGACGGTATCGATGATCGCCTCGGCGCCGTCGCCCGTCATCGCGCTCAGCTCTCGCAGGACGCGCTCGACCTCGCGCTCCTCCTCAAGCTGTAGCTCGCGCCACGTGTTGCCCAGCTCCACGACGGGCAGCGGCTCCAGGAAGACCGTCGCCCCGCTCGACGACACGTCGTGCACGATGCCCTTGATCTGGCCGCGCTGGTCGGCCTTCACCGGGATCACGTAGCGGCCGTCGCGCAGCGTGATGATCGGTTCCTGGATGGCATCGCGATACTTATCCGAGTTGAGGAAGTCCTGCAGCTTGTTGTTCAGCCGGTCATGGGCGATGCGGACGTTTCGGCGCAGCGACGCGAGAGCCGGGCTGGCCGCGTCCGTCACCTCCGCGCGCTGGTCGATGCTGCGGCTGATCTCAGCCACCAGCTCGGGCAGCGGCTCCATCTCTGACGCCAGCTCCGAGAGCAGCGGCAGCTCGTCGCGCCCTTGCTGCTTCTCGTCAGGCCGGAAGCGCAAGATCGTCGAACGCAACTCCCCAGCCGCGCCGAGCGTCGACGCGACATCGAGCAGTTCCGACGGCTGAAGCGCCGCGCCGAGGCCGGCCTTGTCGGCCAGCGCGCGTACGTCATGCACGCCGCCCAGCCCGACGCGAGGCTGCAGTTCATAGAGCCGTCGCGCTTCGGCCGTCAGCCGTTGGCGTCGCACCACTTCGTCGCGATTCGTAGCGGGGCGAAGGTTGAGCGCCAGTTCACGCCCAGCCGAAAACGACGTGTGCTCCGCGAGGCGGGCCAGCACTTTTTCGAACTCCAGGACGCGCAGCGAATGTTCGTCCAACCGATGCCTCCTGGCATCGATTGTATCAGGGCTACGTCATCCTGAGCAGAATGGGGCGGACTGTAATGGCGCCGGGTCAGGCTTCAGCCTGACGGAGCCGCTCGCTTCACGCCTAGGCCAGGAAGTCGACGATCTCCTTGTTCACCCGCTCCGGCAGCTCGCGGTGCATGAAGTGGCCTGCGCCTTCGACCTTCTTCAGTTCATAGTTGCTGAACGACTGGCCGAGGTTGTCGCTCCACTCGAACTTGAGGATCGGGTCGCTGTCGCCCCAGAGGATCAACGTCGGCACGTCGATCATGCCATCGCCGCCGGCGCCTCCGCCACGGAAGATCGCGCGATAGCAGTTGAACCCGCCGCGCAGCGCCCCCGGCTGAGAGTAGGCTTCGACGAACTCAGCGATCTCATCGTCCGGAAAGACGTCTGTGTCGTGCGACCAGTGGCGCAGGAAGTGCCGGAGGTAGGTCTCGGTCGTGGCGCGGCTCGAGCCGACAAGGTCCTCGGCCCACGGCTGTTGGTGGAAGAGCATGTACCAGCTTTCGAACGGCTGTGGCATCTCGAACCAGCGCATGCCGATGCCAGGATAGGGTGGGTTAAAGAGGACCAGTTTATCGATCAGCTCCGGCTGCGTGCGCGCAAGTCGCTGCGCCCAGGTCGCGCCGAAGTCGTGCGCGACGATGTGCACCTTATCGAAGCCCAGCTCCGCAATCAGCGCCGCGATGTCGGCCGCGATCACGCTCTCTGTGTAGCCCTCTTCTGGCGGCAGGTCGGGCTTTTCCGAGTACGCGAAGCCGCGCATGTCCGGCGCGACGACGTCGAACTTTTCGCTCAGCGGCCCAATGTTTTGGTTCCACTCGAACCAGAACCCCGGCCAGCCGTGGATCAAAACAACCGGCGTCCCCTCGCCCTGCCGCACGTAGTGCAGCTTGACGCCGTTAACCTCCGCGTACTGATGGTTCCAAACGTCTGCCATGTGCCACCTCCTATCGATTTCTGCGGGCATTATAGACACACTGTAGGGGCGGTTCGCGAACGGCCCCTACATCGCATGTGCGCCCCAGCCTCACTCTACCAGCGCTTCGTCTGTTCGCCGCAGGATCTCGTCGACGGTCTCTTCCGCCGACATCGCTGAGGAGTCGAGCCAGAGGCCCTGCTTCGGCGTCTCTGTGCGCGCGACCTCGTCGAGGTGGCCCCAGATGTCGAAGACGTGCTTCTCGTCGCGTGTGCGGTCGCGCTGCTCGACGACCGCGAGGCTTGGCAGCAGCAGCACGAAGTAGAGCGGCCGGCTCTTGATATCTTCCAGCACATCGAGGAGACGCAAGCCGACGACAACGTCGTCGATGACCGGCCAGAAGCCGTTCTCGAGGAAGGAGTCGGCCAGCATCGCGACGTGCTTCGATCGCAGCCTCAGTTGCCGCCACGCTTCCTCCTCAGGCTTTTTGTCAGGGAAGAGCCCGCCGGTGACGATCAGCTTTTGGAAGATGTCGGCTTCCAGATGCACGCCGCGATCGAAGCGGCGCGCGAGCAAGCCGGACACGGTCGTCTTTCCCGCGCCAGGAATCCCGGACACGATGAAGATGTGGCGTTCCATGGAGAGAGTCTACTGAGTGGAGGCCCGCAGCGCCGCGATGACGGTCTCGTCCTCGCTCGGGTCGACCGTGCGCGGGTCCAGCAGCACCTGATCATGCTCGATACGTGCGACGACTGGCGTTTCGTGTTCTCGTAGTCTGCGGGCTAGGCCATCGGCTGCGCTGCCGCCGTCGGTTGGGATGGCCAGCAGCTTCGTCGGCAGGCCCTCGTCCGGCAGGCTGCCACCGCCGATCATCGAGTGACCTTCGAT
>JADFPV010000044.1 GCA_022562155.1 Chloroflexota bacterium
CGCATGACTGGGTTAGAGCTCTCAGCTGTCCTAGTGGCGTCCCTCTCGATACTCGTGATTGTGCTTACCACAGTCGCTCTTGTGGAAGCTCTACTCTTAGCGGCCCCTAGCCGGATCGGTGCTTCGCTAGGGTTCCCCGCTGCTAAACGATAAGAGCAGGGCCGGAGAGCTAAGCCCGGTCAGGAAGCCACGCGCCGGCCTCACGCAGCGCTTTCTGTAGCTGCGTGGTGTCTAAATCGCGCGGCAAGACATCGCTGCTCAGCGCGAGCGCGCTAGCGACGCCTGCCGCCTCGCCCGTCGCGAAGCAGGCCGGGATCTCCTTCGTCGCGTGATGAACGCGATGATCGACACTGATGCAACGTCCAGCGACCAGCAGGTTGGTAACGTCCTTCGGTAGCAGACTGCCATAGGGAATCTGGTAGGTGCAGTCGTATTTAGTCCAGTGGCCTGTCACCGCGATGACGTCGTCGAACGGCTTGTCCAGGTCCTCGCGCTGTAGCACGTACCGGCCCACGAGCCGGCGCGATTCCGTGATGCCCAGCGTCAGCGCCATGTCTGTGAGGTAGGCGTCCTTAAAGGCGGGAATCTGCTCGCGCAACCGGTCGACCTCCTCCATCACCATGCGCCGGCACTCGATCTCCGCGTAGGTAAGGTCGTCAGGGTTCGTTGCGTCGATCCGGCGGTCGATGCGTTCTGCCGCGCCCCACGGCAGCAGCGCCTGACCCGGCTTCACCGTGCGAAAGCCGCGTGCCTGCGCTACGGCGTCACCGTCCGCAGACGCATCGTCGATGCCGGCCATGCGGAACCAGAGCCACGGGTGGACTTCCTCCAACTCGAACGGTTCATTTGCGAACGCTACGAGGTCGCCGTCACCCGTCGTATCGATGACGGTATTGCAGGCGATCGCTTGCCGCCCGGCCTTAGACGTGAACACCACGTGCGTGATGCGGTCGCCGTCTTGTACGACATCGGACGCCCAGCGATGATACAGCAGCTGCACGCTCGTCTCCGCGACCCATTCGTTCGCGACGAACTTGAACTCCTCCGGGTCGTAGGCGACCGAGTACCGTACCTTGTGGGGCGCGGAGCCCCATACAAGGCCCCGGCGCTGGTACTGCGTGATAAGCTCGTCGCTCGAATCGCCCCACTCGCCCTTCGGCGGGTAGTAACAGCCACCTCGCGCCTCAAGCCGGTCGACCAGCTCCTGGCAGAGTCCCGCGACAACTTGCCGGCCGGCGCCGTCGTCCAGTGTGAGCAGCAGGACGATCAGGCCGCCCGACGCGAGACCGCCTAAGTAGCCGTAGCGTTCGACGAGCACGACGTCGGCGCCCTGACGCTTCGCGGCGATCGCCGCCGAGAGGCCGGCGGAGCCACCACCTACGACGAGGATGTCGCACTTCGCGATGACGGGCACCCGCTGTTCAGGCAGGAGGACGCTGTCAGAGCGTTCCATCATGCGACCGCTCCGATGGCTGTGGCTGTCGGTCTCTTGATGGAGAGGAGCAACAGCAGCACCGCCGCGGCGAGTCCAGTCGTAGCACCCACTACGAATGGCGCCGCGGGCGATATCTGGTCCCAGAGCACTCCCGCCAGCACGCTCGCCACCACTGCCGTGAGCCCGATCGTTGTGTGGTACAGCCCCAGGAACGCTCCTCGCCTGTCGGATGGAGCGGCGTCCGAAATCAGCGCGCGGCCCACACCTTCGGTCAGGGCCATCGCCAATCCGTAGGCGGCAAAGAGGGGCCAAACAGCGCCGGTTCCGTCCGTCGTCGCGAAGCCTAGGTAGACGAGGCCGAAGACGAGAAATCCGGCCGCAAGGATAGGCCGCTGTCCAAACCTGTCGGCGGCCAGCCCGGCCGGAAACGACAGCAGCGTGTAGGCAACGTTGTACACCACGTACGCAAGAATGACCGCCGTTAGGCCCAGGCCGAGATCGCTGGCTCTCAGCAGCAAGAAGGCGTCGCTGGAGTTGCCGAACGCGAAGAGAAAGCTGATCCCCAGAAACAGCCAGAAGCTCACCGGGGCGCCACTGAAATCGAGGTGCATACCCCCGGCTTGCCGTTCCGGCACGCGTCGCGTTCGCTCGCGGGCGACGCGTACTAGGGCCACGCTGGCCAGGGCGGGCAGCACAGCGAGGATGAAGATGAGCCGCAGGCGCCCTTCACCCAACGCGGCTAACAAACCCAGCCCCACCAACGGCCCGACTACCGCGCCGGCCGTGTCCAAGGCACGATGAAACCCGAATGCCCGCCCGCGCGTTCCTGCGGTCGACGAGTCCGCAATCAGCGCATCGCGGGGCGCCGTCCGTGTGCCCTTGCCCAGCCGGTCGCAGACCCGGGCGAAGAGTGCCTGTGGCCAGATGAACGACAGCGCCAGCAACAGCTTGCCCAACGCGGAGAGCGCGTAGCCGCCGGCGATCAACGGGCGTCGTCGCGGCAGCCTGTCGGACCAGGCCCCGGAGGCCACCTTCGATACGCCTGCGGTTCCCTCCGCGATGCCCTCGATGGCGCCGAAGAGTGCGACCGGCGTACCTAGCGTCGTGGTAAGGAAGATGGGCAGCATCGGATAGAGCATCTCTGAAGAGAGGTCCGTGAAAAAGCTCACCCATCCCAGGACGAACACGTTCCTCGAAACGCCCCGTACCGGAGACGGTTCCGTGGCTAGCTCGGGGTCAATTGACCGAGACGCTTCGTCCACGGCTAACCGGGCCGAGCCACGCCGTAGATCTCGGGCGTCCCGGGCGCCGCCCGGAACTTCTCAATCCATTCGACGGTGAAGCCGGCCTCCTCTATGGCCTGCTGCGTGCGCCTGTTAGGGTGGCAGCCCGCGCCGCACCAGCGCCAGATCGGAGTGATCGCGTCCTGGAGCGTGCCCCAGAAGCGGCTGTCGTCGTTGCGAATGTGTTCCCAGAATCGGAAGGTGCCGTCGGGTCGCAATACGCGGCGTACTTCAGCGAACGCCTTCGCCTGGTCGTCCACGCTGCAGAACACGAGGCTGGCCACTACGTGATCGAACGAATCGTCATCGAACGGAAGTGACTCCGCGGCCGCCTGGCGGAGCTGGATGTTCACAGCCCCCAGCTTGGCGAGCCGCTTGTGGGCGCGCTCGATCATGTGTGGGTCAGGCTCGATCGCGATCACCTGGGCATCTTCCGGGAAGTAGCTGAAGCTTGCGCCCGTGCCGGCGCCAATCTCCAGCACATCGCCGTGCGCCTCGCCCATGATCTTGGGACGGACCTTGGTGCCGGTCGTTCGCTCTTGAGAAGCGCTGATGCGGTCCCACATCGCCGCGAACCAGCGGTGACCCTGCTTCGACTTTGGCGCGCTCATAGCACGAAGTGTAGCAGCAGTTATACCAAACCGACGAGCGAGTAGCCCAACTATCTGGCCGCCCGCCAAGGCGGGCTATAAGAGGCCTACTAGCGAGTAGCCTCCGTCGACCGTCAGCACATGGCCGATAATCATCGATGCTTCATCGCCGCAGAGGAAGGCGACGGCCGCCGCAACCTCCTCCGGCTTGACGAGCCTGCCAGCCGGTGCGACCTCCCGATATCGCTCAAGCAACTGTTCATCGAGCATGCGGATTCCGTCGCTGCCATCGACGAGACCGGAGGTGACGGCGTTGACACGGATGCCGCGCGGCGCCAGTTCGACAGCCATGTACGTCGTCAGGGACGCAAGGGCACCTTTCGTCACGCCGACAGGCGCATAGCGCGGCATGTAACGCTCGGACCCTGGGCTGTGCAGATTGACGATCGCGCCGGCCCGGGTCATCAGCTTGGCCGCTTCCTGCGAGCAGAACCAGGGACCGAACAGGTTGACGTCCATGGAATGCTTCAGGTGCTTCGGGAGCGAATCCACCGCCCCGCGTGGCCGCTCGAGGCCGCGCGCCGCGCTGTTCACGAGGATGTCGACGCGGCCGAACTTCTCCTGCACTTGCTGGAACAGCGCGACGATCGCGTCCCGGTCCCCCATATCGGCCTTGATCGCGACGCTGGTGACGCCGGACTCCTCGGCAGCACGTGCCGTTGCCTCGGCGTCTTCCGTATTGCGCGAGTAGTTCACGACTACGTCCGCACCCAGCTGCGCCAGCTTCAGCACGCACGCCCTGCCGATGCCACGGCTGCCGCCCGTAACAACTGCCAGCTTGCCAGCGAAGGGTCGATCTTCCGTCATCTCTCGCTCCGCGAGCAGTATGGGAGCAGACGGCGTCGCTCGCAAGCGGCGACGCGTAGTAGCTCGCAAGCGCTCCTCCACTCTGGTAGTCTGCTCAGGCGATGGAACTAGACGGACGTGTCGCGCTTGTCACCGGCGCCTCTGGCGGCGGTATGGGCCGCAGTATCGCCCTCACGCTCGCCCGGGACGGCGCCGATATCGTCCTGAACTACCGCAGCAACGTCGAACGTGCGAAGGAGGTCGCGGCGGCAATCGAAGCCTTAGGACGAACCGTCTACCTTCATCAGGCCGACACTGAGGACCCGGACGCAGTGTTCGCCATGGTGCAGGCCGCGGAATCAGAGTGCGGCCATGTCGATATCGCGATCTGTAGCGCGGGCGGCGCCTGGAAAGTGCAGGACTTCGTCGACATCGAACCGGACCACTGGCGCGCCGTCATGCGCGGAGAGGTCGATTCCGCGTATGGTCTAATCCGCGCCACGTTGCCCGGAATGCGCAAGCGAGGTTGGGGCCGCATCGTCATGATCGGTGGGCTTCGCGCAGATGACTGGACATACGGGCCGCCGGATGGCCCTCTGGACTACCCGCTCGGGAAGGCAGCGCGCCACTGGCTCGCGCGCACGCTTGGCCCGCGCGAACGCGCCAACGGCATCACGATCAACGCCGTCGCGCCCGGCCCAATCGAGCACGTCGAGTTCGAGGAGGCGCTGCGGCTCGCAAAGGAAGGCCCTTCAGGTGAGATCACACCGCAGCACGTCGCCGAAGTTATCTCGTACCTCTGCTCGCGGCGCGCGGCGCACGTGAACGGCGCCATTGTCCCCGTGCGTGGCAGCGACGCCGTCTAGCGTACCTAGCGGAACATGTCCCGCTCTGGATCGCGGAGCAGTTCATCCGCGGTGCCTGAGCCTGCGGGGTACTCGTAGCCTCGGATAACGGCGACTGGCGTGCGCGACAGCTTGCCGTGCATCAGTTCTGAGGCCGCCGCCAGCTCGTCGGCCACGGCCATTTGCGTCACCTTTATCTCGTAGCCGGCCGGGTCGAACTCGCCCGCGTAGTCGACGATCGGCAGCATGCCGGCGACGCCGATCGCGAAGTTGACGTGACCCTCGCGCCATGGCCGGCCGAACGTGTCGGTGATGATCACCGCGGGCGATGCGCCCGTGGCCTCCTCGATCTTCTGCCGGACCTCGTTCGCCGACTCGTCAGGGTCCTCCGGCAGCAATGTGACGGTCCCGAGTTTCTCGACGTTGGACGAGTCCACGCCGGCGTTGGCGCAGATCAGGCCGTGCTTTGTCTCGCAGATCATCACGCCGTGGTCCATCCGTACGATGCGGGCGCTCTCGCGCAGTACCGTCTCGACGAGGCGGGCGTCTTTCTCCCACTGCTCGGCGTAATCCGTCGCGAACCGGCCGGGCTCGACGTCGTCGAGGTCAACGATGCGGCCTTCCGCTTTCGAGATGACCTTCTGCGTGATGACGATGATGTCGCCGGACTCAAGCGTCAGGTCTTGCTTCGATGCGGCCTCCAAAATGAAGGCTGCGATATCGTCGCCCGGACGCACCTCGGGGATGCCGTCGAGTCCGATAATGCGAACTTCGCTCATTCGATTCCCACGATGCGTATGCCGGTGGTCTTCTTGTAGTTGCGGTTGACGGACACGAGGAGCGCCGTGATGCCCTCGGCATAGCGTGCGTTCGCGAGCGCACCGCCGTCGATGGCACGGATGCCGGCGATCTCCTCGGCGAGGGCGCTGATGGTCCTCTTCGCGTCGTCGTCGTCCGCACAGACGATCACGTCCTGATCGAGTGCTGCCGCGTCCTTCCAGAGCTTGGCCGCGCCCAAGTTCTGGAATGCTCCGACTACCAGCGCGTCCGGCATCAGCGCCTGCGCCTGCTCGGCAGCGGAGCCCTCCGGCAGGTCGACGATAGCCGCGCGGCCTCCCCCGAACTCCATCGGGACGCTGGTGCTGACGACGACCTTGCCCTTCGCAGCGTCGTTCAGGTCGGGCAGCGATGCCGGCTGCGCCGTGTGGGGCACAGTCAGGATGATCAGGTCGGCGTCGCGGGCGGCGTCCGCGTTCTCGACGCCGCGTACCGTCGATCCCGACGCGTGCTCGGCCACTTCCAAGGCTGCTTCAGCAGCCCGTTCCGCCTTGCGCGAGCCGATCGTGATCTCGTGGCCTGCCAGCGCGAAGCGGTACGCCAGGCCCTTGCCTTCCGGCCCCGTCCCTCCGATGAAGGCGATGTGTGTCATTGATGGAATCCGGACCTACTCGGGGGCAAGCCCAAGACCTACGAGCCGTATCCAGAGAGCTTGTTCGCTGACGTCGAATCTCCTGGCGAGTATCGTCGCGTCGAACGACTCCATCCTAGCCATTTCTTCTTTGACCATGGCTTCGGGCATGAGGAGTTCAGCGGCAAAATCGTTGGCCTCTTGTTCTAGTCGTTGCTGAGGGTCGGAGGGATCGAACCTGCCGTCGACTTGGATCTTCTCGCCCTCTCCTCTTTCCGTGTAGTCCTCGTGCCCGCTCAAATAGTGACCCAATTCATGCGCAATAGAGAAGCGCTGGCGAACTGGGGCGTGACGCTGGTTTACACCGATGGATTTCACGCCCTCATGAATATAGAGGACAGCCGAAGTCTCATCCGGAAAATCGTAAGGGACGACCAAGAAGTCAAGCTGTTCGGCGATCTTATGAACGTCAACAGGGGGTTCATGCACGCCGAACATCTGGTGGATGCTCTCAGCCTTTTCCTTCGTTGCTCTACTGCGGGCCAATAGTCTTTACCCCTACTCTGTCTTCTTAGTTTTCTTCGCCAGTTGCTCCACGTGTTTCTTGAAGTCCTCCAGACCCGCCCGGTCCTCTCGAGATCCTCCAGGTCTACCCCTAGCTTGAAAAGCCGAGGCCGCATCACGCGTAGATGTCTGTACTCCGTAGAAGTATCCTGGTGGCCGGTCAAGAATGTTGGCGAGTTGAGCGAGCACCCCTGCGCCCACGTTCGTAACGCCACGCTCCATGTCAGAAACAGCAGCGTGGGAACGGGGAGGATCGAGACGGTTACCGAGTTGCTCTTGTGAAAGCCCGGCGTCCTCGCGTGCGGAGCGGATGCGTCTGCCGATGTCTAGAGGAGAATCCATGGTGTCCGACTTCGCTAGAGCCTAGCATGTGTCAGGGTTCTTGACAAATCATTCGGCAGTGCTTACACTAGCTTACAGATGTAGGTCTGACTTAAGCTATGGGAGGTAAGAAATGGTGACAAAAGCCGAGAGCGCACTCCACGAGGGCCTTGTTCGGGACTTGCTGTCTTGGTTCGAACAAGAAAAGGGTTATCGAATTACCGGGGCAGATCTCAAGGGCTACACCCAACCTCAGGTCGTCAAGAACAGCGACGGCGTCGGCGATGGCGAGAACAAGATGCCGGACGTCGACGCGTTCGACGACTCTACGGAGGTGTACGTCCGAGGTGAGGCCAAGACAGGAGACGGCGATCTGAACACTGAGCACAGCAAGACACAATTCCTTCTGTTCGCGAACCGACACAACAAAGCGAATGGGAAATCGTCCTTGCTGTACATCATCGTGCCTGAGAGCAAGATCGATGAGTTGAAGGCGGTTCTTCGAGAGATCGGTCTTCTCGACAGGGACAACGTCGTCTGGGTGAAGTCGGGGAAATACGCGTAGCTAGCCTTACTGCTCGGAATCGTAGCGCGCCCTTCACCCTTCCGCTAGCCAGCGCGGTTTGGCAATGCGGCACTTCGGTGCGCCGCATGGAAGCGTTCGGGGTACAATGACCGCCATGAGTGACCAAGTCTACTCATTCGATCCGTCGGCGGGTGGACCGCTCCAGTTGCTACAGGACGGCATCGACCGGCCGCTGCGCTGGGCGGCGTGGAAGCCGGACGGCAGTTCGTGCTTGCTCGTCGGTAATCGTGGCAGCGCCGTGCTTTACGATCCTGCGGCTTCGCTCAGGACAGGCGGCCCAGCATTTTCTGTCGTCGACACGAATACCAAGCACAACCTGCGCGGTGTGGCGTTTTCGCCGGACGGTAAGCAGGCGTTGCTTGTGGGCAATCGTGGCGCCGTCCTGCACTACGATGGCTCCTCGATGCGCGAGCTAGCGTCGCCGACGCACGAAAACCTGCGCCGCGTCGCTTGGCATCCGGACGGTACCTCGGCGCTGATCGTCGGAAACGCAGGAACCGTGCTGCACTACGAACATGATGTGCTGACGCCGGTTCCCGGCGACCGCGCGCACACGCTGCGGGCTGTCGCCTGGCGTCCCGACGGCGCGTACGCGCTCGTCGGCGCTTATGCCAGCTCCTGGGCCGGCTACCCGAGGCCGCATGCACTGTACAAGTGCGACGGCGTCTATCTACAAGCGCTGCTTACCAGCGACGTTGAAGATGATTTCGTCGCTGTCGATTGGCACCCCGACGGCAAGCGCGCGCTGATCGCGGGCTACGCCTACGACGGGGATACGTCGTCGAACAAGCTTCTGCTCTACGACGGCGAGGGGTTCTCTTACCAGCCGGTCGAGGCCTCAGCCTCGCTCCTAGGTGCAGCCTGGCACCCCAGTGGGGAGTACGCGCTTCTCTGTGGCGAAGGGGGCCTCTTGCTGCGCTACCGCGATGACCAGGTCGAGCAGCTAGTCAGCGGCACTGAGGACAACCTCGTCGGCCCGTTCTGGATGCCCGACGGCAGTCGGGCTCTCTTCCTCCGCGGCCCCGGCGAACGCGTCTATACGGTCTGAGAAGAGGTGTGTATACTGCCCGAGAGGCGGCATGATGAGAAGGACGCTCCTAGCACTACTATTCGGAACAGCGCTCCTGGGCGTTGGGCTGGCGTGTTCGGACGACGAACCGACGCCCGAGGAGTACTTTCGGGAGTTCCAGGCGACCCAAGCAGAGATGACCGTCAACCTCGGCGATTTCGTCGGCTTCAATCCATTTACTGCAGACGCGGAGACGCGAGCCGACTTTTCGGACGCATAACACAATGCGGTCGATGTCTTCGAGGGCCTGCGATCCGGTTCGGACTTCAGAGAGAGCCACAGCGCGTATGTACGAGCCATGCGACAGCAGGCATACGCGATCGCAGATGCCGACGATGATCGTCTAAGAGAGGCGATGCGTGATGAAAATGCCGCTTCGTGCGCGATCCGGAAGATCGCGGAACGAGAGGGGCTGGTTGAAGAGTCGCTTCTAAACTCTTGCGAAGGTTCCTAGTTAGAAATTCCCAACCGCTCCCGGTAGTGCTCGATGGTGCGGCGGAGGCCTTCTTCTAAGTCGACCTGCGCTTCCCAACCCAGCTCCGTCCGCAGCTTCTCCGACGAGGCGTAGCTCGCATCGACGTCACCGGGGCGCTCCCCCAGGTCGTCGATCTGTGGCTCTTGCTTGAGAATGGTCGCGACGGTCTCGATGACGTCGATGACCTTCGTGCCAACTTCCGTCCCGACGTTGTAGACGTGGTAGCCGCTCTGATCCAGCGGCGCGATGTGCGCGCGCGCCAGGTCCTCGACGTAGATGTAGTCGCGTAGCTGCTGCCCCTTCCAGTACACCGGGATCGAACGCTTCTCCAGCATCGCGCGCACGATGTTCGGGACGGCATGCGTCTCCGGCTCACACAGCTCGTTCGGGCCGTAGGGGTTGAAGTAGCGCAGGACCAGGCAGTCGAAGTCGTAGAGCGTGTGGTAGACGCCGAGGAACGTCTCGACCGCTACCTTGGTGGCCCCGTAGGGGTTGGCCTGCATGCCCAGCTCGTCGCCCTCACGCAGCGGTAGCCGCTTCGGGACGCCGTAGACGGTCGCCGACGATGAGAAGACGATCTTGCCGACGTCCGCGCGTCGCATTGCCTCCAGCAGCTTCACCGAGTTGACGATGTTGTTCTCGGCGAACAGCACAGGCTTCTCGACCGACACCGCTACTTCTAGGAAGCTCGCCAGGTGGATGACGGCGTCGTGGCCGCGCAGGGCTTGCTCCGTCGCCCCCTCGTCCGCGAGGTCCGCCTCGACGAAGGCCGCGCCGTCAGGCACGAGGTCCTGTCTGCCGCGCGACAGGTTGTCGAGGACGGTCACTTCGTGATTTGCTTCCAAGAGAACGCGGCTGATGTGGGAACCGATGAAGCCAGCGCCGCCGGTGACGAGTACGCGCAAGCGGCTAGCCCTCGAAACGCTTGAACACGAGGCAGGCGTTCTGGCCGCCGAACCCGAAGCTGTTGTTTAGCACGATGTCGACGTTCTGCTCGCGCGATTCGTTCGGCACGTAGTCGAGGTCGCAGTCCGGGTCCGGGTATTCGTAGTTGATCGTCGGGTGGATCGTGCCGGTTTCGATCGTCTTGATCGCTGCGACGGACTCGATCGCGCCAGACGCACCGAGTGCGTGCCCGATCATCGACTTCGTCGAGCTGATCGGAACCTGGTAGGCGTACTCGCCGAAGACCGTCTTAATCGCAAGCGTCTCCGATGCATCGTTCAGCTGTGTCGAAGTCCCGTGCGCGTTGATGTAGTCGATCTGCTCCGGTTGGATGCCAGCGTCCTCCAGGGCCCAACGCATGCAGCGGGCCGCGCCTTCGCCGTCGGCACAGGGAGCGACCATATGATAGGCGTCCGCGCTGGCGGCCGCGCCGATGATCTCAGCGTAGATATGGACGCCGCGAGCCTGCGCGTGCTCCAGGCTCTCAAGCACGAACATGGAGGATCCTTCCGCTGAGACGAAGCCGTCACGTTTGGCGTCGAACGGCCGGCTGGCCTTCTTCGGGTCCTCGTAATGCGTCGAAAGGACTTTCATCACCGAGAACGAGGCCAGTCCCAGCTCGCAATGCCCGGCCTCGGTGCCGCCTGAGAGCACAGCGTCCACCTTGCCCCGGCGGATCATCTCAGTCGCGTTTCCCATCGCCTGTGTCGCGGCGGCGCAGGCCGTCGTAATCGTCGTGCTCGGGCCCTTCGCGTTGAAATTCAACGTGACGTGCGCGGCGGCCATGTTGGGCAGCACCTTGAGCATGAAGAAGGGATCGATTCGCATACCGCCCTTCTCGACGATCTTGCGAACCGCCTCGTCAGTGTTCGGCAGGCCGCCGAAGCCATTGCCCATCGAGACACCAAGCCGCTCCGGGTCAATGCTGCTCTCTCCGAGACCGGCATCCTCGTACGCCTGTCGCGTGGCCGCGACCGCGTACTGGCTGAAGCGCGCCATGCGGCGGGCGTCTTTGCGGTCCATGTAGTCTTGGGGCTCGAAGTCTTTGATGTCGCCGCTAATCTTCGCCGGGTAAGGACCGGGGTCGACAATGGTAATGGGGCCGATACCTGATTCGCCGTTGACCAGGTTCTGCCAGTACTCGTCGACACTGTTACCGAGCGGCGTGATCGCACCCATGCCTGTGATGACCACGCGATGGCCGTTGGGTTGCTCACTCATACGTTTACCTCGCTCCTTGGGGGAGCTGGCTCCGTTAGAGGCGGGTCGTACGCAATGCCTAAGACGTGCTCGCGCGCCTCTGCCGCGACGAACAACGATCCGCAGATGACGACCGGCCCCGAGCCCGCCTGAGCGATCGCGGCATCGATGGCGCTTCCGACAGGCTCCTCGACCGCGATCGGCACCTCTCGTTCCAGAAAGGCCTCCGCAATCTCGCGGGGATTCATTGCGCGCGGATGCCGCGAACGCGTCGCGATCATCTGCACTGCCAGCGGCGCTAGTTCTTCGGCAAGCGCCTCGATGTCCTTATCGCCGGAGCTGCCGACGACGAGCGTAACGTTTGTTAGGCCGAAGTCGTCGCGCAAGGTCTGCACTAGCGCGCGGGCGGAATCGCGGTTATGCGCGCCGTCGGCAATGATGGCTGGGCGCTGCTTCAAGAACTCGATGCGTCCCGGCCAGCGCACGGCGGCTAAGCCTTGTCGGACCGATGCCTCGTCGATCTCGATTCCGTGTTCAGCCATCGCTTCAACGGCCAAAACGGCGGTTGCCGCATTGTTGAGCTGGTGGCGTCCGAAGAGCGGCAGCTTCAGGTTGTAGGTCGCCCGCGCCGTCTTTACTGTAAATTCCTGTCCATCGCTTGTGCGTTTGGCGCGGCTCATTTGGCAGGCCTCGGCAACTTCAACTAGAGTCACGCTCTTCTCTTCGCAGACGCGCCGTACCACGTCCGCGGCCGACTCTCGCTGTGGCGCCATGATGACGGTGCAGCCGGACGTGATGATGGCGGCCTTCTCCTCTGTGATCTGCGGGACCGTGTCGCCGAGGATCTCCGTGTGCTCGAGGCTGATCGGCGCGATGATGCAGACCTCTTTCTCGTCGAAGACATTCGTGGCGTCCAGCCGGCCTCCGAGGCCTACTTCGAACACCTGCCAATCGACCTCTCGTTCTCTGAAGTAGAGGAAGGCCAGTACGACTAACGCCTCGAACGTGCTGACCCGGCCGTAGGAGCCGTCTGCGTCTTCGGCATCTACATGCGTCGAAAGCTCCTCGACGAGACGGCCGAAGTCCTCCTGGGAGATCGTCTCGCCATCCGTCGCGATGCGCTCGACGAAGCGGTGTAGGTGCGGCTTGGTGTAGAGGCCGGTCGATGCGCCGGCCGCTTCGAGGATCGACGCGATCATCTTCGAGATGCTGCCCTTTCCCTTGCTGCCGGCCACGTGGACCGTATGCCTGCCGAGGTGCGGGTCGCCGAGCCGCGCGAGCAGTGAGTGCATTCGACGCAGGTCCCAGCGCTCGGCGTCGGCAACCGAGCCCGAGCGTTCCCAGTCGTCGCGGCGCTTGAGGAAGCGTAGGGCCTCTAAGTACTCCACAGGGGGTTACATCCGTTCGATGTCGCGCCGGCCGGCCGGCAAGGCATCGACTCTACCGTCCACTTTTGGCGGGCGCGTCGACAGGCCGAATGCGGAACGTACATGCGTCGTCTCCGCGCAGCAGGCTGGTTGTCAGGCGTGCGTCCGCGCCGACGAGTTGCCGCACGAATTCGACGTCGAGGGAGCAGACGCAGCTATTCTGGCCGGCAACGTTTGGGAACGGGCACGTGTACTGTTTGATCAGCCAGTCGTCGCCGTCCTGCGAGCACTCAGTCAGGCAGCCGCGTTCTTGAATGATCTGGCTCGCCTCTAGCACACGCTCAGAGAGCGGTCTGCCTTCCAGGCGTTCCTTGTAGGGTTCGGCAAAGCGTGACGCGACGCGTCGAAGGAGCGTTTGCAGCGCTTGGGAACCCGCGAGTTCTCTGACCTCTTCAATCAGCACGTTCGCCAGCTGGTCGTAGGATTTTGGATAGAGCGCGTCGCCCTTCTCGGTGAGCTTGTAGACAAGGGCTGGCCTCCCAACGCGCCCTCGGTCCTCGTGCGCGGTAACGAGTCCTTCCCGCTCCAGGACGGTCAGATGCTGCCGGACGCCCGTGGAGGTGAGACTGAGAAAGCTGTCGAGATCCTTTACGGTTGCCCGCCCCTGCCGCCGGATGTAATCGAGGATCTGCTGTCTTGTCGCCTGCATTGCTTCTGATCAGGCAGTTTACCACACGAGGTGGGAGTGGAAGCACTGCGCGCAGCTTGCCGCCCTATTCCGCTCCTGTTAGCATGATCTAGCCAATGGGGCTGTAGCTCACTTGGGAGAGCGTCTGTCTGGCAGACAGAAGGTAGCGGGTTCGACCCCCGCCAGCTCCACCACACAATCTCAATCGGCCTCATCACAGGGCCGATTCCATCTTGTGGCGCATTTGCTTAGCGTTTCCGTTGTACTTCCATCGAGCATGCGCGCATATAGGCGATCGAATTCAGACTATAGGCGGAACGCCAGACGAGCGTGGAGGCTGGGATAGGACGCGGCCATCCGCACCAGACCGGCAGCCGGTCTCGTTTCCAGCGGGCCGACCGGCCCAAAATCCCTCATCCGTTGCATCACGATGCCGCCTTCCGTACATAATGTGGTACGATCGTTGCGGAACGATTCACCTACGAATGGTTACGGACTGTCGACAAGAACGTTCGGAATAGGGAAGGGATGCGACGCTGAAGCGCCGCATCTTTGTACGGGGGAGGTTGAGAGAAGGAGCTGCAGATGCGGCTATTCAGGTTTCGTAGTTGGATAACGGCCCTCATCGCCTTGACCATAGGCTCAGTGGGCTTGGTGTTACAACCTTCCGCAGTGGCAGGTGGGCTGGACCCGGTCTTTCGTGTGAGCCCCTCATTCCAGAACGTTTCTGTGGGTCGCAGTGTGGAAGTAGACATCGTCGTAGATAACGCACCCACGTTCGCGTCCTATGAATTTCACCTCGCCTTCGACCCGTCGGTCTTAGCCTTTGTATCGATCACTGGGGGTGGCGACATCCTCGAAGACGCAGGGCGCGATCCGCTCTGCCTGGGGCCCGAACCCTCTGACCTGCAGAATGCAATCGTCAGCTACGCGTGCGCGTCCACCGGCGGCTCTGGCGGGCCATTTGGGTCTGGCGTGCTTGCCAGGTTGACGTTCCGGGCCCTGTGTCTGGGCGACGCCGATCTCGCCTTCGTACCGGTCGGCAAAGACCTCTCTGTGGACGCCGTCAACCTCGGTGACGTGCTGGGAGACTCGATAGCTGCTCAGGGAGTATCCGGCGAGATAAACATCAACGGCGCCGGTTGTGTAAACCCTGTCCTAATCGGCGACGCCAACTGCAACGGTTCCGTGAACGCGATCGATGCTGCCCTGATCTTACAGATCAGCGCGGAATTGCTCGGGGCATTGAGCTGCGAGGACAATGCGGACATCAATGAGAACGGAACCATCGATAGCATCGATGCTGCTCTCGTGCTCCAGTTCGTGGCCGGGCTCCTGGATTCGCTCTAGCCTGTACTCTCAGATCCGTTCGGCCGTCACCAAGCCCTTGACATCATCTCTCGCCTTGGCGATGATCGTTACACGATGAAGCGCATCCCCGCCTTGATCTTCGGCGCCGCGCTGGCTGTCCTCGTTGTCGTTATGGCGTCTTCGTGCGGAGGCTCGTCAGATACGCCAGCGAATTCCGTGACGCTCATCCCGCCGGACGCGGATGTACTGAGCGTCGGCATCGTCGTGCAGGGGGAGACGCAGGTGCTCAAAGGTTGGCTGTACGGAGACGAGAACGACGTTCTCGTCATCCTTAGCCATATGCGACCAAACGACCAGACGGCGTGGGAGCCGTTCGCGAAAGAGCTGGTCGAGAACGGCTACGCCGCTCTAACGTTCGACTTCCGCGGCTACGGCATCTCTCCCGGGGATAAGGACTTCGACAAGCTGGATGAGGATCTGACTGCTGCTATCTCCTACATGGTGGCGCGTGATGTCGCGCGAGGAGCCAGCAGGCCAGTCTTCCTCGTTGGCGCGAGCATGGGCGGAACCACAGCACTCGTCGTAGCCTCGGAGGAATTCCCGGATGGAGTTGTTGCGATCTCTGCGCCTTCGGAGTTTCAGGGGCAGGATGCAAAGGAGGCTATTTGGCTTGTGACCGCGCCCACGCTTCTCATCGCCGCGGAAGAAGACACGGCGGCGATGGTTAGCCTGGAAGAATTGGTGAGCAGTGCTTCACAGTCGGTGTCGTCACAGACGTTCGCCGGTGGAGAGCATGGAACAGCACTCTTCGAAGGTGAGCAAGCCTCCGCGGTGCGGGAAGAAGTCCTGCGTTTTCTAGACCAGCACGCTAACTAGCTAGTTCGCTGGAGCAGATTGTCCTGCCCTGAATCCGGGCTTGCCGGGGGAAGAGGGAGGCCATCTGGTGGCTCCAGCGCCTCTTGCTGCACAACAGGCGACGGCACCGGCTTGACAGCCGGGACGGTCCCGCGTGACATCTCCTCCAGCGGTGGTGGCGCGGTCGGTTGGGGTGCTGCATGTCGTGCAACTGCTGCCCGAGGTAGAGGGGATTCCTCGACTGTTCGCCCGGGGACGGCCGTCTCGGCGGGTGTCCTGTCTAGCGTCTCAATGCCGGCCCGGACGCTGGCGGAGAATGCATCCAGTTGCTGGTCCAGCTTGCGCAGCATCTCCATCGCGTAACGATCAGCCTCGTCCATCTGCTCGGACGCTAGATGCTCGCCCTCGGCGCGCTTCGCAGCCGCCTGATTCTGGGCCTCCTCCATCAGCCGCTCCGTTTCGCCCTGAGCGCCTGAGATGATCTGCTCCGCGCGCTCCTCTGCGGCCTTTGTGATCGCGGACTCACCGATGCGGCGGTCGATCTCATCATCGGCGCGGGAGAGCCGTAAGGCGGCCTCTTCATCGGCCTTCGCGAGCACCTCGTCCTTACGGTCGAGGACTTCCCGGGCCTCCCGCATTTCGGCGGGTACCGCGGCGCGAAGCTGGTCTACGAGATCAAGGAGGCGCCGCCGGTCGATGACGCTGCCGGTACCGATGGGAAGGCGGCGTGCCTCGCCAACGATCTCCTCCAGCCGGTCGATGAGGTGTAAGAGGTTGATCGGAGTCCCTTCCTGCTGAGACCAGCTACCCCGCTAGAATTTTTTCTTCAGCGCCTCGGCGACGTGCGCGGGCACCAAGTTAGTGACATCATACCCTAGACGGGCTACTTCGCGAATCCTGGTGCCGCTGATGAACAAGTGCTCGAGACTGCTCATCAGGTACATCGATTCCAACTCGGGGGCCATGCGCTTGTTCATCAGCGCTTGGTCGAATTCGTACTCGAAGCCCGTGACTGCTCGGATCCCTCGCACAAGGACCTGCGCCGACTCTTTCCGGGCAAATTCCACTGTCAGACCCGAATACGATTTCACGGTGACGTTTGAATGGTGCGACGTCGCTTTTGCAAACAGTGCTACGCGCTCCTCAGTAGAAAAGAGCGGGCCGGTCTCTAGGTCAAATACGCCCACCACGACCCGGTCGAACAGCCGCGCCGCCCTCACGACGATGTCCACATGGCCGTTGGTCACGGGATCGAATCGACCGGGAAACAACGCGACCGTCATGGCGCTACTCCATACATGGACACTAGCGTATCACCGTATCGGCGGCTCCAGTCAAGTCGCAGTCTGCCCAGCCGTTCAGGAGTCTCGCTGCGGCTGCTGTGTTCCAAGACGAGGGTCGCTTTGGGCCCCGGGAGCGATGACTCGGCCAGGCGCTCGACGGAGGCGATCGCCGTATCGTCGTCGTAGGGCGGATCGGCGAAGATCAACGAGTACTGCTCAGTCAGACGCTCCGGCGCCAGCTCGACGCGGAATTGGTGCACCCGGCCGCGTTCGCTCAGGCCTGTAAGCTTCAGGTTTTCGCGGATCACGGCTGCGGCCTTTCTGTTGCTCTCGATGAAGTCACAGTTTCCATCCCCGCGGCTCAGCGCTTCGATGCCGAGCGCGCCGCTCCCGGCAAACGCATCCAGCACTTTGTCGAACTTCGCTCCCCGCGCTTCCAACGCATCGAATATCGCCTCTCTCACGCGGTCGGACGTAGGCCGGACGGCTGCGGGCGGGCTCTTCAAGGCCCGTCCGCGAGCGACTCCGCCGACTACCCGCATGGACCTATGGCGCCACCGCTAACCTCTCCTGGACCGGCACGCGCAACTCCTGCCCCACCTGGAGCACCCCATCGCTGACGACCAGCGTCAGCGTATACGTCCCCGCCTCGTCGGGCGCGCGCCAGGTGACAACCGGACCAGCCGAACTCTCTAACACACCACCGGACGCTTCCCAGCGCGGCGTGAGTAGGGCGCCGTTCGGCTTCACAAGTGAGACCGCGCCGGTCTCTTTATACTGCGCCAAGACCGGCCAGAGACCGGCATCTGCGGCTTTCTGCGACGCATCGAGCAGGGAAACGCCGCCAAGCTGGTAGCGGCGGGCCAAGTCCAGCTTGAACGCTTCGCTGAAGACGTTCGTCAGCCACACGACCCGCGCGCCGCCGGGTCCCGTGTAGCTGAACGTTACGGCGCGCGATGTGTCGTCCCAAATCAGGCCGCTCGCGCCGGTCTCTCCTGCCAGGTTCAGGCCCAGCGCCACGAGTGTTTCGCCGCGAGCGATGGACCCGGATGGACGCGTAACGGGCGTGCTGGCCAGTCCTAGCGCCTCCGTCAGTGTGTACGCCTGCACTCCGTCTACGCCGCGCTCGTGGCTTTGGGGATCGAGTGTGAGCAGCAGCTTGCTGCTCTGCACGCGGGACGTCAGAAAGCCCAGCGCGTCCTCCATCGTCTGGTAGTAGCGGTCTTGTTCGGTCACCGGTGGGAGCTTGATGGCACTCACCAGCGGCGCGATCGCCTCCCAGTCGTAGCCGAGCGTATTCCAGCCGCTGCTATCTGGCACAGGTAAGGGCAGCGTAAGCGTAAGCTCGCGCCCATCTCGACGGAGGCCGCCAGCCAGCTCCTCGATGAAGAGCGTAAACGCGTCGCCGCTCGCAGCGTCGATCGTTCGGTAGTCGAGGTCGATACCGGCATAGCTACCGTTCGCCGCCAGCTCCACGAGAGCGCGGACGTGGGCCGCGCGCAGCTCGGGGCTTACCAGGATGGCGTTCAGGGTCTGCTGATCCGCGAACGTGCTTACGGCGATGGTCGGCGCGATGGCCATGCCGAGTTCGCTCGGCGGCGTGCTGCCGATGACGCTGCCGTCGGCGCCAGGTCGCAGGCCCGCCACGTTCAGGGTCGTGAGCACACCCCGAGCATCCGGGTCCAAGCTGGAGTTTGCCGGCAGCGTGCCGAGCACGACGCGCGTCTGTTCCACAGGGCGGAAGGCGGCAACGTTTGCTGGTAAGGCGGTGACCTCCGCCTGGACGGCCATACCGTTGGCCAATGGTAGGGCCTCGCCCAGTCTCTTCCAACTGCTCCCGTCATGCGTGAACAGCACCACGAGCTCGGTCTCGCTCACGGGCACGGAGAGGTTTACGGTCAGGCGCGGGTGGACGTTCGGGCCAACGGGCTCCGTAGTCGAGAGATCGAACAGCGCGCTCACGGCTTCGAAGCCATCCGGCGGTGGCGGGATGTCTTCGCGGAGTTGACTCGAAATCTGACCCGTTGTCCCGTCGCCGGAGTCGTTATCGAAGATCGAGACTGGCGGCAGCACCAGGATCAGCAGGACGACCCCGAGTACGACGCCCAGAATGACGACGACGGTCGCAGCCCGATCACGCGGCTGGGAAGGCTCCGACTGCACACCGCGGTCGAAGGGTCCTCGGTCTTCCATTCTGGCTCGCTATCTGTGATGGCCAAGCGCCGCTGTGAGTCGGGCGGCTTGGCTGGGGATCGTTTGTGTTCCCGCGCTCCGGCGGGGATTCGGCGGGGCCATTGTATCACGCGCCTATGAAGGCGCAACCTGACCTTCGGGTTGGTGGGCGATGCAGGACTTGAACCTGCGGCCTCCTGCGTGTAAAGCAGGCGCTCTAGCCATCTGAGCTAATCGCCCGCGCTAGAGCGATCATACTGAGAACGCAGCTCCAGGAACAGGAATAGAGCCTTGTGCCGCACCACTAGAGGGCTCTCTTTACGAGAGGCTCGCATGGTTCGCGTTTGGGCCGAGCCTACAGTACGCCGAACAGCCTAGAACGGTCGATCAACTCTATGTCTAAGCCAATTCGTTGATTCGTATCAGACCGTCTGGTATGCTCAGCCTCGTTCCATTTACGTTTCGATGGTCAAGGAGAGAGCATGACTGTTCGCAACGCGACTTCGTCTGGCATCTTGATCGCCCTCGCAGCGGCAGTGCTTGTCGTCGCGGCGGCCGTCATAGGCCTTGGCGGGCTGATGCGCGTGACGGCGGGGACGCTCCCTCCAGGCTATGAGCAGTTCAAGAACGACACGACGGTCTTCGCGGACGGAAGCGACGTTGTCGTGCAGAGTAACGGCGAGCCCGCGCACGGCAGCCCCTACTTCGAAACGTCCGACCCTCGATATGAGGCGTACAACGGGCCGAATGGGAGCTTTATGCTCAACCCAAACATGATTGTCCCGCAGACATTCGAATTTCGTTTGCCCGCCAGCCCTGCCGAGGCGACCGTTCACGCGGAGACACCCCTAGGCCCGATCGGCGTCGCACTGAACGGTGTGGCGTTGTTCAACCAGTACGCGGGGCCCGGGCAGCAAGCGCTCACGAGTGAGATCGATTCCTTCGACCAGTACAACGGGCATCCGCAGAACACGGGCTTGTACCACTATCACATCGTGCCGTTGGGGCTGACCGTCCAAAACGGGCCCGAAGCGTTGGTAGGGTTCCTGCTAGACGGCTTTCCTCTGTATGGTCCGCAAGAGTCCGGCCAAGCCGTGACGAACGGAGATCTCGATCAGTATCACGGTCACTCTCACGCGACGGATGAATATCCCGGAGGCATCTACCACTATCATCTGACAGCTGAAGCGCCGTATATCAACGGAGATGGCTTCTACGGAACGGCTGGTGCTGTAAGCGACGTGCAGGGCCCGGCGCCGACGGCGGCACCAGTGACAACAGCAACAAGCACACCGGTTACCGTGGAGACCAGCGAACCGTCGGCCACACCACAGGCGACGGCCACGCCGGCTACCGTGGAGACCAGCGAACCATCGGCCACGCCACAGGCGACGGCCACACCAACGTCGCCTGGATCCGGCCCTCCTGCGCCGGCGCTTCTGGGTGACGTCGATTGCAGAGGCAGCGTGAACGCGATCGACGCGGCATTGATTCTGCAGTTCGTCGCCGGATTGCTGGGCTCGCTACCTTGTCCGGCTGCCGCCGACACAAATGGCAGCGGCAATGTCAACGCCATCGATGCCGCCCTCATCCTGCAGTTCAGCGCGGGACTGATCGGCTCGCTATCGCCCTGACGCGTCCCAAGCACAGGCCTGCCCTGAGGAAAGCCGAAGGGGTCGCGAGTTCAACTCTCGTCTCCCGCGCCAACCCCAACATCTTGGTAAGGGCCGCCATTTCGGCGGCCTCTCCTTACCGAGATCCCCTACCTAGCTCCCTGAGTATCTCGCGGTAGGCGTAGTGCTTCAGGAGTGGCGGGCGAAGCAATTCGTGCGCATTTAGATGCAGTAGTTGGGCAACGCCGCGTGCCGCCTTGGCCCACGTAGGGGATTTCCCAGCCGATATAAGGGGGTTCCCCGATAGTCGGTCTCCCTAGGGGCTGGCACAGTGCTAATACAGGGCGCACCTGCGGACGCGGCCCGCGCCGCAGGCAGCGGACAGAGCGCCTTGAAAAGGGGGACAGCGGCCGAACCTTTTCGGCTTAGGGAACTGGATGGGAAGATGAACCAAACGCTACGAATCGTCGGGAACAGTCTCATCGCAATCATTGGGGCCTTGCTCGTGTTGGCCGGGACGGCGCTCGTAGCGCCACCCCATCGCGCGGCCGCGCAGACCGGCTGCGCGTCGACGATCGACCTCGTGGTCGTCGTCGACGGTTCGGAGAGCATCAGCTGGTCGGAGTTCGACCTGATGCAATCCTTCATCAGCGACCTCGTCGGCGGCTTCGCGATTACCCCGGACGACGGGCAAGTCGGGCTCGTGCAGTTTGCGAGTGAAGGGCAGGGGCGGGTGGAGATCGCGCTCACGGGAGACGCCGCCGCCGTCCAAGGGGCGCTCTTCAACATGGTACAGATCGTCGGCGTCACCGACATCCAGGAAGGCCTCGCCCTCGGCCAGGAGCAGCTTTCGCTCAACGGCCGGGCCGGCGTGCCGCACGTGCTACTGCTCCTCACCGACGGCGAACACAACCAGCCCGGCGACCCGATCGCGGAGGCAGAACTCGCGCGTAGCCTGGGGACCGAGATCTTCGCCGTCGGCATCGGCGACGGCGCGAAGATCGGCCAGCTCAACGCCATCGTCAGCGCGCCCGCGAGCGAGCACGTGATCTCGGTCTACGGCTTCAGCGGGTTGGTGGCGATTCTGGAGACGCTCGTGCAGATCGTCTGTCCGCCGACCCCGACTCCAACGGAGACGGCGACGTCGACACCCATCGCGACGTCGACACCGCTCTTGTCAGAGACGCCTGGCGCCACGGCCACGCCGGTGCGGGAGATCTTGGATATCACGGAGCTACGGCTACCGGCGGTCGGCAACACAATGCCGCCAGAGTTGGAGCAGCGTGGAGGTCACATGTTGGCGCAGGCGCTGGCCGGTGTCGGAGTCGCACTCGCTCTTCTTGCTGCCACCTACCGGGTCGTGAGGCGGGCGAAGCCCTAGGCTCGCCACGGACACCTCCACGGGCGAACAGTAGCAGTCTTCCTTCCTACACAACTCCCCTCCCGAAGAATCGGGAGGGGAGTTTGTCCTTCAGGCCTTCAGCCATGTGGGCAGCTAAAGCGAAGCTTTAGCCAAGCCGAACCGCAGGTTCAGCCGAGTTCTTTCAGATGCGCTTCGGCTAACCGAACGGCGCGCCGGAAGGCGCCGCGCGCCATCAGCGAACGCTCATCATTGGCGCGCTCCGCGAAGAGGTCGCGGAACAGCTCCCACGCCTCGCGGTTCTCCGGTTCGCCCTTCTTCACCCAGTCCGCCAGGTGGCAGGCCATCTGCAGATCGCCTTCTTCGCGCAGCTTCCGCGCGCGCTCGAGGATGTTCTGAGAGTCGACGGCGCCCATCAGTTCACGCGCGACGTCGTCGGAGTGCGCCGGCAAGATGTTGGCTGGGTCGCCGTCGTACCAGCCGCCGTAGAGACGATAGACGTTCCTCGCGATGAACTCTGGGTGGTCGTAGATCGGCTGAAGCCAGGGCTTCTTTGCTAGCTCCTCGGGGTACTCCATCTCGCGGATGATGTCCTCCAGCCACTTGCCCTCGTTCATCTTCTCGACGACCTGGTCGTGAATGGTACGCAGCCACTGCGCCGTCGAGAGCAGCGCGTCCTGGATCAGCTCCTCGCCCCGCATCACGGGGCCGTGGCCTGGCAGCAGGACCTCCGGGCGAAGGCCGGCCATGCGTTCCAGCGCGTCCGCCCAGTCCTTGGCATAGCGCTGCACCTTGTAGGGGTTGCCGGCGTTGGGTGAGGACCAGACGAACGTGTCGCCCGTACAGAGCACACGTCGCGATGCGCACCAGACCCACGTCTCGTCGTCGGTCTCGCCGCGCGCGTGGTACAGCTCGAAACGCTCGCCGCCGA
>JADFPV010000101.1 GCA_022562155.1 Chloroflexota bacterium
ATCGTAATCACCGGCATCCCCAGCGCCTCGCCTATGAGAGCGGGAACCACGCCTTGGTCGTCGTCGGATGCCTGGCGTCCGCACAGGATCAGGTCGGCGCCGTCGCTGTGGTCGGCGTAGGCCGCCAACAGCCGCGCGACCACGTGGTAGTCGACGGTTGCGGTATCGACGTTGATCGCCGCGATCTCGTCCGCGCCCATCGCGGCTGCCTGCTTGAGGACGTCGGCTTGGTCTCCCCCCACCGATACGACCGCGATCGTGCACTCGACGCCGGCATCGCGGATGCGCAGCGCGGCCTCGATCGCCTGCTCGTCGTAGGCATTCATCAGGCGTGGGATCGCGGCCTGCGTGATCGTGCGGCCGTCTTCGCCGATCTCCAACCGCCCGGCCACCGCATAGCTGTTGACGGCGTCCGGATCGAGCACCTCTTTGGCGCAGACGACGATGCGCATGTTAGGAGACTTCGCCGGTCACGAAGAGGTTGCCCGACTCACACCAGACGGTCGTGGCGCCGTAGCCTTCTGGCTTGAGCGTCAGGTCGGTCAGCAGATACCAGCGCCAGGGCGGTTCGCCGTGGTCGACGTATTCGCCCGTAAGCTTGCCGTGGAACTCCTCGCGTCCGGCGTAGCGCGTGCCGGCAACCGCGCCGCCACCGTCGCACTCGGCCAGCTTTCCGGCCTTCTCCGAATCGAAGCCTGGTCGCGATTGAGCCGGAGCTTCGCTCACGAGCCCGACGTGACCGGCTCCCCGGCCAGCAGCTCGTCGAACACGTCTAGCGTCTCCTCCACCATGTCCGCGACGATCTGCCGGGCCGGCTTCATCGCCGTGACGAAGCCGACGCCCTGGCCCGCCGCCTCGAACATCAGGTCCTCGCGACGGTGGTCGTTGGCCGCCTGGATGTAGTCCGCGCTTAACAGCATCTGGTAGGGGGCGTGCAGCGTTTTGGGCGCGTCCGGCTTGCCCCATTCGTCAGTCCAAACGCACTTCAGCGTGCGCATCGGCATGCCGGAGACCGAGCGGCCGTAGGTTGTGTCGTCGGACGTCGCCGCCAGCAGCTTCTCCTTGATGATCATGTCGGAGTCGGACTCGCGGCAGGCCAGCCACAGCGTGCCAGTCCAGACGCCGGACGCGCCAAGGCAGAGCGCGGCGGCTAGGTGCCGGCCTGTCGTCACGCCACCCGCCGCGATGACGGGCGTGTCGCCGGCAATCGCCGCGACTTCTGGCACAATCGAAAACGTGCCGATCGGGCCGGTGTGTCCGGCGGCGTCCGTTCCTTGCGCGATGATCGCGTCGACGCCCTCTTCCAGTTCTCGCTTGGCCTGCCGCGTCTTGCCGATGAGGCCGAAGACCTTCATCCCGCGGCTATGCGCCGCCTCCATGATGAACCCCGGGTTACCGAGTCCCGACGTAAACACGGGGACCTTCTCCTCCAGAACGACGTCGAGCTGCGCGCGCGCCATCTCCTGATTCAGCCCGCCCCACTGGTGCAGGGCCGGCGGGTTCTTGGGGTCGGGGATGTTGTGTCGCTCCTTGATGCCGTCCGCGAATTTCTGATGCTCCTCAGGGATCTTCTTCTTCAGCTCGTCCAACGCCCCCGCAGGGGGCGCGGAGGCCGGCAGCACCAGGTCGATCCCGAACGGCTTGTCCCCCACCTTTTCACGGATCCATTTGATGTCCGCGACGATCTCGTCGGGCGTATGCATCGCCTCGCCTAGCACAGCGAAGCCGCCCGCGTTGACGACCGCGTCGACGACGTCCTTGCAGTGCGTGAACGCGACGATGGGATATTCGATCCCTAGCATGTTAGTCAGCTTCGTTTTGAGTGGGTCGTTTGGCATTAGACCTTCCCCTTTGGCGCTGGTGTTAGTACGGGCGAATTATTCCGCACCGCTCCACCGAAGTCCAGCCTTGCCCGCCCAGCCTTGTGTGCTATCCGGCCCTGTACTAGAGTCATCGAGTGTCTGGTGCCTTAGAAACGCTCAAGGTTGTTGAGCTAGGTCAGATGGTGTCCGCGCCGTACTGCGCCAAGCTCTTCTCAGACTTCGGCGCCGATGTCATCAAGGTCGAGCCGCCGGAGGGAGACGTCTCCCGGCAGTGGGGCCCCTTCCCGAACGACGAGCCGCATCCCGAGAAGTCTGGCCTCTTCTTCTTCCTTAACACCAACAAGCGCGCCGTCACGATCGACGTGAGCAGGACAGATGGCCGCGAGCAGTTCGGTGAACTGCTGCGCGACGCCGACCTCTTTATCGAGAACAACCGCCCGCAACAGATGCGCGACTGGGGCCTCGACTACGACTCGTTGGCCGAAGCGAATCCAAACCTGGTCATGGTGTCGATTACGCCGTACGGCCAGACCGGCCCGTACAGCGACTGGGTCGCCTACGACCTCAACGCCTATCATCTCTCGGCGGCGGGCCATCGCTACTGCGGCCGTCCCGGCGAGGCGCCGCTGGAGCATGGCACGTTCTCAGCCGACTTCTACGGCGCGAATGCCGGCGCGGCCTGGGGGCTGGCGGCTGTGTACGGTCGCGACATCGTTGGAGGAGGCCAGCACCTCGATGTCTCCTGCGCCGAGGTGATCGCGTCGGTCTTCACTGGCTGCCAGAACATCGGCGGTTTCGCCCAGGACGGCGTGTACGAGACGCGCACCGGCATCGGCATGCCGCTCGGCGCGCCCGCGACGATCCTGCCCTGCAAGGACGGCCACGTCTGGATGCTCGCGCTGGAGCCGGGCCAGTGGAACGCGCTGGCGAAAGTGATGGGCAACCCCGACTGGATGCTGCTGGAGCAGTTCCAGGACATGTTCGTGCGCGCCCAGAACGCCGATGCCATGTATCCGCTCATCGAGCAATGGACGATGGAGCACACCAAGGCCGAAATCATGGAGCGCTGCCAGGAAGCCGGCTGCCCGACGATGGCCATCATGACCGTCCCGGAAGCGGCCGAGCAGCCGCACCTTAAAGAACGTGGCTACGTCGTCGACATCGAGCACCCCGTGCTCGGCCCGATGCGCACTCTGGGCGCGCCGTTCGGGCTGCCCGAGAGTCCCGGTGGCCCGACGGCGCCCGCACCGCTGCTCGGCCAGCACAACGACGAGCTACTGAAGCGTGGGGTCGCGAACTGATGGCCGCGCCGCTGCCCCTCAAGAACATCCGCGTCGCGAACTTCGGTTGGGTCTGGGCCGGCCCCGTCGTCGGCCAGACGCTGGGTTTTCTCGGGGCGGAGGTCTACAAGATCGAATCGCGCGCCCGTATCGACATCAACCGCACGCTGCCGCCCTTCGGCGAAGGCGTCAGCGGCCCCGACCGCAGCCTCCAGAACCACGCGGGTTGGGCTGGCAACGGCAGCGTCAGCCTCAACCTCAAGGAGCCGGAAGGCGTCGAGCTGGCGAAGCAGTTGGTTGCCAAGTCCGACGTCGTCATCGAGAACTTCGGCCCCGGCGCCATGGAAGCCCTCAACCTTGGGTACGACGAGCTGAAGCAGGTCAAGCCGGACATCGTCATGCTCTCGATGCCGTCGGCCGGCCTCTCCGGTCCGCTCATGAACGTCCGAGCGTATGGCATGAGCCTCACCAGCATCACGGGCCTCGATAGCATCACCGGCTATCGAGATGGCCCTCCCATTCCCGTCGAAAACGCCTTCTCGGACCCGTACAACGGCATCATGGGCGCGTTTGCGGTTCTTGTCGCGCTCACACATCGCGACCGCACCGGCACGGGCCAGCACATCGATTACTCGCAGCAGGAGTCGATCATGCAGCTCGCCGGCCCGGCCTTCATGGACTACGTCATGAACGGTCGCACCGCGACGACGATGGGCAATCGCCACCCGACGAACGCCGGCGCGCCGCACGGCGTGTTCCCCTGCCAGGGCGACGACCGCTGGATCAGCATCGCTGTGATGACCGGCGAAGAGTGGCAGGGCCTCCGTGCTGCCATGGACGATCCGGAATGGGCGCAGAGCGACGACTACGCGAGCGCCGCCGGCCGCGTCGCAAACATCGACGCACTGCACGAGCAGCTCGCCGCGTGGGTCGCCGGCTTCGATGACAGAGAGCTATCCGAACTGCTACAGCAGCACGGCGTTGCTGCCGCGCCGGTCTTGTGCATTGGAGATCTGCTCTCGGATCCGCAGTTCAAGTCGCGCGGCACCTACGTTGAGGTGACGCACCCGCTCGGATTCAAGGAGACGATCTACGGGAGCTACGTGAAGAGCAACAAGTTCGAGGCCGCCGTCCGTCCCGGTCCCATGATCGGCCAGGACAACGATTACGTCTTCAAAGAGCTGCTGGAGTTGCCCGAAGACCGCTACCGCGACCTCATCGAGCGAGAGATTATCTACTAGGCGACCTAAGGGCAGTTACCGCGATCGCTTGTGGCGTTTCTGGGCCCAGGGCTGCTAAACTCCGTCCACCACAGCAGGAGGTGAACGCGTGTCGCTTGTACAGGTTGGCGCTATCCTCTTTCTCAGTGCGGGAGTACTGGTCGTGTTCGGCCTTGCATTTAGGGACGAGGTAAAGGAGAACAACCTACGACACGCGTCCCAGGGAGTGGTTGCCATGGTCGTCGTCGTAGGCCATGGTGTGCCGCTCTGGTTCATGAGCGACGCGGTGCTTGATAATTGGGGAGAATGGCCGCTCATCCTTCTAGGCTGGCCTATTTATCTGGCATCGCTCGGTTTGAGCGTCACAGCCTATTGGTTCATATTCGGCGTGGTCTGGAAGGGAGCAGGACCGAGTGACTAAGCGAGGCGAGGAATCACGACGACTCGCGGTGTTTAGTCTGCTACATTCCGTCCACTCACCACCCGGTATCGGCGCGATTGAGCCGTGCTAAACTCCGTCCACCACAGCAGGAGATTGCTACTGTGCGGCATTCGACAGAGTCAATCCAGCATGCACCACATAGGTTGCGACGAGATCAATTCCTAGGCTCCGCTTTGTCCAAGCGTCATATTCGCCTGAAGCAAGGCGGGCTGCGCCGCCCCAGTGACGACCAGTCGGGTCGGAGGTTCTTGCTGAGCGAAAGAACTGTAGCTCGAACTCCGCACGTTCATCCAGCTTGGTGACATCAGCAAACGGAGGGCGTTCTGCGATATTCGCCGACTTGTAGCGTTCCCAGTGCTGAGCCGCCAGAGCGAGATCATTGCTTGCCATAGTTGCCGTCAGGTCAGGCTCCGTAGCTCCGAGCAGAATCCCTTCAGCTACCGTGATCGCGGCATAGAACGCAACCAACCGTGGCTCATACTTGACCTTCTGTCCGCTCGCACAGACTTCCGCGGTCGATACGCCATGTACGGTCATCGCTAGTTGCGCAGCGCGGCGCTTTTTTTCTTCTGGTTCGACGTACTCTCCAGGCATAGCTACTGCAACAAACTCACCCTGTGCGCCCATTGCCGCGAGGACTTGCGTTGTAGTGGCGAGCACTAGATGGAAGAAAGAAGTTCGTTCGCCACCACCCCCGAAGCTGCTACCCGCAGAAAGCTCTAAGCGCTCCGCCGCCCTCGCTGAGTAAGCCGACTTCGCGATGTCAAGCTGCGAAGGTGAATCGGGCTCGTCGGAGAACATCTTGACAAGTTCGTCAACATCATCGCGATGTGTTCGGCCAAGGGCCGAACCTACCAGATAGGCAGCGCAGAGAGAAAGAGAAAGAGCGCCAACACTGACATACGGCCCTCCTAGCAGCCGGCCTTTCGACTGAGGATCTAGGATCTGGACGGCGAAGAAGTTAGCCAGACTGGGCGCGATGCGCTTAGTGTCCACGGCTTCCTCCCTTCGGTGATAATCGTGCGCCGCAATTCTGACAGGCTAAGGTGTGCAGGTCAACAGGGTGTGCTCATTCACAGGCCGCCGGCTTCCGGCGCGACGTCCGCGGCGAACCAGTCCATCCATTCCAGGAACTTCTCAGGGTCCGGCGTCTTCGGCGGAGCGACCAACGTTGTCGTTACGCCTGCGTCGCCCAACAGGCCAACCTGCTCCAGGATTGCTTCCTTGCTTCGTGGCGCCCACGTCTTGCCGAGTTCGCGGTGCGAGTAGTCCTCAACGTTTAGCAGCGCCAGCGGCAGCACGACCTCGAACGGGCGGTTCGAGTCGCCATAGCCCGGCTGTTCTTTGATGTACGTCAACGCGTCCGGCAGCTTGTCGCTTGTGATGAGCCATGGTAGCCAGCCGTCGCCGACGTTCGCGGCGCGGCGCATCGCGGGCTTGGAGTTGCCGCCGATGTAGATCGGCGGGTGCGGCTGCGAGATCGGCTTTGGTTCAAAGTGGATCTCGTCGAACTGGACGTACTTCCCCTGGAAGGAAGGTTTGTCGCTCGTCCACAGCTCGATGATCGCCGCCAGGTACTCGTCCGTCATTGCTCCCCGTTCGTGGTAGGGCACCTTGAGGATCTCGAACTCACGCTCCAGGTGTCCCGCTGCCGTACCAAGCGTCATCCTCCCGTTCGAGAGCCAGTCCAGCGTCGCGATCTGCTTCGCCAGCACCACAGGGTTGCGATAGGGCAGCACGAGCACGTAGTTCAGCAGTTTGATCTTCTCGGTGG
>JADFPV010000102.1 GCA_022562155.1 Chloroflexota bacterium
CAGACGCTCCAGACATCCATGCCCGGCGTTTACGCCGCCGGCGACGTCCGTGCCGGTAGCACCAAGCAGCTCGCTAGCGCCGCTGGGGAGGGCGTGACGGCCCTGCTAATGGTGCGGCAGTACCTCCCCCAGCAGCTGGGCGACGTGCCCGTCAAGACGGGCGCAGCCTGATTTCGGCGTACGTCAGCGCGGGCCAGCAGGACACGGGGGAAGCCGGGCAGCCCATGGCGGTCCTCGGGCGGGAAGTAGGTGCCGCCGTAGAACGGCTCCCCCTCAGGGGTCAAAAAGACGTTGAGCGGCGGCTGTAGGGAATTTCAACTTCCGAACAGGAGCGCGGCCCAGCTTGGCCTCAACCATTCTTGACAGCGCCCTTTTCTGTCACGCTAGGCAACAACACAGCGCTATCTGCCGACAAACCTGCTTGCGCAGGGCACCATGGCAGAATAGACTGTCTGCGGATGGATGCGTTGAGGGCTTCGAGGCTATCTTCCAGCATCGGGCTCGACCTCAACGGTCAAAAGGTAAAAGGTATGGGAAGTCTTTGTCTTGTTCACCCGCTTTGGCCGCTACGACACCCGTTACAATGAGACTTCGGGCTTCGCGTTTGGGCCGTCGGAGGGAACGCAGTCTCGTCCGCTGGTAGACCGGGATGACCACTCAACGGATAGACGCTGAGAAAGACCAGGATAACCGGGACGGCGTCGAGAGCCGCGATTGGGTCGAAACCCAGGAATGGATCGATGCCATCCGCGACGTCGCACGCAGCCGCGGACCTGAACGTGCTTGCCGACTCCTCGAATCGCTTCAGATCGCGGCGCAACGCATGGGAGTTCCGCTCCCGATGACGTCGCGCACTCCGTACGTCAACACGATCCCAGTCGACCAGGAGCCTCCATACCCCGGCAACATCGAGATAGAGGATCGGGTCAAGAGCATCATCCGCTGGAACGCTCTCGCGATGGTTGTCGAAGCCAACAGCAAGAGTCCGGGAATCGGTGGGCACATCTCGACGTACGCGTCGGCAGCCACACTCTACGAGGTCGGGTTCAATCATTTCTTCCGCGGCCCGGACCATCCCAGCGGCGGCGACCTGGTCTACTTCCAAGGGCACGCTTCCCCCGGCATCTACGCACGCGCATATTTGGCGGGCCGACTGTCCGCGAAGGAACTTCACAACTTCCGCCGAGAGTTCGCAGAGGGCGGTGGCCTGGCATCTTACCCGCACCCACGGCTCATGCCCGACTTCTGGCAGTTCCCGACGGTTTCGATGGGCCTCTCCCCGATAATGGCGATCTACCAAGCTCGTTTTCTGAATTACATGCAGCACCGTGCCCACGTGCCATCGAACGACCAGCGTGTCTGGTGCTTCCTCGGCGACGGCGAGGCCGACGAGCCGGAGTCCATAGGCGCGATCTCACTCGCCGCTCGAGAGCGACTGGACAACCTGATCTTCGTCGTGAATTGCAACTTGCAGCGTTTGGACGGCCCGGTACGGGGGAACGGTCAGATCATTCAGGAACTGGAGGCGGTGTTCCGCGGCGTTGGCTGGAATGTCATCAAGGTCATCTGGGGGGGCGACTGGGACCCCCTCCTTGCCCAGGACCGTGACGGCCTCCTCGTTGAGCGTATGGGCCAAGTGGTGGACGGGGAGTACCAGAAGTACTCAGTCGCAGGTGGCGCCTACATTCGCAAGCACTTCTGGGGCGTTGACCCGCGACTCGAGCGGATGGTGGCTCACCTGAGCGACGACGAATTGTGGCGTCTGCGCCTTGGCGGCCACGACAGCTTCAAGGTCTATTCCGCTTACCGCGCCGCGGTCGAGCACAAAGGCACGCCCACCATTATCCTCGCCCGGACCATCAAGGGCTACGGCCTTGGTGAGGCGGGCGAGGGCCGCAACATTACACACCAGCAGAAGCAGCTCAACACGGAAGAGCTCCTTTCCTTCAGAGACCGCTTTACCATTCCCCTGTCCGATGAGGAAGTTGAGGGCGCTCCCCTCTACCGGCCTGGGCCGGAGAGCGTCGAAATTCGCTACATGAAAGAGCGCCGCCGCGTTCTCGGGGGTCCGCTCCCGCAGCGCCGCATACGTAACGCCACCATCGAGCCGCCTTCAGCCGAGGCATTCGCGGAATTCTTCCATGGTTCCGGCGACCGCGCGGCCTCGACCACGATGGTGATCGTGCGGATGCTCGCAGCGCTTATGCGCGACAAAGCCATCGGGAAACGGGTCGTCCCGATCGTTCCTGACGAGGCGCGCACGTTCGGCATGGACGCACTCTTCCGTTCGTTCGGAATCTACTCGTCGCTTGGCCAGACCTATGAACCGGTCGACTCTGAGAACCTGCTCTACTACCGCGAATCGAAAGACGGCCAGATGCTCGAGGAGGGGATTACCGAGGCCGGTGCGATGTCTTCGTTCATTGCGGCGGGCACCTCGGCGATGACGTCTGGCGTAACAACGATCCCTATCTTCATCTTCTACTCGATGTTCGGTATGCAGCGCATCGGCGATCTCGTTTGGGCCGCGGCCGACGCGCGGACGCGAGGTTTCCTGGTGGGTGGCACTGCCGGGCGTACGACGCTAAACGGAGAAGGCCTTCAGCACCAGGACGGACACAGTCACCTACTGGCATCCGCTGTCCCGACGATGCGTTCCTACGACCCCGCCTACGCGTACGAGATCGCCGTCATCCTGGAAGAGGGCATCCGCGAGATGTTCGTTGACGGCGACGAGTGCATGTACTATATCACCGTCGGCAACGAGAACTACGTTCACCCCCCCATGCCCGAGGACGACAGCGTTCGCGAGGGCATCATGCGCGGCATGTATCGCTTCCGCTCGTTGGGAGAGGACGGCCAGCCGCGTGTCAACCTCTTGGGCTCCGGAGCGATCCTGAATGAAGTGCTCAAGGCGCAGCAGCTGCTCGCGGAAGAGTTCAGCGTATCCTCAGACGCGTGGTCAGTCACGTCGTGGACGGAGCTGCGCCGCGACGGCATCGATGTCGATCGCTGGAACGTATTGCACCCCGGAATGCCCAAACGGCGGCCGTATCTGGTGGAGCAACTCGGAGACCAGCCAAACATCGTCGTCGCCGCCAGCGACTACATGAAGGCACTGCCGGATGGGATCGGCAAGTGGATTGACGCCCCGTTCATCACACTTGGCACCGATGGCTTCGGCCGGTCCGAGACGCGCGAGGCACTCCGCGATCACTTCGAAGTAGACGGACGGCACATCGCGTTCGCCGCGCTTTCTGCACTCGCGCGGGAGGAGCGCATTCCGGCTAGCGTTCCCGTCCGCGCCGTGCAGATTTTGGACGTAGATCCTGACAGACAGAACCCGGCGAGGTTGTAGTACCCGGACAGGAGGCCGATCAGTAGTGCGGAATGGCTGAATTCAGGCTCCCGGAGCTCGGCGAGAACATCGAGGAGGCTGACGTCCTCAAGGTACTCGTCTCCGAAGGAGATGTCGTCGAGGTGGGCCAGCTACTAATCGAGATCGAAACCGAGAAGGCTGCCGTCGAGGTACCAGCCGAGACGGCCGGCACGGTAACCAAGATCCACGTACGCGAGGGTGACACCATCAAGGTAGGTCAGGTGATTCTGACGATCGAGCCTGGGGTGGCCACAGAGGCGCCCTTGAACGAGCGTACGGCAGCGCCAACCGAGGGCACGGCAGCCGCCGAACAGGCAGAGGAGATGATAGGGGTCGAGGAGGCTGTGCCGCCAGCAGGCGAAGAAGCGTCGCAGTCGGCCGTAGAACAAGCGCCTGAAAAGGAGCCTACTGGACACGCAGCTCCCACTCCGGCGGGAACGCCTGCCCCTGGCGACCGTCCCACCTTCGCCTCGCCATCAGTTCGCAAGTTCGCTCGAGAGATCGGTGTCGATCTCAAGACTGTCGATGGCAGCGGCCCTGGCGGCCGCATTACGGAGGAGGACGTGAAGCGCGCTTCCCGCGAAAGGCTGGCGCCGTCAGGCGTCCCATCCGCCGCGCCCAGCGTTTTGCGAGCCGCAACGGAGTTTCGGCCGCTCCCTGACTTCGCGCAGTGGGGCCCGGTGACCAGAGAGCCTTTGAGCCGACTACGGCGGACCGTATCGCGGAACATGGCGCAGTCGTGGACGGAGATTCCTCACGTGCACCTCTACCACCACGCCGACGTAACGGCGATGGAGGAGCTGCGCCAGAAGTATAAGGAGCGCGCCAAAAGCGCTGGCGGGAACCTGACGATCTCAGTGATGATGCTGAAGATCGTCGCCTCTGCGCTGCGCGCTCATCCGAGGGTGAACTCATCGTACGATCCGGAGGCGCAGGAGCTGATCCTCAAGGACTACGTTCACATCGGCGTCGCGGTCGACACGGACCGAGGGCTGGTCGTGCCGAAGATCGAGAACGTCGACGAGAAGAACATCATCGAACTATCGGTGGAGCTGAACGAAATCGCGGAGCGTGCGCGTACGAATGACCTCACGTTGGAAGAGATGCGCGGCAGCACGTTCACGCTGACGAACCTCGGCAGCCTGGGAACCGGCCACTTCGCGCCGATAATCAACTGGCCTGAGGTTGCAGTCCTTGGTTTGGGGCGGGCAGAGCGCAGAGCCGTATGGGACAACCAGCGCCGCGAGTTGACCCCGTGCCTGATCATGCCACTCTCTTTCGGGCACGACCATCGAGTCCTGGATGGTGCCAATGGCGCTCGCTTCATGACATGGATCGTTGAGGCGATCCGCAACCCTCTGATCATGGCGCTGGAGGGCTAAGTGCGGGAAGGTAGTGCCGGTTCGAGTGAGCGCCGACGCATCGCAGTGCTCGGAGCCGGACCCGGCGGCTATCCCGCGGCTTTCCTCGCTGCCCAGATGGGCTTCGACGTCACATTGATCGACGAGCGTCCCGATCCGGGCGGCGTCTGCCTGTACGAAGGCTGCATCCCTTCGAAGGCGCTCCTCCACGCGGCGGAACTGATTCACGACACGGCAGCGGCCGACTCGATGGGCCTCATCTTCGGAGACCCACGTATCGATCTCCACAGGCTGCGTGAATGGAAGGATAACGTCGTGGCCAAGATGACTCGCGGCCTTGGCCAGATCGCAAAGGCGCGCAAAGTGCGGTTCGTACACGGCCGCGGCCGGTTCGTCGACGCAAGCAGACTCCGCGTCGCGCTCGACGGAGAGGTGACCGACGTCGAGTTTGATCATGCGATTGTAGCCACTGGCTCCGTTCCGCTTATCCCCGGATCCCTGCGCCTTGAGTCAGACCGTGTGTGGGACTCGTCCGCGGCGCTCGAACTGCGCGAGGTTCCGGAGCGTCTGCTCATTATCGGCGGAGGCTACATCGGCCTCGAGACGGCGACCGTATATGCCGCACTCGGATCGCGCGTGACTGTGGTCGAGATGACCGGCTCTCTCCTGCCCGGCGCCGACCCTGACCTCACTAGGATTGTCGCCCAATCGATCGAGACGCGCGTCGATGAGGTACTCCTCGAGACGAGCGTCGTTGAATTGCGCGAGACGAAGGACGGCATCGAAGCTCAGTTTTCCAAAGCCGACATTGAGGAGTCCCGAGAGTACGACTGCGTGCTGATCGCCACCGGGCGCCGACCGAACTCGGAGAATCTCGGACTCAAGGAGACACAGGTAAAGGTGGATGACCGCGGGTTCATTGAGGTTGATCACCAGCGCCGCACAGCGGAGCCCACGATCTTTGCCATAGGAGACGTAGTCGGAGAACCAATGCTCGCCCACAAAGCCACCCACGAGGCCCGCGTCGCCGTCGAGGCGATAGCGGGCGAACCGGTTGCGTGGGAACCGGCGGCCATCCCCGCCGTTGTCTACACCGACCCTGAGGTCGCCTGGTGCGGTCTCACAGAGGCCGAGGCTCGCAGGCACGGCATCGAGGTCGAGGCGGTCCGTTTTCCGTGGGCCGCCTCCGGGCGAGCGACCATTCTCAGTCACCCTTCAGGTGTCACGAAACTCATCATCGAGCCAGGTACCGAGCGCGTTCTAGGGGTGGGCATCGCCGGACGCGGCGCAGGCGAACTGATCGCGGAAGGCGCGCTGGCGGTCGAGATGGGCGCACGCCTGGACGATCTACGTCTCACGATTCATCCTCACCCGACGCTCTCGGAGACCATCATGGAGGCGGCGGCGGTCTTCTTCGACATCAGCCCGAACTACGTAGCAAGACGGCGTTAGTGTCCAGCGCCGGCGCGGAGACGGCGCAGCCGCTCATTGGCGCCGAAGGATCTGCCAGAGCCAACTCTCTCGCCCTTTCATTGGGGAATTTAGGTGAGGAACGTCTCTCTGGACCAGCGGTAGACTTATCCAGCCGGTCACTCCGGCGAGGCTGAGCCCGTGTTTCGTACCTAGGTGGAACCGGCCCCGCAGGCCAGCGCGTATCTTATGATAGAGAAGGTGGTTCAGGTGGCGACGGCGGTAATCGCACTCAAGCAGAGGGTGAGTGAGCGCCCCTCTCTGGCG
>JADFPV010000045.1 GCA_022562155.1 Chloroflexota bacterium
CAGAACTTCCTGGAGTTGGGCCTCACAAACACCGACCTGCAGGCCGAGGCGGGCCAAGCGATCTACAAGTTCCTCTGGGAGGCAATCGAAGAGCACAAGGAGAATCCCAAGGACGACTTGATCACCTACCTCCTCAACGAGAAGGTCGACGGTGAGCCTGTGCCCGAAACGCACGTGCTGGGCACATGCTTCCTGATCCTGCTCGCCGGCATCGACACGACCTGGAGTTCGATTGGCTCAGCGTTTTGGCACCTCGCGCAGCACCCAGAGGACCGTAAACGCCTCATCGAAGAGCCGGACCTGATGCCCATGGCGATCGAAGAGCTGCTGCGCGCCTACTCGCCGGTCACGATGGCCCGCTACGTCGCCGAGGACACGGAGTACGGCGGCTGCCCCATGAAGGAAGGCGATCGCCTGCTAATGAACTTCCCAGCGGCGAACCGCGACCCGCGAAAGTTCGAGGACCCAGACAAGGTGATCCTCGACCGCGAGAATAATCCGCACATCGCGTTCGGCGTTGGCATCCACCGCTGCGCCGGTTCGAACCTCGCTCGCATGGAGATGAAGGTCTCCATCGAGCAGTTCCTGAAGCGTATCCCGGACTTCAGGCTGGAAGACCCGGGTGCCGTCACGTGGGCAGGTGGCCAGGTCCGCGGGCCGCGTAAGATGGGGCTGGTCTTCGAGGCCTAGGCGTCCCCAACGGAAGGTAAGGAAACCTCATGGAAGTCCGAGTCGACCCGGAGAAATGCCAGGGTCACAACCGGTGCATCACGCTCGCCGGCGAGCTGTTCGACGTTGATGATTTGGGCTACGCTCACGAGAAGAACGACGGGGTCGTTCCGGACGAGTTAAAAGAGAAAGCTCGCCTGGCCGTCGAAAACTGCCCGGAAATCGCGATTAGCATCGAGGAAGACTAACCCCAAGCGCGGCACGCCAACGCCTCCGCCTCTGATGCCGACCGCCGGTCAGCCGTCAGTCCTACGCGGCGGCTCTTCCCAGAACGTCGAGACGACCTCAAGTCCCGTGGGCGCCTCTCGCCCAGCAAACCGGCTCGCGAGCAGAATGAGCAGATACGCGCCGATCAGAACGATCCACGGCGCGATCAGCAGGATGGGCTTTATCCCGACCTGGACCGCGATGCCGCCGAGCGACAGCAACCATACGAGGGCCGCGCCGTTTGTCAGCACGTTCTGGAGACCGAACGTCCGCCCTTGCTGCAAAACGGGTACGCGTCGATTGATGTACGTCTGAACGGAGATCGCTGTCAGGCTCGTGGCGAAGCCCGCGAACAGTGAGATGGCGCCCGCAGCCTGGATCTCCTCCCCCAGATCGACGCCAAAGAGGCCCATCAGGCTCAGCGCGCTGAACGGCGCCAAGACGGGCGCTACGACATCGATAGCGCCCATCAAAAAGAGGCTAACCGTAGCGACCAGGAAGCCGGTGGCGGCCGACAGCCGCTCACCCAGCCAGTCGATGAGGCGAGGCGCGATCGCCATGGCAGCCAGCGCGCCGATGCCAGCCGGCGCAAACACGTACACCGTATTGGTTGGGTCGGTGTGGAGCACGTCCCGTACGTAGCTCGGTCCGAGTGTCGCAGAGATGGTGTTCAGGACGGATACGATCAGACCGATGATTATCATCGATCCAATGGCAGGATGGTTCGCCAGCCACCGCAGCGCCACTGGCACTCCCAAGTCTGCCTCGGACAGGTCGACCTTACTGAGCGCCTCCCGCACGCTAATGTGCTGTCGAAGCGGGAGGCTAAACACGCGGATCGACGCCAGCAACAGAAAGATACCACAGACGTAGAAGAGCGGCGTAATCCCCCACAGCTTCACGATCAGGGGTGCCAAGAGTGCCGTGCCAACGGCCGTCGCGATCGAATCCGAGAACGAGAGGAGGGAGGCGGCGCTGCCGATTTGCTCCCGCGACGCGATCAGCGGGATCACGGCCTTCTCGGATGGGCCAACGACCTGGTTGATCGTGCTCACGGATGCCACGAGTAGCAGGATCGGCCCCAACGACGTCCCGAACGTGATCGGAATCAGGAAACAGACCGCGCCCTGTAGGCCGTAACCAAGGCCCAGCGCGACGCGTTTTGGGAGCGTGTCGGACACAGCGCCACCATAGAGCCCAAGCGCCGCCGCCGGGATCAGCCGTGCCATCCCCACGAGCGACGCCTCGAACACCGACCCGCCTATCGCGACGGCGACCAGCGATCCGTACGTAATCGCCTCATGCCCGATCTCGGACAGGAAACGGGAGAGAAAGACGAACTGGAACCGCACGCGGCGCAGGATCGACGTCTCAGGAAGGAACACGTAGAAGAGCCGGAACGCCGCGGACGGGACGGGCTGCTCGCCCGAAGCCGGCGGCTGTTCCGGGCTCATGTCGGGATAGGCATCGGAGGTGCGCTCTGGGCTGTGCTGATGCCCCCATCGACGGGGATCACGGCGCCGGTCACGAAGGTACTCGCCCGCGACGCCAGATAGATAGCGACGCCAGCCATGTCCTCAGGCCTGCCGATGCGTTTCATCGGCGCGCCGGCTTCGATATGACGCTGGAAGTTCTCGAGCATCCACTCGGTCATCTTTGACTCGAATGGCCCCGGCGCGATCGCGTTCACCGTGATGTGGCGCGGGGCTAACGCAATGGCCAGCACGCGAGTCAGGTGGTGGACGGCGGCCTTGCTCGGCCCGTACGCGAAGTTGTCGAGCGTCGGCACCTGCAGCCCATCGATGGAGCCGATGTTGATCACCCGTGCAGGGTCGTCGGCGCTACCCGCGCTCGTCAGGAGAGGCGCGAGATCTCGAGTCAGCATAAAGGGCGCCTTCACGTTGACGTTCATTACCTTGTCCCAGCCGTCTTCCGGGTAGTCGTCCAATGGCGCGCCCCAACTGGCACCCGCGTTGTTGACGAGGACATCGAGCTTACCCTCGCGGTCCGTCAGCTGGTCGACGAGCAACTTCCGGCCTTCGTTCGTCGCCACGTCGGCCGGTAGCGAGATGCAGGTCCCGATCTTCGATAGCTCCGCAGCCGCCGCGTCACAAGCTTCAGCCTTGCGCGCGGAGATGTAGACCTTGGCACCGTTCTCGACGAACCCAGACGCGATCATGAACCCAATCCCGCGCGAGCCACCCGTGACGAGGGCGAGCTTGCCATCGAGCGAGAAGAGGTCGTTTCGATGAAGCGATCGTGTAGCGGATTCGGTCAATGGGCTACTCCTAACACTTCTGGCCAGTAGGCTTCTGCCCTCTAGGCGATAAGACAAATTCTCGTGAGCCTGCAGAAACGAAGCTTCTGCCAAGCTGAGCGCCAGGTCAACCGTAGCCCAACTTCTTCGCCTCAGCCGTTAGTTCGTCGCGGAACTTGGGATGGGCCAGGCTGATTAAGGCCTTAGCCCGGTCCGGCACCGACTTGCCCTTCAGCATGGCTACACCGAACTCGGAGACAACGTAGTGGACGTCCTGACGCGGCGTCGTAACGACCGCGCCCGGCGTCAGCGTCGGCACGATGCGGGACACCTCGCCCGACCTCGCCGTCGAATAGAGGGCAAGGAAGCTCTTGCCACCAGGCGAATTGAAGGCGCCGCGGACGAAGTCCGCTTGGCCGCCTGTGCCGCTGAACTGCAACGGGCCGATCGACTCCGCGCAACACTGGCCGCTGAAGTCGATCTCGATGGCTGCGTTGACCGAGATCAACTCGTTGTTCTGCGCGATGACGTCCGGGCTGTTCGTGTACGAGACCGGATGAGCCTCGCAGTATGGGTTGTCATCCAAGAAGCGATACATGCGCTCGGAGCCGGCCGCGAACGTAAATAACGCCTTGCGGGGGTGGAGCGCCTTGTTCACACCGGTCGCCACACCGTCCTCGATCAGGTCGACCATGCTATCCGTAAACATTTCCGAATGGATCCCCAGGTCTTTATGGTCTCCGAGGTACTGTGCGACCGCGTTTGGCACGCCGCCGATGCCGAGCTGGATCGTCGCGCCGTTTGGCACCATCTCCGCGATGTACTTGCCAATCGCCTCGTCCTCGGGTCGCAGCGCCGGCGTCGGCAACTCCGGCAGCGGATTGTCGTTCTCAACAATCGCAGACGCCTCCGTGATGTGGATAAAGGAACGTCCGTGAGTGCGCGGCATATGCTCGTTCACTTCCAAGATCAGCAGCTCTGCGACGCGCGCCGCCGTCGACGTGTAATCAACGGACACACCGAGGCTCATGTACCCATGTTTGTCCATCGGCGAGACTGTGGCGATGCAGACGTCTACTGGGATGAACTCGGAGAGCAGCCGCGGCACCTGATGGAAGAAGTTCGGGGTGAAGGCCGCTCTCCCTTCGGCAACCGCGTCTCGGTCAGCGCCGCCCACAAAGAGCGAGTCCCAGCGGATCACATCCTTGAGTTCGGGATCTAGGACGGTCGCCTTGGTCGCCGAGAACGGCAACAGGGCGCGCATCGTCAGATTGGAGACGCCGCCGCTGCGAGCGCGATCGGCGATGGCTCCGAGGATGGCAGGCGGTTCGCCCGCTATGAGCGGCTGCACGATGCTTGAGCCGTCCGGAATGAGCTTGGCGGCGTCCTCCGGAGAGGTCAGCTTCCGCTGATACTCGTCTCGCCAGCGCTGATTCAATTGGCTTCTCCCATCACGCAGAGCTTGGAAACGCGCTCATTCTACAAGAACATGACCGTTTCTGGCTGAACCTCCCTATTTCACCGTGGAACACGCTCGCGGTGAAATAGGCGACAGCCTCTTATCCGCTCGAATTTCCTTGTGTGCTGAGCCGACTTGTAACAAGCGGAAGGCCGCTTTTGGGGCGTCGCCAACCTATGTCTTGTCCTTACCCCACCAAGCCTGCCTGCATTCGCATGATGAACGCAGCGTCGCGAGCGTCAACGTGGCCATCCTCATTGACGTCCGCGCCGGCCTCGCAGGGCAGCGCCTGAATCAGGGCGGCGCTGAACTGCAACACAAGGGCCGCATCGATGGACGTCACAATACGGTCGCAATCGACATCGCCCGGCGGGCCGAGCGGGGTCGGTGTGGCGGTGGTCGTCGGTGTTACGGTAAACGTCGGTGTTGGGGTAGGCGTCGGCGATGGCGTCGCTGTTGGCGTGGAAGTCGGGGTCGGTGTCGGCTTCGGCATACCAAGGTTCAGCAGACCGCTGCCGGAGACGTTGTCCGGCCCCGGCTCGTCGATGTCGATCGCCAGCGATAGGAGGAAGTCCTTGATCTGCTGACGATCCCACTCCGGGTGCCACTGCGTGACAAGAGCCGCGGCGCCCGAGGCGTGGGCGACGGCGGCTGAGGTCCCGAAGAACGAGCCGAAGGTGACATTGCTCACCCCATCCGGTGCGACGAGGTCTGGCTTGATGCGACCGTCTTCGGTCGGCCCCTGCGAACTGAAAGCTTCGACCTGATCCGTGTCGTTCCACGGCACAGCTCCGACAGTCAGCACGTCCGGATTGTCGGCTGGCTCAACTAGACTGCTTGACGCCGAACAATACTGCAGGACCGGACAGCCCTGGTTGAACGAATACAGGTGGAAGTTTGCCAGTCCATCCGAGAAGAAGCTCCCGACGGCTATATGGTACCGGCCTGTCACAGGCACCTGATAGCTGAAGCCTTCAATGGGAATCGACTCGAGGCCGCTGAAGCAGAAGTCCTGAAAATCCTCCGAACCGGCCACGATCGTCGTGACGGAGGGTTCGAAGAGATAGAGGTCGTAATCGTTGCAGGACGTACCGTATGGATCGTCCCACTTGAGTAGAATCGTGATGAAATCGCCTTCCCGAGCGTCTACGTAGTTCGTTTCGTCATCATCACGGAAGTTGAGGAATTCGTCCCCATCAGGATTACTCCACGGTCCTTGCCAATGGCTCCCAGCCTCATTTCCCGCGGAGTTGACCCAGAGGATGCCGTTGGAAGTGGCTTCATCGATCATCTCGTTGATGACGCCGGTACCGTCACCGGGCCCGCTTGCAAAGAACCCGACAGCCATATTGACGATGTCTATGTCTTGCTCGATGAACCAATCGATACAGGTCGCGAACTCGACTTCCGTGCCAAAGTTGGCCAAGAAGAGGCTGGCGTCCGGGGCGACTTCGTGGACGATCTCGGCAACGGCCGTTCCGTGCGGCTCGCCTGCCCCTGAGAGATCCCCATCCTCGCGGCAGGAGTGCGGCGTGACGGACTGCGGCAGCTCAGAACCCAGGAGCGACTCGTATCCCTCGAATCCGAGGTCGAAGACAGCGATGCGGGCGCCGGCACCGGTCATTCCGGCCTGATGCCAGTCGGTCGCTCCAATCTCGGCGACACCTTTGCCGGTGATCTCGTCCGCGACAACCGGCCGCAGCGGCAGCCGCACCGTCTGGACTCCATCTCCCTGTGCCATGGCGGCCAATGAGGACGCGGGCACTCTTATCTGGAGCAGATCTCCATTGGAAGATTCGACGGTAGCCCCAAGCGACGCGGCGCTCTGCGCCACCTCCTTGTAGCGCCCAGGCGCCGTCTTGACGATCACGAGGACGCCGCCTTCGATATCGATCCCCATGTCCCGCGCAACGATCGACGCGCCTTCCAGGCCATACGCATCCACTGCCCTGCTGATCTGTGCGAGCGGGCTCTGAAGTCTAAGGCCATCGCCTTTGTGCGCACGTGGTGCGTCGAGGTCGGTGGCCATATTTGATTCTGCTGCCACGGGCCGGGAGCCCGATCGTTCCTGGAGGAACACGCCAGCGCCAATTACGGCGAGTGAAGCGACGACTACCAGGAGAAGCACAAGGCGTCTGGACATTTGGAACCTCCCTGTTCAGAAAAGGCCATCACCGCAACACCAGCGCACGGCCTGCGGAGAGTCTAGCAGGAGCGCGCCGTCCGCAATGACAGCCCCGTTAGTTAGGCCGCCCCGCGAGGCCGAACCGTAACATCTAGACGCGGCCCTCGTCCACCACTGTGAAGTGGTTCGGTGAAGTCTCTTTCAGAACCAAGCCGCGCGTTCGCTGGTGCGGTACCAGCTGCGTGTCACCACCCCGCGGTTCACTGCCTCTTGGCGATGGGACGTTAGGTTGCGGGTGCAGGCCGCCGGCAGGCTGCGCAGAGCCTTTCGTACGCAGGAAGTAGACCCAAACGCCGAATGTCATGGCGGCGTAGCCGATCGCGACGCCGAAGGCCAGCGCGACGCGACCTTGGACCAGGGCGCTGAACGCTTCCGCTTCTGGATTGAGGATGACCCACGCGAAGAGGAACGCGGGCACCAAGAAGAGTACAAGCCAGACAACCTTCTGCCAGTGGAAGACTTTGATACCGTCTGTAAAGGTCAGGGGGATCATGGCGAACAGGAGGCCCTCGATTCCACCAGCGAAGATGATCGCAGCGGACTCGGCGGGCAGGTGGACGAACCAGCGTTCACTATCGCCGCTGAGGTGGCGGAGGGGACCGAGCAGCGCCCAGGCAAGGAGGCTAACGCCGAGAAGGATGAAAGACGGGATGGCAACGGCCTGCGCCTCCTGTGATTCATCGACCTCTGCCGCGCGGAGGATGGAGGCGGCGGCGACAAAACCGTAGAGGATGGGCGCCTGGAACTCGACCAGTCTCGACAGTAGCACGAAGAACGCGGCGATGCCGAGCGCAAAGGGTATGACGTCCATGCTCGCCTCGACGTGGAAGCGATTCCGAACGACGAGGGCCTGGCCGCCCTCATAGACGACGGTTATGATGCCGATCCCGATGACGAGGCTGGAGAAGAGCAACAGCGTTTCCGTGGTCAGGCCAACGTCGGATTCGTTGAAGCTGTAGATGACGCCCGTCAGGAGCAGCATTACCGGCAGCGCGAGCAAATGACCTAAGCGGGTCGAGAAGCCGATGGCGGACACCGTACCTCCTAGGAAGCCGAACAGGGCCCGGAACGGCGACAGCACCTTCCCGATCAGGTCTTCGATTTCGTACCTGTTCTCAGCGAGCGTGTCGTTGAAGACGCTGGACGAGATGAGCAGGATCGCAAGCAGCGCGAAGGCGATGGCGGCATTGGTGGCGACGACACCAGGATCGAGCGACAAGTCACCAACGGAGGGGATGGCCCCGCTGGTCTGAGGCCTGACGTCCGGCACAAGTAGCGGCGTCTCAGTTGGCACCTCGGTGGCGGGGAGCACCTCAGCCGTAGGCTCGGGCGTGGCCGTAGATGTCGGTACGGGCGTCGGTCGATTGGTGGAGGCGGATAGGGTTCCGCTGACACCGGACGGGTTCGCGGCCCACGAAGCGTTCCACGTTCCGCCCAGCGTGGCGCCGTCTACGCTCCCTATGGCGCGGAAGTCCCCCCCGAAAATCGAGCCGGTCAGGTCGAACGAGTCGCCTTCAACAACGCCTACGAAGTCACCGGGTCCAAGGGAAGCGCACGACATGGTTCCGCCCGTGATGGTGCCCCCTTCCTGTACGAAGACGTAGGAGCAAGTGTCGGTCACATCGCCCGTGAGGTCCACGAACCATGTGCCCGTCAAGTCGACGGGGATGGGCGTGTTCGTCGCCGCGTTCACAGGCGTATCTGAGGGGGTGTCGTTGGGTGTATTCGATGGCGTCACAGTCGGTGTGTGGGTGGGAGTACTTGGGAACGTCGGCGTGGGCGTGAACGTTGGTTGCTGAGTCGGCGTCGGCGTTGGGGTATTCGTCGGCAGCCGCGTTGGCGTGGGGGTCAGAGTCGACGTCGGAGTCTCTGTCGGCGTGTTGGTTGGCGTCGGCGTACTGGTCGGCGTGTTCGACGGCGTATGGGTGGAGGTATGAGTCGGCGTGTTTGTGGGTGTGTCTGTAGCCGTATGCCTCGGTGTGATGGTGGATGTATTCGTCGGCGTGTTCGTCGGCGTGTTCGTCGGCGTGTTCGTCGGCGTGTTCGTAGGTGTGTCGGTGGGTGTATTCGACGGCGTATTCGACGGCGTATTCGTCGGCGTGTCGGTCGGCGTGTCGGTCGGCGTGTCGGTCGGCGTGTCGGTGGGCGTATCTGTTGACGTAGGTAGCGGCGTGTGGGTAGGCGTATCTATACAGGTGATTTGGACAGCATCCGCGATCAGGCCGCCACCAGTACCCGTCTGTGACTTCAACGGGAACCTGAAGGTGTGTACCAACCCGGCCCGAATGTACACGGTGGCCCCGGCGGCTTCGCCTCCGACGATCTCGACGGGCGACGAACCACCTGGTACACAGGTGAATTGTACGCTGGCGAGGATTCCGGGGTAAGAGGTTGGTATCGGATCGATGCCTTCGACGCTAGGAACCACTTGACAGCTAAGGACATACGTGCCTGACAGCTCCTGTTCGCTACCAGGGTTGCATATCGGCCTCCGACTCTCTTGGAGGCCTGGTTGGGGAATAAGCGTGGTGGACGAGCCGAAGTCCAAGGCTATTCTGTGGCCGGTGTAGCCGCCGGGATCCGTTGGCTCCAGAGGCCCAGGGGGTGCGGAGGCAAGAACGGCAACGTTGAAGGTCATGCCGTTGGGAACCTCACATCCACGGTACGCTGAACCCACATCGCAGATGAGGGCACCTGGCGAGGTGCTGGTCTCGGAGTACACTTGGAGGGACATGCCGGCGCCGCCGCTGGCAGCGATCGTTGCTTTGCTACTACTTACTGAGACCGCAACCACGGCTATGGCTAAGATAGCGATCCCAAGTGGAAGCAGCGCCGTACCGGGGACGATTCGCGCCAGCATGCCCTTGTTCATACTCCCCCACTGAACCCAACGCACGACGACCGAGCGCTCGCTACTGGTCGCCTCGAAAGTACGTCTAGGGTCCCCCATCACCAAAATGCACCAGCAGCCAAAATATATCGAATGCGTGAGCGCTTTACAAACTACCTCAGATTCAGTCATTGCGTGTTACGTCAATCTATTGACATTGACTCGTTGAATTAGTAAGCTACTCGCCGTTCACCGGAAACGGTCAACTAAGTGTGGCAGGGTGATGGATAGAGACGTCAACGCCTTAGGTCAGGATGACTTCCGGGGGCGCTCGAGAGAGATTGAGCGCCGGCGAGCACTGGAGTTGAGCGGCGTCCTGGATGTGGCAAAGCATCCCACACACGGCCGGAGCGCGAGCCTCAGAAACACCTTGGTAATCTGCATAGTGGCACTGGCAGCTGTGGGCGTTATGGTCACGGCAGGCCTCATGCGGGAAGACTCCGGCCTCAGCGGCAGGACATCGGCTCTCGTCGAACCCGCCGCCGAAGACGTACGCAGCGTTTCCGTGGCAGCTGAACCGAGCCACGAAGCCGCGAACGAAGTCATCGAAAACTTGGCCCTGGCCGCACTTCAGAACACCGCGAGCCCGGCCCCGGAGGAATCGAACCGCGCGAACTGCGACTCGATCCAAGGCACGCCCTACTTGAGCGAAACGGAGCGCGCATGGTTCCTAACGACCTGCGTTATCGAGCCGGAACCGGCCGTGTTCCTAGCTGTGCCACCCGCTAGCGTCAGTGGGCTCGCGGCAGAACCAGCCCTTGAGCCCGAAACGGCTCAGGGCCTCTCCGCCGACGAGGCGATCGCGTCGGGGGCGGAATGGATCGCAAGTCAGCCCGATGCCGCCTACGAGGTCTCCGGCGAGGATTGCAACGCTAGTCGAGTTGAGGAAACCTGGCTCGTTGCTTGCGAGGCGACTCTGTTAGGCTGCGACTTCGAGAAGTGCACGACGTGGCATGCGGTCTGCGTCACGGACGCGAACAGAGCCGTCCTCTCGCTCAAGGACTGTTGACCTTAGCCAACGCGCTCGATGAGCTGTAGGCGGACACCATGGGTGGGCTCGGCCGGCATGCGAGCGACTCGCGTGGCCGGCAGCGGACCCTGGACAACATCCGAGATAGCAACGCCGGCAGCGTGGAGTTCGGCGACGACCACATCAATGTCCTTGACCTCTATGGACAGAGAGAGCATACCCTCGCCACGCTCTTCCAAGGCCTGCGCCACGGGCCCCTCTATCCCAAGCGGCTGAGCTAGTTCGAGAAGCGCCCCCATGGAGCCACTCACGCCGACCTGCATCAGGCCAATCAACGCCTGGATGGACTCAGGCTGCAATCGCTGGCCTACTTCAAGGCCGAAGACGTGCTTCCAGGCGGCTGCGGCCTGTTCCACGTCACGGACGGCGAATACGATGTGATCCAGGCCCTTGATCTTCATGTCCGCACTCGCTTCCTGTATACCGCAAAGCCGTTTGTCGGTATCAGCGTCCCGGCTTCGGAAACCTGGCGGTCCAGAGGAATAAGTTGCGTCGCCAGCCTGGTATTGATTTCCAGCCTGCTGCCACGATCTCGTAAGAGCCATGACTTGAGGGAGGCGAGCCGGCGGAGGAGGGCTTCCTTGATCGATTCGGGCTGCCCCAGTGGCGCGGGAGGCTGCACGAACATGATAAGGCCGACGATAGCTCCGACGGTGCGAACTTTGACTTCGGTCAGATAGCGACGAAAGATCCCGAGGGTTTCGTCCGAGCGCAGCGCCTCAAACGGGCTGAAGGTCCAGTTGTCCAGATCGGGCCAAGCGGTCCTCCAGTGCCGGATGGAACGATGGCGCGTCTGCGCTTCCGCCAAGGCCTCTTCAAACATGCGCTTCTTCTCTTCGCTGAACTGAAAACGGGCTTCGCCCACGTAATCCTCCAGGAAGAAGTAGCCATCCGGCGTCAGGCTCTTGTTGATTTGGAAGGCAACATGTTCGAGGTTGTACAGGTGATGCAGACAGCCCGATGAGATGATCAGGTCAAACGAATTCTCTGGCAGCTCGACGAAATTGAGGTCGGTTTGCTTTGTCACGACCCGGTTGGGAAACTGGCTCGCAAGATCGCACTCCAAGACCGCAAGCGAACCCTCGCTGATGTCATAGATTGTGAGATGAAGCTGGGGGTTTTGGTGGAGGATACGAGTGCGTTGCTTCGTGCCTCCGGCACCTAGCGCGCAACCTCGCTCGAAGCTCCCATAACTGGGTATCGTCTCAAACCAAGGAAGATCTCGGTCGCCGGTGTTGACCTCGTTCAGATAGGCGTCCGCCACAAGCGACTCCGGGTCGATGCCCATCATCCGCGGCCGGTCGTAGTAGGCAGCTTCCTCCTTGGCCTGGCGCAAGTAGGCCTCGTCTCGAGAGACGTGGAAGACGTCCGTCAGCTCTTCGGGCGACCGTGTCACTTGACTTCTTTCTGGATTAGGAGCGTGCGCACGTCGTTAGAGAAGCCTCGCTTCAGATCGGCGACAATCGTATCCGGCGCGTTGCCATCGCGGGGTTCGCTCACGCCCACGCCCACCGCACGCAGCCGTTCGACCGTCGCAGGCACGTCCTTGACGCGATAGGCGACCCCCCAGAGGATGTCGCGCTCGCCGGGTTCCTTGGGGTCCGTCTCGCCAACGAGCTCGAGGATCGACTCGCCGAGCAGCAGGAAGTGAAGCGAGCGCCCCTTGTGATCCAGCGTGTGTCGCAGGTCTAGTCCGAGCGTCTCGTGCCAAAGCTTCAGGCACTCCTTGTTCGAGTACGCGATGACCGTGTGATCGAGAGCGTGAACGGCTGTGCCGTCGGGGCTGATCGACGGCGCCATGGGCAACGCGTCAGCCGGCGATCGGTGCTCGATGACGAACGCCGGGACGCCTCGCGTATCCTTCACCGGCATACGTGCGTTGGCCCACTCACGTCGGGCGCCGGTTTGCTCATCCACGCCGTCCCCATCGGCAGCGTCCGCGATATCGATGCCGCCGGCTCGAATCTCCTGGACCGTGGTCGCGATGTTAGACGTGCCCATCGCGATCGCATAGAGACCCTCGCCGACGGTATCGAGGCGGCCGTTCAGTTCGCGGTTCCAGGGTGAGTCTTCTGACTGACCAGTCGGGGCGAGCAGCTCGATGTAGCAGTTGTCGATGCGGAAGAGGACGTTAGCGGTGCCGTACATAGGATGCCGGCCCGTCCAGGACGGCCTACGCCCGAGGATACGCTGGTAGTTCTGGCTCGCCGCATGGAGATCACGAACTGCGATCACGAGGTGGTCGAGTGAGAGGGGAAGCATGTTATTCACCAACGCGAAATGCGGTGGGGCCGTGGATGAGTTCCACGAGCACGCCGTGGACGGCGCTGGGGTGAATGAAGGCGATCTCGCCCGTGAGACCATCGCGGGGCTCCTCATCAATCAGCTCGACGTCCTTGGACTTGAGGTCGGCCAGCGCAGCGTGGATGTCGTCAACCTCCAGACAGACGTGATGGAGGCCTTCACCGCGCTTCTCAAGGAAGCGCGCAATGCCGGTGTCCGGCGTGATGGGCTCGAGCAGCTCCAGGAAGCTGTTACCAATGTCGAACAGGGCGGCTTTTACGCCCTGGTCTTCCATAACACCCTCCTTTACGAGACGCATGCCGAGAGTGTCGCCAAAGACTACGTAGGCTTTTTCGAGGCTTTTGACGACGACTCCGGTGTGGTGAACGTGGTTGACGTGCACGAGCGCTAGATGCCCGCGCTCTTGCGCCACTCGAGTATCTGAGCCGTGTGCTCTTGGTAGTGCTGATATCCACTGTCGGCAAGCATACGGTTGGCCGTCTTGGGCTTGCCGTCCTTCTCGCCGAAGCGATCGTCGGGAAGCGCCTTAGCCGCCCTGAGGAAGTTCATGTGGACTTGCCTCCAAATCGCGAGGACAGTCGACCCGCTGATGGGCGCGAACTCCAGCGCGAACTTCGCGTTCCAGGCGTTTGGGTCGGAGTAGTCGACGCCCTCTGGCGCAGGCCGCTCGCCGCGGGCCAGGCGCTCCAGGAAGACGATCATCTCACGGTCCCAGCCAAGGACGTGCGCGAGGATGTCCTTCGCGGACCAACCGTCGAGCCACGTTTCGGCCATCTGGTCGTTGTCGAGGCCCTTCACGGCCTCCTGCAGGTTCTGAGACTCGGCTTCGACATTTTGCAGTACTTCTGCTTTGTCCATGTTGTCTCCTTACGATGCGGAACAGGGCGATTCACGAAGCGCCCCTACGGCTGATGATCCCTGACCGTTCCCGCGAGGGCCTGAAGACCCTCGCCTACAAGACTCAGCGAAGCGCTTCGTCAAGCGTCCGTTCGATTCTAGATCGCCAGCGTTCCCTGGTACTCACCCCAGAGGCCACGCAGCACGTGGCAGATCTCGCCTAGCGTCACGTCGTTCTCCACACATTCAATCATGTTCGGCACCAGATTGTCGGTGCCCTCGGCGGCCTCGCCGAGCTGCTCCAGTAGCTGCTGAGCGCGGGCTTCATCGCGATCGTTGCGCAGGTCGTCGAGCCGCTTACGCTGATGCTCGCCTACGACGGCGTTGACGCGCATCAGGCCTTCGATTGGCGCCTCTTCCTCGGCGTACTCGTTAACGCCGACGACGATGCGCCGCTTGGCCTCGATGTCCTTCTGCATGCGGAACGCGCTCTCCTGGATCTCGCGTTGCTGAAAGCCCTGCTCGATCGCGGTGAGCGCGCCGCCGATCGTGTCGATACGGTCGATGTACTCCTGCGCCTCCGCCTCCACCTGGTCGGTCATCTGTTCGATCACGTACGACCCAGCGAGAGGGTCGACCGTTTCGCCAACGCCGGACTCGTAGGCGATGATCTGCTGTGTACGAAGCGCGAGTTCGACCGCTTCTTGCGTGGGCAGCGCGAGCGCCTCGTCCTTCGAGTTGGTGTGCAGCGACTGTGTGCCGCCGAGCACTGCCGAGAGCGCCTGGAAGGCTGTACGCACAATGTTGTTGTCGACCTGTTGCGCGGTGAGCGTGGCGCCGCCAGTTTGGGTGTGGAAGCGCAGCATCATCGATCGCGGGTCCTTGGCACCGAAGCGCTCCTTTGCGATACGGGCCCAGAGCCGGCGGGCAGCGCGGAACTTGGCGATCTCCTCCAGGAAGGGGCTGTGGCAGGCGAAGAAGAAGGCGAGCCGCGGCGCAAACGTGTCGAACTCCAGCCCGGCGGCGAGCCCGGCCTCGACGTAGGCGATGGCGTTCGCCATCGTGAACCCAACCTCCTGCGCGGCGGTGCAGCCTGCCTCGCGCATGTGGTAGCCGCTGATGCTGATCGTGTTCCAGGAAGGCAGCTCATCGCGGCAGTAGCGGAACACGTCCGTGACGAGCCGCATCGACGGACGCGGCGGGAAGATATAGGTGCCGCGGGCGATGTACTCCTTGAGGATGTCGTGCTGTGTGGTGCCGCCGATCTTCGCCAGATCGGCTCCCTGACGCCTGGCGACGGCGACGTAGAGCGAGAGCAGGATCGAAGCGGTAGCGTTGATCGTCATCGACGTGGTGACCTGCTCGAGCGGGATGCCGTCGAAGAGCGTCTCCATATCGCGGATCGAGCAGATGGAGACACCGACCTTACCGACCTCGCCCTCGGCCATCTCGTCGTCGGCGTCGTAGCCGATCTGCGTAGGCAGGTCGAAGGCCACAGATAGGCCGGTCTGGCCCTGCGAGAGCAGGTACCTGTAGCGCTCGTTGGACTCCTCAGCGGTGCCGAAGCCAGCGTACTGGCGCATGGTCCAGAAGCGGCCGCGATACATCGTGGGCTGGATGCCGCGCGTATACGGGTAAGCGCCCGGATAGCCGAGTTTTTCTTCGTAATCGAAGCCGCCGTTGGTCGAGATGTCCTCGGCCGCGTAGAGCGGCTCTACGGGCTTACCGGAGCTTGTCTGGAAGGTGGCGTCACGCTCCGGAGAGCGCTCTTTGGCCTCGTGATAGGTGCCTTCTTGCCACTCTCGCTTGGATGTACTCATGGGCGCGGGCAGTGTATCGCGCAGTCTGAGAAGGTGTCAATTTCGCCGGCGCCTGTCTCCGCCGTATGTGGAACCATTTGCGGCTAAGACGCTAACATGCGTACCTTCATTAACAGTTTAGTTAAGGAGGCTTCCATGAACATGAAAACATTGAGGTTAGCCATCATCGCCAGTCTGCTCGTAGTCGCCGGGTCGTTCGCGGCAGCCTGCGGCGGCGACGACGGGGGTGGTGGCGGCGATGACGGGGGTGGCGGCGACGCCCTGACGCTGGAAGAGTTCTTCCAGCGAATTGACGTCCTAGACGACGAGTACGCAGCACGGACGGAGGCGCTAGAAGCCGAGTTCGACGAGGCGTTCGCGGACGTCGAGTCGGTGGATGAGGTGATCGACGCTGCGCAGTCGTTCTTCGATGAAGGCGCGGCTGCGATCGAGAAGTTCGTAGAGGGCATCGCCGACATCGACCCGCCAGCGGAGGCCGAAGACCTCCATGATCGGGTAGTCGAGGCCGGCCGGACTGTCGTGGAGCTGTTCAGCGACGCCATCAATGAGATCGAGGAGATTTCGACTGAAGAGGAGTTCGAGGCGCTCTTCGAGGACAGCGCTATCGAGGATGCCTTCGACCGATTCACCGCGGTCTGCCTGGAGGCCCAGGCGATGGCCAATGATAACGGCATCGACGTCGAGTTCAACTGCGACGAGGAGGAGGAATGAGTATGAAGATCCGATATCTGGTACTAGCGTTCGTCGGAGCCATGGCGCTATCGCTGGGCGCGGTCGCTTGTGGTGACGACGATGACGGCGACGGGAACGGCGGCGGCGAGCTGACGCTGGCTGAGTACTTCGACGAGCTGGAGGCACTGAGCCAGGGATACGCTGACGACCTCGATACGTTGGATGAGGAGGCGGAAGCGGAATTCGAGGGAACGGATTCCGAGGAGGAGCAGATCGAAGTGTTCGTCAACTTCGTCGATGACATGGGTACAGCCACAGACGACTTTGTAAGCGAAATCGACGACCTGAACGCACCCGCCGAGGTAGCGGACGCTCACGCCGAGGCCGTCACCGCAGGCCAGGAACTTGGCGACATGTACGACAACGCCATTACGGTGCTCGATACAGCCGCGACGTTCGACGACGCAACGCTCGTCCTAGAAGGCCCGGGCTTCGTCGACGCCGAAGACCGCTTTGCTGCCTCGTGCATCGCGCTGCAGGACATCGCCGACGACAACGACATCGACATAGACATGGAGTGCCCCGGCTAACAGCTGACCTACGGGTCAGCGTTAGCCTTTGCAGAACGCTCCGCCTTCTGCGCTCTGCTGGGCTTTCGCTACCTCTTCGGTAGCCAGCGTCGGGCGCGGTCCGGGTAGTTAGTGGTAACAGAATCCACGCCGCAGGCCGCGACGCGGCGGACGTCGTCGCGCTTGTCGACCGTCCAAGTCGAGAAACGCAACTCGCGCAGGTGGGCCTGACGGACGCGCTTGGCGGTGACGGCGCTGTGGTGCACCGAAACGCCCTGCGCGTTTAGCGAGAGCGCGAAGCCCAGTAGCTGGTCCCAGTCCTTCACGTCGTGACCGGTGGTGAGGAGCGAGCAGGGCATGCGTCGCTCCAGTTTGCGGATGCGCTCGACGATGCCGGGCCGGAACGAGTGGACGGCGCAGTGGTCGAGCGCCTTCTCGCGCCGGACGACGTCCAGCACGGCTTCCTCGATCTTCGTGGCCTTGATCTCGAGCACGAGCAGCGCCCGGCCATTCACGGCCTTAACCACCTCGCGCAGCGTCGGGATCTGGTGACGCTTGTTGCCCGGCAGCGATGCAGCCGCGTTCAGCTTGCGCACCTGTCGCAAGCTGAGGTCCGCGATCTCGCCCTCGCCGTCGGTCGTGCGCTCTAGCGTCGCGTCGTGGATCAGCACCGGCACGCCGTCGCGAGTGCAATGCAGGTCGATCTCGATGGCGTCGGCTTTATATCGCAACGCGGCGCGGATCCCGGCGAGCGTGTTCTCCGGCGCGTGGCCCTTACAGGCGGCGTGGGAAGTGATGATCATCTTAGGGCAACCTCCGGTTGACCGACATCGAGCCTCGAACTTCGAACTTCGATGTTCGACGGCATGGCGGAAGTAGTATAGGTGTTTCTGGGGGACACCCCCAGACCCCCGGCAGGGACTGCGCCCCTGCATCCGCTTGGCTGACGAATTAGTCGCTTCTCTACAACAGATCGCCGGTGGCCATCCTCGTTGTGCCGTCCGCTTTGTAGGCCTTGATGACGTTGCGGGCGATGGTCTGCTGGTGGACTTCGTCGGCGCCGTCCACGAGGCGGGCCGAGCGCGCGGCCTTCATCATGTCGGCGAGCGGCGTGTCGGTCGAGTAGCCGAGCGCGCCGTGCACCTGGATCGAGCGGTCGATGATCTTCCAGAGCGCGTTGGCGACATGGTGCTTGGCGAACGAGACCTCCTGGCGGAACTCCAACCCGTTCTCGATGCGGTAGGCGGCGTGCAGGATCATCAGCTTGCCGGTGTACAACTCCATCGCCGAGTCGGCCATCATCCACTGAATCGCCTGCTTATCGGCCAGCAGAGAGCCGTGCGAGAAGCGCTTGAGAGCGCGGTCGACGAGCATCTCCAGCGCGACCTCGGCCTGGCCGATCCAACGCATGCAGTGAGCAAGACGCGCCGGACCAAGACGAGCCTGGCCGAGCTTGTGGCCCTCGCCTTGGCCGCCCAGCATGTTCTTGGCGGAGACGCGGACGTCCTTGATGGTGATCTCGCAGTGGTTGCCGCGCCCGTGCATCGTATCGATGTCGCGGACGACTTCCCAACCCTCGGAAGGAATGTCGACGAGGAAGGCGCTGTTACGCGCCTGAGGAGGGTCGGCGTCGGGGTCGGTGCGGGCGATGCAGATGGCGAACTGCGCGCCGCGCGCGCCGGAGATGAACCACTTGTGGCCGTTGAGAACCCAGTCGTCACCGTCCTTTACGGCTGTCGTCTGGATTTGCGTCGGGTCTGAGCCGGCGACTTCCGGCTCGGTCATCGCGAAGCAGGAGCGCCCGCGGCCTTCCGTGAGCGGTCGCAGGTATTTCTCCTTCTGTTCGTCCGTGGCCCAAGCAAGCAGCGTGTGCATGTTGCCTTCGTCCGGGGCCTGGGCATTGAGCACGTAAGGGCCGATGCCGCCGACGCGGGCAGCTTCGGCGGAGACGAACGCCATCGCTGTGATACTGAGCCCCATGCCGTCCCACTCTTTGGGCATGTGGGGGTTCCAGAGTCCTTGATCTTTCGCCCGTTCGCGCAGCTTGACGATCTCCTGGATGAAGCGGCCTCGCTCGGCCTCCTCGCGCTGGAGGCCTTCCTGCACGGGACGGACCTCTTCGTCCATAAACGTGCGGACGCGCAGGCGAACGTCTTCTACCTCAGGCGGCAGTGTGAAATCGATAGCCATGATGGACCTCCTTTGCGATACTAGGCCGGTTGAGATGAACGTCTGTCCAGAACTGAACGTTGTTCAGTGTGAACAGTGTTCAGGATTGTACAGGACTACGCGCCGCATTGCGAGCGGCTACCGCTTCGCGGTAGCTTGGCTGTTGCTCCGCAACAGCGGCGCGTCTAAGATGGCTACCGGTGCGCGGTAGCTTGCAGTTGCTCCGCAACTGCGGCAGGCCATGGAGCCGCTGGAGAGGAAGTAGCGATGGCTGAGGAAGTAGCCGGTATCGATTTCGAGGGTCTAACGCCCTGGTTCCGCGAGCATGTGGCGGAGGTGGAGTCGCTGGAAGCGACGATCATCGGGCATGGACGCTCGAATCTAACGTACAGGCTGGAGAGCGACGGCCAGTCTTGGGTGCTGCGACGCCCTCCCCTATCGCACGTTCAAGCGAGCGCGCATGACATGGGCCGCGAGTACCGAGTGATCTCGGCGCTGGCCGGGACGGACGTCGCCGTGCCGAAGACCTACGCCATCTGCGAGGACAGCGACGTGATCGGCGCGCCGTTCTACATCATGGAGCACGTCGAAGGGCTGGTGCCGACCGACCCTAAGCTTGTCACCGAGCGCTACACAGAAGAACAGCGCCGCTACATGGGCGAGCGCTTGGTCGACACGCTGGTAGCGCTCCACACGCTGGAACCAAAAGACGTCGGGCTGGAGGACTTCGGGAAGCCAGCAGGGTACATCGAGCGGCAGGTGCGGCGTTTCACCGAACAGCTCGAGAACGTAAAGACGCGCGACCTGCCGGAGCTGGAGGAGCTGGCGCGGCGGCTGCCGAAAGCGATTCCCGAACGAACTGACGGCACGATCGTCCACGGCGACTTCCGGCTCGACAACACGATGGTGAACGACGACGGGAACATCGCGGCGGTGCTCGACTGGGAGATGTCGACGCTGGGCGACCCTCTGGCCGACCTGGGCATCCTGCGCATGTACTGGCGCGACCGCGACGCGACCGGCGAACTGGCGTCGATAGGCAACATGGGCGTGATCACGCTGCCCGGCTTCCCGAGTTGGGACGAGGGCCGCGCTCGCTACGAGGAGAAGAGCGGCCGCAGCTTGGGCAACCTGGACTTCTACATCGCGCTGGCGAACTTCAAGCTGGGCGTAATCCTGGAGAACATGCACGCGCGCTTCAAGGCGGGCGGTACAGTCGGCGCCGGGTTCGAGCTGATCGGCGCCCAAGTGCTCATCCTGGCGCGCGCGGGCCTGGCCGTCGCGGACGCGTCATCGATACCTGCGCTACGGGGGGAGTAGGGTTCGCGAGCCGGACAAAAACAGAGGCCCCGGCTCAAGAGCCAGGGCTTCTCATGATTCAACCGAACCGTTTTACCAGTCAGGCAGAATCTAACATTCATAGTAGCAAGCGGGGCATAATTTGTCAAGTTTGTACTGTCGCTAGAAGTGAAATCGGTAAGACGGCGAACGTATTTGCCAACGATATGACGCCATTCGGCGCGGTCAGCAGCTCCCCTGTGAAGACATTCGACCAGCGCTTCGGTGCGGTGTCTGGCAGTACAACTGATGTATCGCGCCAGACGTCTCCCAGCGGTGGGGAGCCCAGCCCTGCGACCAACCGCGGGATTACGGCGACGGCCCACGTGTCTTCGTTTCGGCGCGCGAACGCGAGGACGCGCTCGGCATGCCGGCCTACTACCTCCAGCGCAACGTAATCGCCTTCTGAGAAGAGCGCGGCGTTGGCCCGACGGAAGCTGAGGCACTTGTGGGTAATGTAGAGCTTGATCCGCCCCTCTTGCCAGTTCGAGAGCAACTCCTGCGCGAGCTCGATGCTGGGCTCAGACTGCGAAATCTCGTCGAGAAGACGAGCGCGTTTCGCGAAGTCGACCGGGCGTCGATTATCCGGATCGACGAGGCTGAGGTCCCAAAGCTCCGTCCCCTGGTAGATATCAGGCACGCCGGGCGAGGCGATCTTCAGCACAACCTGCGCGAGGGAGTTAACGAGACCTAGCTCCGCGATGCGCTGCTGGAACGGGAGGAACGCATCGAGGAAGGGCTGGGAGACGAACAACGCCTCCGCGAATCCGGTGAGGGCGCGCTCGTAGTCCTGATCAGGATCGAGCCAGCTCGTACGTTCCTTGGCTTCACGCGCGGCCTTGATGACATAGGCATGCAGGCGCTCGCGGAACTCGGGCAACTCACGATCGTGGAGCGGCCAGGCGCCGACGAGTGTCTGATAGATCAGCGTCTCGTCGTTAGCGGATGGAGAGTGCTCACCATGAAGGGACGTTTTGAGTCCGCTGTTGAGTTCGCTCCAGCGACGTTGATGCTCCACCCATTCATCGGCGAGTTCTGATAAGACGTTGAGTCGAGCACGCACATCCTCGCCGCGCTTGGTGTCATGCGTAGCCGTGGCGTTCAGTGAATGGGGCGTGTGCTCTTGTCTGCGAATGTTGAACTCGTGCAGCGCCACGGGGCTTACTGCTCTCAGGCCCCCTGGATCGGCGCCGACCTCGTTCATGGAGAGCAGCGCGTTGTACCGATACAGCGCGGTGTCCTCGAGACCTTTGGCCGCGAGGGGGCCGGTGAACTGCTGCCAACGCATAACGAAACGGAGGCACGCTTCTCGCTGCTCCGCTGGCACATCGAGCGCCAGGACACGTTCCAGAACGTCGAGAGCCACACTGCCGTCGGCGCGCCTGCGGGCTTCGCTAACGGCCTGCTCAATGACGTCGCGATCACGAGAGGACATCTCAAGATCTGAGATGTAGGTGCGGTAGACCGGGAACGCGGCAGCCACCACGGCGACTGCATCGGCCAGTTCCTCTAAAGATACTTCTGCTGAGGCGAAGACAGCGAGGTCGCGAGCGAGACGGCGCAGCTCGGCTGGGAACAGATCGCGAGCGACCTGCAGCTTCGAATCGAAGACGACATCCGCAAAGGATTGCGAGCCGCCCGCGAACTTCGCGTTGGCGTTCTGTAGCGCCTCGAGGCCGTCGGGTTCGACGAAGAGACCGTTGACCGCGTTGAGGAACTCGTAGCCGGTCGTACCGGC